>NZ_NEIQ01000013.1:0-248807 GCF_002112765.1 Pseudomonas sp. B6(2017) | reverse complement strand
CAAGGTGGCCGCCAGTTCATCAGGAAAGGTATTGAGCAGTTCGATCTTGGCGGCGGTGATCACCGCTTCGAAGCGCTGGACGATCTCGGCTTCTATCACGACCTCGCCCAGGTCCTTGGCCAGCGCCAGCTCCTCGCGGTCGCCGCGTATCCGGTCGAGCCGGTCACGGGTGGATTCCTTCTTGCCGTTCAAGGCCGCTTGGCGCATCAGCCACTCAATCACCGCCTGGGTGTCGTACTGGTTCTCGTTGCCGCGCCCTACCCCGAACTCATTAACCGGCATACCTTCGTTCTGCCACCGGCTCAGGGTGCGTTCATCACGACCGACGATCTCGCCGAGTTCCAGCTTGCTGACTGTCTTGCCCATTACTAAGTCCTTGAAAAGACGGACATCCCTGTACAAATCTCAGCTGCAGGGAAACCGCGAGTCCGAGTACCCGTGTAGGGGCCCGCCCTCGGGGAGGACCCAAAAACCGGCCCCGCCCCCGGCCAGCCGGGCGGGCCAGACGGCCCCTGCCTTTCAAGCTGCCCCGCTGCTGGGTGGCTGGTCCGAAACACCGATTCGCCTGGCCGCCCAGCGTTCGTACAGATTGATAGCCACGTCGGCGCCTGCCATCGCAGTGAGGCACCCAACCGCAGCCGCAACCCAGATTGAACCGCCCCAGGCGTACAGCAGCATGTTGACCGAGAGCCCACAAGTAACGCAGGCACCCGAGCGCAACGCGAGCCGGCGAATCAGCCCCCAACCGCTAACGCCTTCCTTATCTGCTCGCCACATCTCGCCGGACACGCCGCCCACCAGGGAAAGGACGATCACTAACCAGATCGGCATCTCTGCCAGTGCTTGTTGCTCGTTCGTCATCGCCTACCCCTTAAACGCAAAAACCCGGCACAAGGGCCGGGTTTGGTGTGTGGGTGCCTGCCGCTCTCTGCGGTCGCACCTATCGAAGATGACCACTTTTTACAGGTGGATTCCGGTGGCAGCAACCCTGTTTTAACGCCACCCGGTGAATGTCTAGTGAACGCCTAGGCAATGTCGGCGAATATCTTTATTTCGGCTATCAGCGCCTTTGGCGCTGTCCTACCTGTCCCACTGATAGCGAGTCAGGCAGGACAGCTACAGCCCACGAAATACAAGGCGCTGCCCTACTGTCCTACCTTTATCTTTCCTTTCTCGCATGTAAGAAGAAATTGAAAGGCACGCGTGCGCGCCCGCACGCGTCATGCGTGCCCGCTGCGCTCATGTGTGCGCATGACGCGCTGAGAGGTTGGACAGTAGGACAGCCCACGAATGACAAGGCCCGCGCTTGTCCTGCTGCGTTAAAACGCGGTCGGACAAGGCGAGCCAGTAGGACAGAGACAAGCGCACCAAGGGTAAGCGTCAAGCCACCTTCCCCATCAGCATGCCCTCGATGAACAAGTGTGCCTGGTGCAGGCGCTGGTAGTACGTCTCACGGCTACACCTACAGTGCGCATACTTCTGGGCAAGGAAGCTGTCGTGATTGCAGTAATGCTCCATCACCACCAGGGCCAGCTCGGGCGACAGGTGCTTGTTGACGATCAGCTCGATATCAGCCGATTCATCCAGCAGCACCCGACTGCCCCGGGTGCCCCGTATCAGCTCGCCTTTGCACGCCATCAGCATTGCAATGATATTGCCGCCGCCCGCACCGCCAATGGCCGAGGTCGTGGGCATGTGCAGATCCTGGGCCCAGAGTTTGAGCATCTCGTCGATTCGCTTAATCAAAGCAAGGCTCCTCCTCCATCGGCGCCACCTGCAATGCAGATCCGCGCCCCCAGCTGGTCGGCTTCTGATAGGCCCATGGGCGCACGCCGCTCTTCGTCAACGCCGGCATACGTTTCTTGCGCCACCCCAGCCGATGCATGATCGAACCGACGCGCATCTGCGCTGGCTTGTCCCAATGGCTAGGGTCTAGCTTTAGAACCTCAGCCAGGATCTGACTGCCGGTGGTGGTCTCCCCCAGGTGCGACTCTTCCAGCCACTGCAGGATCGAAACCTCCCATTCATCCACCACAAAGCGCTCTTCCTGTGCCTCGGCGAACAACGGCGCCTCGTCGCGGATCACCCACCAGATATCGCCCGCCTGATAGCAGAACATCGCCTCGGCCCAGAGCTGGTCGCGGATCTGCCGCAGTTGCTCCAGGTCGACCTTGGTGCAAGCCACCGGCCAATAACGCCGGTTGCCGGTGGCGTCCTTGAGGTACTCATCCTGGTTGGTGGTGCCCACGAAAACACACTGGCGTGGCACATCCATGGTTCTGCGGCCGTAGCTCTCGCGGTAGGTGTCCACCGAGGCCGAGAAGAACTGCTTGGCCTTGGTCGACTCGGCCTTGTTGAAGCTGTCCAGCTCCCCCAGTTCGATGATCCACTTGCCCCGGATCGCCTGGAACGCATCCTTGTCGCCCAGGGTAAACGGCGTGTCCATAAACCACGAACCGCCGAGAATGCTCATTGCCGTGGATTTACCGGCGCCCTGGGCACCTTCCAGAATCATCACCGAGTCCGCCTTGCAGCCCGGCGCCATCACTCGGCCCACCGCCGAAACCATCCAGCGCTTGCCGACCTTTGAGCTGTAGTCGGTCGGCGCAACGCCCATGATCTCGGTGAGCCAGGAATCGAGCCGGGGCACGCGGTCCCACTCAAGGCCACGCAGGTAATTGCGCACGGGGTGAAACGCCCGATAGTGCGCCACCACACTCACCGCCTCGATCACGTTGCCGACCTTGACCCGCAGGTTGTACTGCTGCGCGAGCCACTTCATCACCAGCATGTCGTCGATGTCGGCCCAGTCGCCGGTGTCGCCGCCATAGGGCGGTACCCGCAGCTTGACGATCTTGGCGCTGAACGAACAAAAACCGATCACCCCGGCCCAGCGTTCATCGTTGCTCAGGATCAGTTCAACGTTCTGCATGTGTGCAATCAGCATGCCGCTGTCGCTGCGGGCCAACAGATCCCGCCAGCCGCCCGCAGCGGGCGGCCTGACCACCGCCAGCACCTGACGGCGCACCGCCTCCAAACCTTCGGCACAGTGCAGGTCGTTGAAGTCGGTCCACTTGATCTCCCGCTCGCCGGAAAAGATCGGCGCCACCACCTGGCCACCCACCACCGCCGCTGCGTTCTCCGCACGTTCCTTGCCGGGGTTCCAGGGTTCACCGTTAGGCCGCGTGGTCTTCCAGTCATCATCCCGGCAGACAATAATCGGGCACCCGGCAAAGCGCTCACGCATCGCCTTGCACACCGGCATGAGATTGCCCGCATCAAAGGCGACGGCGACGGTCAGCGATGTCGCCATATGCAGGCTGGCGCCGGTAGCGTAGCCCTCACACACCAGCACCGGCCCGCCGGGTTCAGGGTGGGGACCGATCAAGTGGAAAGCGCCCTCTTTCGACAAGCCATAGGGCCAATAGGATTTATCACGCCCGGTGTCTTCCTGCTTTTCGGGATAGATCACCTGCAAGCCGACAATCCGGTTATGCACGTTGCTCATGGGCACCAGAAACGCCCCCGAGCGTGGCGCATAGCGCACCCCGAAGCCGACAACCTGCTTGCGGTCCAGGTAAGTGCTCTTGCCCTTCTCCGGCATACGCTTGAACAACCCGGCTGCTCGTGTTGCCGCACGGCGCGCGGCATTAGCCGCCACTTCTGCCGCCCGGCGTTTCGCCTCTTCCTGCCGGGCGCGCATCACCTCGCGCTCCTCGGCGCTCATCCGCCCGGGTTTGACCTTGATCTTCTGCGTCACACCCGAACGCCAGTCGCCAAAGCTGCCGAAGATCAGAGTCTCGCCCTTCTCTGTGTAGTGCTCATGCACCACGTACCAGCCGTTTTTCTCCTTGCCCTTATCCTGCGCCGTCTTGCAGCGGGTGAGCTTGCCGAACACCAACGGCTGCGCGGGCTCCAGGCCGTAATCGGCGAACTGCCCCAAGACCTCCTCAAGCATGTCGTGCCCTCCGCACTTCATCGATCTCCTGGCAGGTCACGCACAAGGTGCATCCAGGCTGAGCCAATCGCCGCGCTTCAGGAATAGGACCGTCACAGTCTTCGCAGATGAGGAAGGAATGCGCCGCCAACTCAGGTCTCAACAACCGACGCGCCGCGAGGGCCTGATCAAGGCGCTCTTGCACCAGATCGTTGGCAAAATCGGCGAGATCCATTATGAATCCCTCCATGTCTGCCCCGATACGATATGAAGTATCGTGTTCCGACTGACACCAAACTTGGTGGCCAGGCGCGCTGATCCAAATGGCGATCCGTATTTCGATGAATGGTTAGAACGAATCCACCTGACCTGATCGGAAGTGAGCTTAGCTCTAGGATTAGACTGTCCTTTATAGCCAGGGCGCCCCTTTTGAGATGCCCAGCGCCCACGCCCCTTGCGTCGCATATCCTGCATGTTTTCGAGTTGGGTACCTATGAACAGATGTTCAGGATTACAGCAGGGAGGGTTGTCGCAATGATGCAGAACTCGACTCTCAGCAGATGGCAAACCGTTTAAAACAGACCACAGATATCGGTGGGCAAAATGGGCCTTGCCTTTTCGGTTGACCTTGCCGTAACCGTCTCGATTCCGATAACCACCATAAACAATGCAATCTTTCTCAACTTTTAACTTCGCTCCAAAACACGGATCGAGAGCGGAGATGCTCAAAATGATTTCATTCAAGTCAGCCATGGTCCGCCCCCCGAGTGGTCTGGTTGACGTAGCAGGCACGGTTAAACATGCCCAGCAGCCCCTGTATGCCGCGAAACACCTGCAGACGGATTTCGGCCAACTCAGCATCACTTACCACGCCATCGCCGATGCTCTTGGCCCAGGTGTCGGCCAGGTCAGCAACCTGACGGAAATACACCGCGATGCCCGTGGTCAGCGTCTCCGGCATATCGTTGGTGTAAGCCTCGGCCAGCTCCTGCCAGATGGTGTCCCCTACCAAGGCATGCACCGCATCGAGAATGCGCCGATCCTTGGTTAGCTCCAGGATCTCGCCAAACTCTTGGATGTTGATGCTGTGGCCAGGGTGGGTGGGAGACAGCTTGTGCTGCAGCGTGGTGGGGTTACGGCCGGTGGTGGCGGCGATGGCAGCGGCGCCGCCGGGATAGTCCCGGGCAGCATGGTAAAGCGCGAGATCGAGCGGCAAGACTTCCCGCTTGGCTCGCTCAATGCAGTTCAGAGCAATACGGCTCATGGCATTAATCCTAAAAGTTGCCAGTGCCGCGCGGCATGCAGTGGTGTTACATTTGCCGCGTGGCTTGTAAGGGCCCAAACGCCGGCTAGATCCGCAAGATCGACACCGGCACCGTGCCGAGACGAACAATCCGTTGTTCACCTCTGGCGCAACAGCTGCCCTATCTGTGGTGGAAAAGGCAGCAACCCAAGGCTTCCGAGCCTTGAAAGCGCGGTTGAAGTAGACGTTTTTGCATGTGGTGTGCGCGCCTACCTAAACCGCGACCCGGCGACACTGTGGTGGTGTGTGCCGGGAGGAACTGGGCGACCCTTGGGTCGCCTTTTTTCTATCTACGCTGCTGCTTTCTGAGGAGCCGACGCGTTCAACAGCCAAGAGGCTTGGAAGGCGTTACCTTTACGCTCTGCTGCAGTAGCTAAAAGCTCCGCGTAATTGGTTTCGCCGGTGTAATCAGTCCGAGGAAGACATGCAGCCTGACGCCATTTGTTCAATGCCTGATAGCTCCGATTGCATACCTTCGCGGCGGCTCCAATGCCGCCTGCGGCCTCAAACGCGAACGCAATTGCGCTCGGAAAATCTTCGGGGTCCAACATGACAACCTCCTTTTATCAACTTTCGGTTGATGCTACAGATCAACTGACTATTGCGCAAGCCCTGTGAGACTCTCAACCCATGGTTGATAAAAATACCCTCCGCGCAGCATTTAGTGAGCGCCTACATGAAGCCCTTGACGATGCCGGTGTACGCAGCCGGGGACGGGGCGTGGACATCCATCGCCAGTTGAAAAATTTGGGGGTCGATAAAACAACACAGGCAATAAGCAAGTGGCTGAATGGTGATGCGATAGCGGAAGCGGACAGCATGGCTGCGCTCTGTTCGTGGCTGAAGGTCAGACGTGAATGGCTTGAATATGGCGTTTTGCCGAAAGAGCAGAGTGGTGAAAGCAATGTTCGTCAGCTCGCCATAGCCAACGGAAGTAATATCAGCGAAATCGATCAACGCGTTGGCAAAGTGCCGCTAATTTCATGGGTACAAGCCGGTGCAAGGTGCGAAGCGATCTCGAACTTTGAGTCTTATGAGGCCGAATCTTGGCTTTCTTGCCCTGTCCCAATCAGTAACCAAGGGTATGCATTGGAGGTACTTGGCGATTCAATGACGAATCCAGGACCGGGCCGCAGCTATCCGACTGGATGCATAATTTTTGTGGATCCTGAAGCTGAAACCAAGATTGGAGATCGGGTCATAGCTAGGGTTCCGCGTACAAATGAAGCAACTTTTAAAGTACTAGTAGCTGATGCTGGGCGGCAGTTCTTAAGGCCGATTAATCCACAATATCCGATAATAGAGATCACCGAAGAAACCCATATATGCGGAAAAATTGTAGGTTCATTTATTCCTGAATAATTTGCAAAGTCTCCATATATTTCTTAAACCCCTTATAACAATCTACCACCTTCAAAACGCCTTCAAAGTTGTTATGACGTCTCCAGTTCCAAAATCGGATATCACCGTTGCCCATAGAGTACACGTATCGCAAAAATTGAGATGGCAACTGCGGATTATTGCACAGAGCGGCTTTACCCTTACCATCCATATACCACACATAACCGAGGTCACCATCCGCCCCAGCGTACCAACTTATACCGCCCTCCTTAAAATCTACTTCCTGAAACAAACGACGCTCAAATTCCTCTTGCTCATATACACAATGAATATGCGCATGAACTATACATCCCCCCGAATGATTAGCTCGTATACCAGCCCCACTTTCGAAGAAGACCAAACTTCTACCATGTTTCGATTCAATATAGGACGATAAAGCCTGTAAAATTGCACGAACTTGGGCTAATTTTGAATCATGAATTACAGAAAAATTATTTACATGTGCTTTAGGAACGATCATCACATGCGAATCGTTGAGTGGCCCCAAGCTAGGTATAACCACAAAATCGGCGCTTTCGTGGATTATATTTTGGCGGCTATTAACGAGCACTTGATATCGAGGATCACAGCCCTCTACAGCTACCCCCTGAAGCTCCTGACAAACATTACACTTATTCATCGCCCTTACCACTAGCATCTTTCTTCTTTATTTTAGGTAGAAGCTCTTCAGCCCAAGCAGCGAGCCGACTTAAGACCAAATCAGAAAAATATCCCAAAATAAAACAGATTGAAAAAGCCGCACCAGCTGAAGTTGAACTCTTCAAAACAACAGGAAATATTCCTGAAGAAATCAGAATATATGTCACAAACGCCACCAGGCACGAAAGGAACGGCGTTAAAACCCGCCAATAGAATTTATGACACTGCCATAAATATTTGTACTGATCATCTTTACCTCTTGCAGTAACTCTATAAAACCACTTTGCATCGTAGACCCAACCGCCCAAGAAACCACCAAACAAGGCATATACAAACGTTTTATTATTATACTCCATGTTTATTTGTTTAAATTGAATTAAAAACATAGTTATGGTTGCTACTGCCAGCAGTCCAACCAGATACCAAAATTCGAACATTATTTGACCTCTATGAGTGTCAAAATATGGAACGCAGTCCCTCCCACCAATCCCTTTGTCTCTATCATCTTCATTTGACATAGCGGTATCCCTTGCTACAAGTCAGCTATAAGAATTCGATCGAGCATCTTCGAATAATCACGTGGCAGATATCAATCGGAATTTCCAAATCAGCATAGATTTCTAGGCTAATCGCGCCCTAGGCGTACGCATCGGGTCGAGCTTCCGAAGCTAATATCAACCTACATTTGACATAAAACAACCAATAGTTGATATTTGCCTCACTCTTCCACCACAGAGCGAGGCAATACCATGCACACCACTGCCACACTGCACGTCCATCCTGCGTGCACCAGCAACCCAGAACTGATCAAGCAGCTGCAATCCAATACCGGCTGCCTGGTTGTTCTACACGACAGAAAACTTAAGCTCGTGGCAAAAAAACGCGGGCCCTCTCCCTTCGATCCGAACGGCGGGGGTAGCGCAGCATGAACAGATTCTCAATCGACAACCGCACGCTGCAGCTACTCAAAGCCCAGGTCAACCTGAGCGAAACCTTCAACCACACGCTGCGCAACTCACCCGAGCGCACGGCATTGAGGTTTCGCTTGAACATTGACCGCGGGCCCGCCGAAAGCTCCTTTGTCGTGGAAATGGGTAACGAGCGCCATACCCTGACCCTGGCCAACGACAAGAAAACTCACCTCAAGCTGGCAGATTTCATCGAGGACATGGCCAACGGCCCTATCGACACGACTGTCCAGCTACAACCACTCCCGCACGCCGAGCGCGAGTACGGGAAGTTCAGCGCAGAGCTACGCGAACGGGTGTTCGGCCTGGTCTGCCTGGGCGGGTTCCTTGACCTTGATATGGGGTTCTCGCTGCCAATCAGGGCAGCGATCCACCGCACCCGGAGCCGTGCAGGCGCGACCATCATTCTCAGCATTGGCCATCGAAGCCCACGAACCAAATGCTTCACGGTCCACGGCTCCGATACAGAGATCTACAAGGCCACCTGCGAATCCATCAACCACCTGGCAGCGCTGGCGACTCCCGCCGCGCATGCTGCTTAGGGGGCCGCTATGGATCGCAACCTCAAGGAAACGGCCCGGTACTTCGGTATCACACGGCCGAAGCTGATCGGCTTGATGCAAGAGAAAGGCTTGCTCAACGCCGAGCGACTGCCCGCCTACCCCACGCGCGATCGTAAGTACCTGGGGACCAAGGAAGGCAAATGGTTCCATCCTGAGCTGGGCCTGCAATACAGCCAGTCAACGCGGGTTCGACAGGCCGGCATTCCCTGGCTCGCCGAGCAACTGGGCCTCGCCCTGCCCGCTATCCCGGCAGATCGCCGTGACGTGGCCTAGGGAGTACGCCCGCCAGATCATTGCCTTACGGACCAAAGAGGAGCGCAACGCTGCGCTCCTTGAGGTACCCGAGCATCTGCGCGAGCTGACCAAAGCCCACTGCCTGATCGCCTGGAACCACCCGAAACGCCGCCAGCGCATGGAGAGCCAGCCAGCCAATGAGTAGCGCCAACCAGACCCCGCTGCGCCTGATGCCAGCACCGGAAACCGCCACCGTCGAGCTACTGTATCGCACCTTCGGCGACGTACTGATCCCGCTGGAAAAGATCCGCGTGCAGTACTTCCGTAACCTCAACGAACAGTCGTTCGCCGCCGAGATCAGCAGCGGCCGCATTCAACTGCCCGTCACCACCCTGGACAGCAGCCGCAAGGCCCCGAAGTACGCACACATCCGCCACGTTGCCGCACTGATCGACATCCGCGCCTACCGGGCGGATGAAGAACACGCCAAGCAACTGGCCGACGCCAACGATCACGACCAATAACCCAACGGCTGCCACCACCAGCCAAACCCACCGGAGCACACCACATGACCCACATACAGATCATTGCCCTGATCGGACTGATACTCACCGTCGCCCTGCTCTACTGGGCCGGCTACCTGATTGGCCGAAGCAATGGCCGTGCAACCGGGATCGAGGAAGGCAAAGCCGTTGCCGAAGCGGACAAAGCGAGAACCCTGCGCGAGCTGACAACCGCCCTCAAGTTCGTGCGAGTCGATAACCAAAGGCTGGCCGAACTCCATAAGAATCTGCAGGACAGCCAAGCCCTCAAGCCAGCACACCGCCAGACCTTGCTGGCCATCGCGGATCTGCTGCGCATCGCCGCCGAGACATTCAGCGCCTTCAAGACCGGGAAAAAACTCGAAAGAGACTCGCGCTCACTGCGCGATCAAGCCCTGGCCATGGCCGCCCTACTGGAGCCAGCAGCAAAGGAGGAAGCGGCATGAGCCAGCAGATCGAAGGACCAGCCCGCTATCAGAAACCGGAGGAAAGCGGCATGCCGCACGCTCAGCCCACCGCCCAAACCATGACCGCTTTGCTCCGCAACGCCGCCAGCGTCGACGCGCAGAAAACAAAGAGCCTCTGCTGCGCAGCAGCAGGCATTACTGCTCTTGCCCGAAGCACCACCGAGGTGCGTACACCCCACGAAAAGCTGCGCGGGGCAGCCACACCTGGAGCAACGCTGAACGCTCAAAGTGGGCCGCTCGCGCAGCTTGTTTTGGGGTATAGAACAAGATGCAGCCCTTTAAACTTTCCTGCTCAAAGCGTCGATTGTCATTCGGACATGATGCCGACAGTGATCAAGCCTATGTACCGTAGGCAGGGAGTCATCTCTGGACAGCTCCCAGTCACCCAGCATTTCGCATGCAGCCTTGGCGGCAGAGACTGCGCTCATAAGGTGACTGATATAAATAAGTTGCTGGTTAGTTACCATGTGGGAGCTGATTATGTTCGTTACCAACGTATCAAGCCCCTGCCACTTGGCCACGTGACCATTCTTGCAATACCTGCGGGCGGTTTCTCTTGCCTCCAAACAAAGACGCTCGCTCGGCTGATGACGCTCAAGGAGCGGACTGTTTGCAAGACAATCTTGAATTTCAGACTGAAGCTCATCAATCGGCTTGATGTTTCCGAGCATGGAGGCAAGCAGAAGGCCGACCTCCTTCGAAATCAAAGTAGCAGCAGTTCTAATGATCGCGTCAGTACGTCTCTGAACTTCTGCAGTATTTTTTTTGGAGTGAAAAACAGGAAAAGCAGCAGCGCCAATGATAGCCAGAACAGACCCGACAGCTTGCGCCCAGTCAGCAGCTTTCTCCATCAAGCCAAAAGCATCCAACAAAACAAACAATGCCCATCCCAACGCTCCTATAGCCAGAAATGCCCAGACAACCCATACGCTGGCGACTTTCATTTCTGGAGGCATGCTGAATTTCTTCATGCGTCATGGCTCCCAGCCATCAAAAAACGCTCAGCATGCCCATTCCAAAGCCTCCCGTCTATGAAGGAGGCCGCGTGAATGAGCTGGCTCTTTTCGCAGGCGCTGGTGGCGGAATACTCGGCGGCCACCTCCTCGGATGGCGCACCATCTGCGCCGTTGAGCGTGATGCCTACGCCGCACAGGTTCTGGCGCAACGACAAAACGATGGAGCCCTCCCAACTTTCCCGATTTGGTCTGACGTGTGCAGTTTTAACGGTAGACCTTGGAGAGGCCTTGTTGACGTGGTTTCGGGAGGATTTCCGTGCCAGGACATCTCCGCGGCTGGAAATGGAATCGGAATTGAAGGTAGCCGATCAGGCCTCTGGCGAGAAATGGCTCGAATTGTCGGTGAAGTACGACCTCACTTCGTCTTCTTGGAGAACTCACCTCTGCTTGTGGGACGAGGCCTTGCCTTGGTCCTCAGTGACCTTGCCGAACTGGGGTATGACGCTCAATGGTTACGTCTATCGGCATCCGACTGCGGAGCGCCCCATGAGCGTGACCGCATCTGGCTTGTTGCCAACCCCCAGAGCCAGCATGGGCCCACACGGAGTTGCATGGTCAAGAGCGAGAAAGGGACATCACCGCAGCAATCTCGAGGACTACCTCGCCATGTTGTGGCTCCAGGAGGGCAACCCAGAGGCCCCTGGACTGAACCCAAACCCCGAATTCATCGAATGGATGATGGGGTGGCCTATAGGGTGGACCGACTTAAAGCCATTGGAAATGGCCAAGTTCCGCGAGTGGCAGCAACAGCATTTTATGCACTTTCCAAGTGAGGTGGCCGCATGACCACTAACAACGCCCCAACTACAGCTAACGCACTGCAGAGTGAAACACTTGACCAGGACGAACTGCACACCATTACCGGGTATCAGCTCCCGTCCAAACAGATCCAATGGCTGACCAACAACCATTGGGAGTTTGTTCTGACTGGCGCCCGACGCCCCATCGTTGGCCGGGTTTACGCCAGGATGAAGTTAGCTGGTGTTAAACCCTCTGCAGTTAGTGCCGTGACTGAAGTCTGGTCACTCAACCTTGCGAATGTGAGCTGACCCGTGCGTAAGAGAACCACAGCCAACCGCGACCTGCCGCCGCGCATGGTGCGCCGTATCAGAAAGGGCAAGCACGGCCAGATCTGGACGGCGTACTACTACGACGGCAGGGACGCCGCCGGCAAACGCAAGGAGATCCCACTGGGCACCGACCTTGATCAAGCCAAGGTGGAATGGGCCAGGCTGGAACGCAGAGCTCCACCTAAGCCCAACCACTTGATGAGCTACGTATTCGACCGGTACGAAAAAGAGATCATTCCCGGCAAATCGATCCGCACCCAGTCGGACAACCGCAAGGAACTCAAGCAGCTCAGGAGGGCTTTTGAAGACGCGCCTATCGAATCGATCACCCCCCAGGTGATAGCCCAATACCGTGATGCCAGAACCGCCAAGGTCCGGGCCAACAGAGAAATCGCCCTACTCTCCCACGCGTTCACCATTGCCCGAGAGTGGGGCCTGACCGACAAAGCCAACCCGTGCTTCGGCGTTCGCCGCAACAAGGAAAAACCCAGGGACTACTACGCCGGAGAGACCGTATGGAATGCGGTGTACGCCGAGGCGGTGCAGGAACTGAAGGACGCCATGGACCTGGCCTACCTGACCGGACAACGCCCCGCGGACGTGCTCAAGATCGCCGCCACCGACCTAAACAACGGGTTCTTACTGATAGGCCAGGGCAAGACCGAAAAGCGCCTGCGCCTGCGGCTGGAGGAAGAAGGCGTCCAGTCCGGCTTGAGTGCCTTTATCGTGGATCTTCAGGAGCGCAGGGCCATCAACGGCATCAGGACGTCGACGCTGATGACCAACGCGTCGGGGCTACGAATGAGCCAGCAGATGCTGCGCAACCGCTGGGACGATGCACGGGAGAAAGCCGCCATCAAAGCTGCGGCCAATGGAGACCCAGCACTGGCGGTCAGTATTCGGCAGTTTCAGTTCAAGGACATTCGGCCGAAGGCGGCTAGTGAGATTGAGCTGACGCATGCAAGCCGATTGCTGGGGCATTCAACAGAGGAGATGACCAAGAAGGTCTATAGGCGAGTTGGTGAGATCGTTAAACCGACAAAATAACCATACGCTGCCAAGATTGTGATCGGCAGCATACGGCCAGAAACTGCCCTTCAATGAGCCCGTAGTAGCCTCTTGCTAGCCTATGTGGAAGGTTCTGAGTATCCTGCGATACACCACATCGCCTCAAAGATTAGTCTCGGGGGCCAGGAAGCATAGATGAACGGAGTCAAGACCAGATGTTTCAATCTAGGTTAGGCCTATTTGACGGGAACTCTTGGGAATTGCTTTTACAGCGAATACTCAAGCATCGGCACGGTGCAAATGGCTATGTCGAAATGCCCGCTTCACCTGGGGATTGGGGAATTGAAGGGTATGTAGCTACCGGCATAGCGTTCCAATGCTACTGTCCTAACAAACACTACAACCCTGACATGTTGTATATCAAGCAAAGAAACAAAATCACAAAAGATATTGGCAAGCTGAAAACAAATGAGGCGGACCTTTCTGCGCGACTAGGCGACACCCTTATAAAAAACTGGTGTTTTGTCACGCCAGAAATTTCGGATAACAAGCTAGTAAAACATGCGAAAGCAAAGGAAGCCGAGGCTAGAGCCTGGAATCTTTCCATACTTAGCCCAGACTTCAGGATAGATCTGCACACAGCGGATCACTATGAAACCGACATCCATGCATTTCAATCACTGCAAGGAAAAGCCCTTCACATTCCCGGCATTACTTTAGACTTACCATTTTTTGACCTTGAAAGCATAAATTACGAAGAAAACATACTAAGAAAGTCTATCGCCAGAGTAGCAGCGAGCTTTCAAAAAGTTGAACTCAACATGGAGAATAGCGCCCACAAGGCGAAGGTGGAACGCCTCTATTCTTCAACGCTTGAGGGTTTTCTCAAATACAGCCGGTTCCATGACGAACTAAACAAAGCGTCACCCTTACTATATCAAAAGGTTAAGCGTATTCTCTCAGTATTCCACAAGCACGTGGAAGAGTGGTCTGATACCCTCAACGCTACACCCGACGTGCTCACTGAGAAAATTAGAACCGAGTTAACGGACCTTCTTACTCGAGAGCTTAACCCCTCAGTTGACTATGCTCTTGCTTCACAAATAGTAGCCAATGAAATCTCATACTGGCTGGGCGCTTGTCAACTCGACTATAGTGAGTAAAACATCATGGCTATGCTCAAGTTCAACCCTCGCCCAGCACCAGTCTTAGCGGAACACAGACCGCTATACAAGATTGCACAATGCCTATTAATAATTAATATTTGCGGTCGCTCCCAAAAATGCAGCCTATTGAAGCTCCATCTGATAAATTGGGCTTTAAAAAAAGACTCTCGCATTATCGAACTCCAAGCTGCTATACAAAATAAGCAGCTATCTATACCTGTCTGGGGATTCGATCCAGCTCTTGCAGTCGCCCTCCAAATAGCTGCGGAAGAAAATCTATTGAGACCGGAGGAGACTGGAATAATAATCCTCCCCGCAGGAGAGGAATTTCTTCTAAAAATTAATAGCGACTCTGACTTTTTAGCCAAAGAAAAAAAGCAACTAGATCTGCTTGGCAAAAAACTCACCGAGAAGATGGTTACAGAAACAGCCAGGGATTGGGAATAAATAATGCATATCAACTCTTTTCGTATAGACATCTCCTGCTCAGGATCAAAGTTCGGATTCACCACAAATTTTCAAAAAGGCCTGAACATAATTCGCGGATCTAATTCCTCGGGCAAAAGCACCATCGTGAACTGCCTACTATATTCGCTTGGCATGGAGGAGCTTGTAGGCGGCAAGGGAGAGGCAGCTCTCTCTTATGCTGTAAGAAACTATGTCATTCATGACGGAAAAAAGTATCACATAACTGAATCCTATGTAACCGTAGAAATAGAAAATCATAATGGTGAGACGAGTACAATCAGGCGCTGGATCAAAAGCGAAACTCACAACACAAAACTGGCAGAAGTAATAGAACCCCCTATGCCTGGCTCAGGCACGCGCGGCACCAGCTACAAATTTATTCACGATAACTACAGCGCCGTTTACCAAGAAGGCTTTTTCACTTATCTTGAGAATTTTTTAGGTCTCAACCTTCCCAAGATTCACGACTCCAACGGAAAGCGGGTCAAACTTTATCTCCAAGCTATTTTTGCTGCAATTGCAATTGAACAAAAACGCGGCTGGACAGACTATATAGCGAATATCCCCTACTATAGCGTCAGCAATGCCCGCGTACGGGTTGTCGAATACTTGCTTGGCCTAGGTGTCTTCGATCAAGAATCTCAGCGCATGGAGCTGGATTTGGAGTCCATCAGCCTGAACAATGACTGGACATCCAAGCAAAAAGAACTCTCCTCTCAAGCAGCACTTTTACGCCTAAATCTAACTGGAATTCCAAACAAGATAGCTTCAGATTTCGACCAAAACAACGTTGAAGCGTTGCGCAGTGCGAACGGAGAGCAGTCAAGTCTTTATACAACCATCGCAACACTGAAGAAACAGTACAGGGACCTTGAGCTGACTATCAATCCTGAAAGTGGCTCTCCAAGCTCTCCAATATCCGAGGAACTACAACAACAGACAGCAATCGTCACCAAGTTGGTGGGTGATTATGAAACATCACTAAGCAACTTAACGATATTCAACTCGACTCTAAGCACCCACACTCAGATCAAGACACAAACTCAAGAAGAACTGACACGCAATAAAACCACTAAGAAGCTTAGGGAGTACGGCGCCAGCAAGCACCTACATGCCGCAAGCGACTCTTGTCCGACGTGCCATCAACATATCGAGGATTCGCTAGTTAGCATAAATTTGACCGGGTCCGCAATGGATATTGAGACAAACATCCATTATCTAGAAAGCCAGGCAAAAATGCTCTCCAAACAAGAAGCGGGCCTGGAACTAAAAATTCGCGACGCTGAAATTATATGCCAAAATTTTTCAAATCAGCTTGAGAAAGAGCGCTCCGTACTTTCATCCCTGCGCAAAGATGCAGCAAAAGGCAACATAATATCTCAAGCTGCCGTAAAAAAACAAGTACTGTTGGAGTTGGAGATTGAACGCTTGGAGGAGTTCTCAGACAAACTTGAAGATGCACTTGCAGATATGGCAAAACTCGCAGCCGCATTCAAGGCAAACCAAGACAAGAGAAAGCTAATCCCCAAAGACAGATACTCTGAAGAGGATAAAAGGCGCATCCAAAGATTCGCGCAACACTTCAGAGGCAATGCAGGAGAGTTCGACTACCATAGCGCGGATGTCGCGGATATCGTATTCAACGAAGACTCTCTTTTGCCCCAACTTTCGCGGCTGGAGCTGCGAGAAATCGTGGATTCGCCTTCAGATGCTAAAACTAAAGCGCAGGCCGTTCGCAATGGAAATATGGCCCAAAACTCTAGCGCAAGTGACTTCGTACGCTTAATCTGGAGTTACATCATGGCTCTTTACCAAACAGCATCAAGCAGGGACATCAACGGAAATCACCTCGGCTTCATCATGATGGACGAGCCAGGCCAGCACTCCATGGCCACAAAAAGCCAACAAGCGCTATTCCGTATGCTTGCCAGTCAAAATAACTTTCAGGCCATCGTTGCGGCTTCTTTTGATGACCTTGATGCCGTTTTCAAAGAGTCGACCGAGGGCGTGAAATTTAAATACATCCATCTAGAAGAAAAGTGCATCGCACCACTTCAAGATGTATAGACCGCAACCTAAACAACTACAGCCTATTAACCTCCCAGGCTGTAGCAGCCCGATCCCCTCCCATTGATCTAGAGGCCGCTTGTGTAAAATAGTCGCAACAATCCGACTTTATACCCAGCTGCACTGAAAGATGGTTGGCGGAGGAGCTGACTCAACGCCAGAGTGAAAGTAATTGGTGCTGCCAGGGGTAGCCGGGCTGATGATCCGGTGTGTTCTTGAATCACGACCTGAGTAATGAATAAACCTCGTGCCAGCGTCAATCCGGCAGAACTGACCGCCTCTCACCATGAGAGGCAACTGGCGAGCTACTGCTCTATTGACAACCGAAAGCAACTCATATCAAAAACGGTGAAAGCGCCGTTAGCTCGATGCTACAACCAGGCTAATTGCGGAAGCGATCTAAAAAATTGCGGAAGTGATTGCCCAAATCCCAGGCAATAAAAAACCCCGTAGACGTTAATCTACGGGGTTTTCAAGGGTGGAGGCCGAGGTCGGAATCGAACCGGCGTAGGCGGATTTGCAATCCGCTGCATAACCATTTTGCTACTCGGCCCCAAATGTCCAATGCCTGAAAAACAACACTGGACACGTACAAACTGGAACGGCTTGAGGATCTTTTCGATCTTCTCAACTCTTTATCTAACCTATTGATTTATAAAGAGTTTTTCCGTTTCCTCGCTGAGGAATGGACGCAATTATGGACGTGTTTTCCAGTCCTGGCAACTCTTATTCGATATTTTTTCTAGCGAGGGGTTTCTAAGGCTTTTCGGGCTGGAAGCGTCCGCTCCCTGCGCCGTGGCCAGAGGCGGATGATCCCATACATCCCCGGGCATTGCTCGCCCTGCATCGCACCACCCCGTAAGATCCGCTGCTGGCCCGCCCCCGAAGGAATCCCCATGAAGGCTTTCAACGACTACCGCCTGCCCACCCTGGATGCGTTGCTGGCCTTCGAGAGTGCCGCCCGCCTGAAGAGCTTCGAGCAGGCGGCCGACGTCCTGGCGTTGACGGGCAGCGCGCTGCGCAAGCGTATCGCCGGGCTCGAGCAACTGCTGGGGGTGAGCCTGTTCGAGCGCCAGGGCGGTAGCTTGCGGCTTACTGCCGATGGCCAGTTGTACCTGGAACAGGTGGCACCGGTACTGCAACAGTTGCTGGACATTCCCCAGCACCGGCGCACCGTGCAGCGCAAGCAGCGGCTGATCTTGTGCAGCCCACCGACCTTCGCCCGGCAGGTGCTGATCCCGCGCCTTGACGAACATAGCCGGGGCCATCCGCAAATCGAGCTGCAGATCCAGCTCTCGGCGCCCTTGTCCAACACCAGCAATGGCCAATGCGACCTCGAGGTCCGTGGCGATAGCCTTGACGCGCCAGCAGCCAAGCGTTTGCTGGATGAACAGTTACTGCCAATGGCCGCCCCTGCCCTGCTCGCCGGGTTCACGCCCCTGCAACTGCCGGCGGACTTTGCCCGGCTGCCGTTGCTGCGTTCGCCCCTGGAACCCTGGCGACCCTGGCTGCAGGCCGCCGGCCTGGATTTGCCGGAGCCCGACCAGGGGCCGACCCTGCTGGACCTGGGCATGCTGCTGGAGGCCGCGGCCAATGCCCAGGGCGTGGTGCTGGCCCGTCCATCCCTGGCGCGTAGCTGGCTGGCCCAGGGACGCCTGGTGATCCTCGGGGAAGTCAGCAGCCCGCCGTCCTACCACTACACCCTGGACATCCCGCAGCCCTCGCCCGCCGCCCAGGACCTGGCCCACTGGCTGCAACGCATCTGCCGCGACGCCGTGGTCCAGGGCAGCGCCCACGCCCTGGGTTGAGGCACGCCTTGCCGGGACCTGGGAAAAAACCGCCCGCACGCCGGGAATTGTTTTCCGCAACCTGTTCGGCCCGGCGCACTAGTCTGCTGCGATCCATCACACAGGAGTGCGCCATGCCCATCATCACCTGCATCGAAGACCTGCGCCGGCTGGCCCGACGCCGGGTGCCGCGGATGTTCTACGACTATGTCGATGGCGGCTCCTGGAGCGAAAGCACCTACCACGCCAACCAGGCCGACTTCGCGGGGATCAAGTTGCGCCAGCGGGTGGCGCGCAACATCGACAATCGCTCGTTGCAGGTACACAGGCTGGGCGTCGACATGGCCATGCCCCTGGCCATCGCCCCCACCGGCCTGGCGGGAATGGTCCACGCCGATGGCGAAATCCTCGCGGCCCGGGCCGCAGCAGCGGCCGGCGTCCGCTACACCCTGTCCACGGTCAGCATCTGCTCCCTGGAGGACGTGGCCGAAGCCACGGCCGCGCCGTTCTGGTTCCAGCTGTACGTGATGCGCGACCGCGACTTCGTCGGCCGGCTGATCGACCGGGCCAAGGCCGCAGGCTGCGACGCCCTGGTGCTGACCCTCGACCTGCAACTGAGCGGACAACGGCACAAGGACCTGAAGAACGGCCTCAGCACCCCGCCCCGGCCGACGTTGGCCAACCTGCTGAACCTGCTGGGCAAGCCGCGCTGGGTCGCCGGCATGCTGGGCACCCGGCGTCGACATTTCGGCAACATCATGGGCCACGTCACGGGCGTGCACGACATGCGCCAACTGGCGGAATGGACCTACCAGCAGTTCGATCCTTGCCTGAGCTGGGACGACATCCAGTGGATCAAGCAACGCTGGGGCGGCACCCTGATCCTCAAGGGCATCCTCGACGTCGAAGACGCCCGCCTGGCAGTGGCCAGCGGCGCCGATGCGCTGATCGTCAGCAACCACGGCGGACGCCAGCTCGATGGCGCACCCTCGAGCATCGCCATGCTGCCGGCCATTGTCGACGCCGTTGGCGGCCAGGCCGAGGTCTGGATCGACAGCGGCATCCGCAGCGGCCAGGACGTGATCAAGTCCCTGGCCCTGGGCGCCCAGGGCGCGATGATCGGCCGGGCCCACCTGTATGGCCTCGGCGCGCTGGGCCAGGCCGGGGTCAGCCAGGCTTTGCAGATCATCGCCAGGGAAATGGACCTGACCCTGGCACTTTGTGGCCACACCCGGATCGAGCAGATCGACCGGCAACTGCTGGTGCCCGGCAGCTATCCCTTGCCCTGAACCTGCCAACCAGGATGCGCTCGCTCAGCGGGCGGCCCAGGCGTTGAAGCGCTGCTCCAGGTCCTCGCCATGGTCGACCCAGAAGCCGGCATCCACCGCTCGCGCGCCCTGCAAGTTGGCTTCATAGGTAGGCAACTGCCGCTGCACCGAAGGCGGTAGCAGCCCCAGGGCCTGGCGGTGCACCGGCCCGTAGG
Source organism: Pseudomonas sp. B6(2017) (assembly GCF_002112765.1). Taxonomy (NCBI): domain Bacteria; kingdom Pseudomonadati; phylum Pseudomonadota; class Gammaproteobacteria; order Pseudomonadales; family Pseudomonadaceae; genus Pseudomonas; species Pseudomonas sp. B6(2017). The sequence goes on along the minus strand of NZ_NEIQ01000013.1, from coordinate 228,688 downwards.
GGATGTGCTGCGAGAACGCCTTCTGCGCCTCCGGTTGGCTGGCGAAGCGGATGAACTCCTCGGCCAGCGCCTTGTTCGGCGACCCCTTGACCACCGCCCAGTACTCCGGGTCGTACAGGCTCTGGGGCCAGAGGATGCTCAACTGCATGCCCTCCTTCTGGGCCATGGCGATCCGCCCGTTGTACGCGGCGCTCATCGCCACGTCCCCGGCCACCAGCCATTGCGGGGGCTGGGCGCCGGCTTCCCACCACTGGATGTACGGCTTGATCTGGTCGAGCTTGGCAAAAGCCCGGCTCACGCCCTCCGGGGTGCCCAGTACCTGGTACAGCTGGGCTGGCGCTACGCCATCGGCCAGCAGGGCAATCTCCAGGGTGTACTTGGCGCTCTTGCGCAAGCCACGCTTGCCCGGAAAATCCTTGAGATTCCAGAAATCGGCCCAGGACTCCGGCGCCCTGGCCAGCTTTTGCGGAGCAAAGGCCATGACCATCGACCAGACATAGGTCGCCACCCCGCACTCGGTCAGGGTGCCGGGTACGAACTGCCCGGGGTCACCAAACTTGCCCAGGTCCAGGGGCTCGAACAATCCCTCGTCACAGCCACGCAGCAGCTCGGGGCTCTCCACTTCGACCACGTCCCAGCTGGTCTTGCCGACTTCGACCATGGCCTTGATCTTCGATAGCTCGCCATTGTATTCGCCGGCCACCACCCGAGCCGCGCCACTCTGGTTGAACGGCTGGAAGTACGCCTGTTCCTGGGCCTGCTTGGTCGCGCCGCCAAAGGAGATGATCGTGAGGTTCCGTGGTTCGGCCGCCACGCCGGTGCACAGCACCAACAGCGACCACGCAACACCGCAACGCAAGATACTGGACATGTACCCATCCTCGAATAAGCCGGTCCGCCCGCACGAACCCGCACTGCATGAGCCTGGCAACGACCGTAGCCACGGGCGGTACCGCGCCAGGCAAGAGCAAGCTCGTTCAGTGCCGTACCGCGGACCACAAGGCCCTGGCGGTGTTGCCGCGGGCGCCATGGCCCGGTTCGTTGGAAGTATCCCGGGGCCCGGGTGCAGGGGCCGGCCAGGTCATGTTCGAAGGACAATTCATCGCTTGCTCCCTGTTGTTTTTGTAGGAAGAACAAACCGATCGGTAGTGCAGCGCCAGCACATCCCATATCAAGGGACAGGCGCATGCCGGGGCCATTGTTCGCCGAACCCCAGGTATCGCGAAACGAGGCTTTTAAGAGGCACAGGCAAGGAAAAAGCTGCCTTGCAGGCGCTCCCCAAGGGCCATGCCCAATGCCGGACAAGCCAGCTAGAATCTCTGCACCTTTGCCTTGCAAGCCGACGAGACCCGCCCATGAGCTACGACTTCGATACCCTGCACCCACGCCACGGCACCGGTAGTACCAAGTGGAGCCGCTACCCCGAGGACGTATTGCCGATGTGGGTGGCGGACATGGACTTCGCCGCGGCGCCGCAGATCATCGACGCCCTGCGCCAGCGCCTGGAGCATCCGCTGCTGGGCTACAGCGTGGCCCGCGACGAGCTGCGCGCGGCGGTCGTCGCCGACCTGTGGCACAAGTACGCCTGGCGCGTGCAGCCGGATGAGCTGATCTTCCTGCCCGGGGTCGAACCGGGCTTCAACATGGCCCTGCACGCCTTCGTCAAGCCGCACCAGCAGGTGGTGGTGCAGACCCCCAACTACCGGCCCCTGCGCCTGGCTCCCGGCAACTGGCAACTGCGCAAGATCGAGGTGCCGTTCCAGGCCACCGCCGAAGGCACCTACACCACGCCCCTGGCCGAACTGCGCCAGGCCCTGCAAGGCGCCGGCGCGCTGCTGCTGAGCAACCCGCACAACCCCCTGGGCAAGGTCTTCCCCCGGGAAGAACTGCAAGCAGTGGCCGAGGCCTGCCTGGAACAGGGCGCGTTGATCGTATCCGACGAGATCCACGCCGAGCTGTGCTTCGACGGTCGCCGGCACATCCCCACCGCCACCCTCGGCCCGGAGATCGCCCGGCGCACCATCACCCTGATGTCGGCCAGCAAGGCCTACAACGTCGCGGGCATGAAGACCTGCTTCGCCATCGTCCAGGACCCCGCCACCCGCCTGGCCTTCAACAACGCCCGCGCCGGCATGGTGGACAGCGTCAGCCCCCTGGGCCTGGAAGCCACCCACGCCGCCCTGACCCAGGGCGACGCCTGGCGCCAGGAGCTGATCACCTACCTGCAAGCCAATCGCGACTACCTGCTCGAAGCGCTGCGCACTCGCTTGCCGGGCATCCGCATGCACGCACCGCAAGGCACCTACCTGGCCTGGCTCGATTGCAGTGGCCTGGGCCTGGAAGATCCCCACGCCTTCTTCCTCGAACAGGCCAAGGTCGGCCTCAGTGCCGGGCTGGAATTCGGCGACGACTGCCAGCAGTTCGTGCGCCTGAACTTCGGCTGCCCACGGGCACTGCTGGAAGAAGGCATCCGGCGCATGGAACAGAGCCTGGGCCAGCGCTGACCCAGGCGCTACACCTAGCGCCTACCAGACAGCGATATGCGAGTCCGCCCGGGGCTCGGTGCCGCCACAGAGCACTGCGCTTTGCGGGTCGCGCAGGATGATCTGGCCGCGACCAAAGCGGCTCAGGTCATGGGCGACCTGGACCTGGTGCCCGCGCCGAACCAGTGCCTCGAGCAATTCGCCAGGGGCACTGTGCTCGATGGCGACCTGCTGCTGGCCCAACCATTGCCAACGCGGGGCGTCCAGTGCCGCTTGAGGGTTCAGGCCGAAGTCCACCAGGTTCATAACCATCTGGACGTGCCCCTGCGGTTGCATGTAGCCGCCCATCACGCCAAAAGGCCCCAGGGGCACCCCGGCCTGGCTGAGAAATCCCGGGATGATGGTATGGAAGGTCTTCTTGCCCGGGGCCAGGCAATTGGCATGGGCCGGGTCGAGGCTGAACTCCTGGCCACGGTTCTGCAGGGCGATGCCGCTGTCAGGCAGCACCACGCCCGAACCGAAGCCGTGGTAGTTGCTCTGGATGAACGAGACCATGTTGCCCTCGGCGTCGGCCGTGGCCAGGTACACCGTGCCACTGGCCTGGGGCTCGCCCGCCGTCGGGAGCCGGGCCTGGTCGCCGATCAGTGCCCGGCGGCGCCGGCTGTAGGCATCGCTGAGCAGGTCGCTGACCGCCACCCGCATATGGGTCGGGTCGGTGATGTAGTGCAAGCCGTCGCTATAGGCCAGCTTCAGGGCCTCCAGTTGCAGGTGCCAGGTGCGCGGGCTGTCGCGCTGGTCGAACTCGAAACCTTCGAGCAGCTTCAGGGCCATCAACACCACCAGCCCCTGGCCACTGGGAGGAATCTCCCAGACTTCATAGCCTCGGTAATCGATCTTGATCGGCTGCACCCATTGCGGCCGGTAATCCTGCAGGTCGCTGGCCCGCAGGTAACCGCCCGTGGCCCGGGAATGGGCGTCCAGGCGCTGGGCCAGCTCGCCGCGATACAGGCTTTCACCGGCGCTGGCTGCCAGCGCTTGCAGGGTCTGGGCCAGGGCAGGGATGCGGAACACTTCACCGGCCCGCGGCGCACGGCCCTCGATCAGGAAGGTCGCGAACCAGGGCTCCAGTACCGGATCACCCTGCGCGCTGAACAACTCCAGGGCCCGCTGCCATTGCAGGGCGACCACCGGCGACAACGGGAAACCGTCGCGGGCCAGTTCGATGGCCGGCTCCAGCAATCGGGCAAACGCCAACCGGCCAAAGCGCCGGGACAATTCGGCCCAGGCCGCCGGGCAGCCAGGTACGGTCACTGGCGTCCAGCCATGGAGCGGCATCCGCACATGTCCCGCGGCCTTCACCGCATCGATGTTCAGGGCTGCCGGAGCCTGGCCATTGGCGCTCAGGCCATGGAGCTGGCCCTGGGTCCAGACCAGGGCAAAGGCATCACCGCCCAGGCCGCAACCCGTGGGCTCGACCACTGTAAGCACCGCAGCCGTGGCAATCGCCGCGTCGATGGCGTTGCCGCCCTGGCGCAGGACCTGGATACCGGCCTCGGCGGCCAGTGGCTGGGACGTCGCGACCATGCCACGGCGAGCGAACACGCTCTGGCGTTGCGAGGCATAGGGATAGTGATGAGCGGAGAACTTCAACATGGCCAGAGCCCTTCCAGAGCGGATTGCGGCACACCGTCGAAGCAGTATGGACGGCAACGCCGGAGTAGCGACCGACGTTGCCCTGGCTGGACCTCAAAGGCTCAGGCAGATTTTCCCCAGGTGGGCGCCGGAGGCTTCATGGGCGAAGGCCTTGGCGATCTCGGCCAAGGGGAAGGTGCTGTCGATCACCGGCTTGATGCCGGTGGCTTCCAGGCCACGGACCATCTCCACCTGCTGCTGGCGGCTACCGACGATCAAGCCTTGCAAGCGCTGCTGCTTGGCCATCAGGGCTGCCGTGGGTACCGGCCCGGCCCAACCGGTTAGCACGCCGATCAGGGCGATGTGCCCACCGATCCGGCACGCAGTGATGGACTGGGCCAGGGTGCCCGGGCCGCCGACTTCCACCACATGATCGACGCCCCGCCCGCCGGTGAGCTTGAGCACCTCGGCGCCCCACTCCGGCTGGGTGCGGTAGTTGATGGTGTGGTCGGCCCCCAGCTCGCGTACCCGCGCCAGCTTGGCGTCCGAGGACGAAGTGGCGATCACCGTGGCGCCCATGGCCTTGGCCAGTTGCAAGGCGAAGATCGATACCCCGCCCGTGCCCAGCACCAGGACGGTCTCACCGGCCTTGAGGCCGCCGTCTACCACCAGTGCGCGCCAGGCGGTGAGCCCAGCCGTGGTCAGGGTTGCGGCTTCGGGGTGGCTGTAGCCCTTGGGCGCATGGGTGAACCAGTGGCTGGGCTGGATCACCACCTGCCGGGCATAACCATCGACGCCGTCGCCAGGGGTGGTGCTGAAGTCGGCGATGGCCGGGCCACCGTCATGCCAATGGGGAAAGAAGCAGGACACCACCGCGTCGCCGACCTTGAACTCGCTGACGCCCTCGCCCACGGCCTCCACCACACCGGCGCCATCGGCCATGGGAATTCGTCCATCGACGGTGGGCAGGCCGCCGGTCACCACCGCGTAGTCGTGATAGTTCAGGGAACAGGCATGGATCCGCACCCGGACCTGCCCGGCGCCGGGCTGGCCCGGGTCGGGCAGCTCGATGAGCTTCAGGTTGTCCAGGGATGCCGGCAGGCTGAGCTTGATGGCTTGCATGGGAGGTACTCCACAGATCGATAATCTTCCAGGGGGCTAACCCTACCACCGAACGCCTGGCTGTAGCCGCTGCCGCAGGCTGCGAGCACTGCATCGCCGGGATGCAGGTTTTCAGCCGCTACGGGTTCGACCCAAAATCGCCAGGCAAGGCCCTGCGGGCCTTTGCTCAGCTTCGCAGGCTCAGCAGCGGCTACAAGGCTCCACTCCCGGCCGCACAAAACACTGCTCGGTCACGGTCGCGCCCCATTGCTCGCCCACCTGTTCCTGCACCAGCACAAAACCCTGTTCCTCATACAGCGCGCGTGCCGCATCCAGGCCCTTGAAGGTCCACAAGCGGGTGGCTGCAAAGTTCCACCGGTCGCAGAACACCAGCGCCTCGGCCAGCAGACGCCGGCCCAGTCCCAGGCCGCGGGCAGCCTCATCGAGAATGAAGCAACGCAGGATCGCCTCGCCGCCCTCGCCCTCCCCATCAATGGCGATGGAACCGACAATCCGCTCCTCCAACAGCGCCACCCAGACTTCATTGCGCGGGTTGTGCAAACGCCCCATCAGCTCGGCCATGTCCGCCGCCACCAGGCTTTCGAAGGGCTGGCCGAAGCCGGCCCGGGCGGCGTAGTAGCAAGCGTGCATCTCGGCGATACGGCCAATCACCCCCGGTCGGTAGCCCCGGGCGATGGTTCCGCATGCGAGCTGCTCGGGCGCCTCGCCCAGACGCACCGCGCGCAACGCACGGGCATAGTCGGCGATGCCCGCAGAAGCACTGCGCTGCTGTTCCGCGGTCAGGTGCGCCAGGGCCGCGGCCACCTGGGCCTGGGCGAAATGGTCGATGCCCTCCAGGGTTTGGCGCCCGCGGGCGCTGAGTTGCAGTTTCTTCGAGCGGGCGTCCTGTTCATGGGCCAGTTCACAGATCTCTCCCGCCTCCACCAGCTTGCGCACCAGGCGGCTGACGCTGGATTTCTCCAGCCCCAGCAGCGTCACCAGATCGCCGGCAGTCAAGGCATGGCCCTGGCCGATCTCCAGCAACGCATGCACCGCCGAGGGCGGGTAGTCGGTGCCGGCCAGGGTGGCTTGCATGAAGCCCAGCTCGCGGACCATCTGCCGGGACGCCTGGCGCAACTGCGGGAGAAGGGAAGCGGATTGGCTCGACATAAGGGCGACCTCGCAAATGGGGTATTTAGTTGTACCTTACAACCATTTAACCCACAACCCTGGCTCAGGGTGACGACAAGCCCTGGTGGACAGTAGTAAAAATTCAAGCACCCAATAATGAGAAGCATTACCATAAGCACCGATTTCGCCCACCTCGACCTCGGAACCCTTATCGATGGTGCCCACCCCTTCGCTCCAGCACGCCGTGGGCGAGCTCTACCTCCAGCATCACAACTGGGTGGTGCAACTGCTGCGACGCAAGCTCGGCAATCATGACCAGGCCATGGACCTGGCGCAGGACACCTTCGTGCGCATCTTGCGCAGCGAGCAACTGCCGGTGCTGCGCGAACCCCGGGCCTACCTCAACACCGTGGCCAGCCGCCTGTGCGGGCAGTATTTGCGCCGCCAGGCCCTGGAGCGCGCGTACCTGGAGACCCTTGCGCAGCTGGAGCCGCAGCACCAGCCCTCGCCGGAAACCCGACTGCTGGTCCTCGAGGCGCTGGACGCCGTGGGCCAGGTGCTGGACGGCCTGGGCAGCCGGGTGCGCGAGGTGTTTCTGCTGTCCCAGCTCGAAGGCCTGACCTACCCGCAGATTGCTGAACGCCTGCAGCTCTCGGTCAACGTGGTGCAAAAAGCCATGCTCAAGGCCTACCGCCATTGCTATGCGGCGGTGTACCCGGGATGAACGTCTTCCAGCCGGTGGACGATCAGGGCGCGGTGGAACAGCAGGTTCTGGACCAGGCCCTGGAGTGGTTGGTGCTGCTGCAATCGGGCATCAGCAGCCCCGAGCAGCAGGCCGCCTGCCTGGCCTGGCGCCGGGCCGACCCGCAGCATGAACTGGCCTGGCAGCGCCTGGCCGGTATCGGCCAGGACCTGCGCGACAGCACCCGCAGCCTGCCCGCGCCCCGCGCCCGGCAACTGCTGCAGGCTCGCAGCCACCCGGGGCGGCGCACCCTGCTCAAGGGCATCGTCGGCCTGGGCGTGGTGGCCGCCAGCAGTTGGAGCGTGCGCGAACGACTGCTGTTGCCGCAGCTGTTCAGCGACTATCACACCGCCACCGGCGAGCGCCGCCAGTTGCAACTGGCCGCTGGCGCCAGCCTGCAATTGGACACCCGCACCAGCCTCGATCAGCAGGCCAGCCCCCAGGGCTTGCAACTGCAGCTCAACAGCGGCCGCCTGTTGCTGACCCTGGGCAACGCCGCACCCGTGCAGGTCATCACCGCCGATGGACGCATCCAGCTCGCGCCGCGCTCACAACTGATCCTCAGCGTCGGCTTGCCGGGCATCAACGGCACCCGGGTACAACTGCTGGCCGGCAGCAGCTCGGTGAGTACCGCCCATGCCCCTGTGCTAAACCTGGGCCCAGGCCAGCAAGTGGATGTCGCCCAACAGCAAATCGGCGCCCTGGCCGTCGTGCCCACCACGGCCAATGCCTGGACCCAGGGCCTGCTGCTTGCCGAGCGCCGCCCCCTGGGCGAGGTGATCGCCGAACTCGACCGCTATCGCCCCGGCCTGCTGCGCTGCGCCGCCGAAGTCGCCGGTCTGCGGGTTTCCGGCTCCTTCTCCCTGAACCAGCCGGACGCCAGCCTCGATTTGCTGGCCAAGACCCTGCCGATTCGCATCCGGCGGGTAATGGGGTACTGGGCCTTCGTGGACGCGGCCTGATTTTTCCTCAGTTTTTTTCAGGACGGCGGCAGTTTTTTCAATCTCGTGCATCAAGACCAGGGAAGAAGCTGGAAAACAGCTCTGCGCCAACCCTTTCCAACCCACGGACTTTCCTTATGCACATTCGCCTCACGCCCCTTGCCGCGGCCTTGCGCCCGGTCGTCATCGGCCTTGCCATCGCCAGCTGCAGCCCGCCCCTGCTGGCTGCGGATATCCCGTCTGTAGGCTATGACATCGCGCCAGGCAACCTGGACCAGGTGCTCGGCGCCTTTGGCCAGCAGTCCGGGACCATGATCGCCGTCGACTCGAACCTGACCCAGAGCCTACGCAGCCCAGGCCTCAAGGGCCGTTTCGCGGTCAGCGAGGGGCTGCAACGGCTACTGGTCCCACTGGGTCTTGTGGCAGTGAAAGAAGGCGAAGGCTACCGGGTTCAAGTGGCCTCGCAGGTAGCCAGCGCCCCTTTACAACTGGGAACGACCAGCGTTATCGCTAACCAGTTGGGCACGGTCACCGAAGGCACGGGCTCCTACACTCCAGGCACCATCGCCACGGCCACGCGCCTGGTGCTGACTCCCCGGCAAACACCACAGTCGATTTCGGTCGTCACTCGCCAGGTCATCGACGACTTCGGGCTCAACTCCATCGATGATGTCATGCGCCATACCCCGGGCATCACCGTGTCGACTTATGACAGTGAACGCACCAACTACTATGCCCGCGGTTTCTCTATCCAGAGCTTCCAGTACGACGGCATTCCCACCACACGCAGCAGCGCCTACTCAGCCGGCCATACCCTGACCGACATGGCGATCTATGACCGGGTCGAAGTGCTCAAGGGCGCCAGCGGCCTGCTCACCGGCGCGGGGGGCCCTGGTGGCACCATCAACCTGGTACGCAAGAAACCGACCAGCGAGTTCAAGGGGCATATCGACCTGGGTGCCGGCTCCTGGAACAACTATCGCTCGGAGATCGACCTCAGCGGCCCGCTCACCGAAACCGGCAACGTTCGCGGGCGGGCGGTAGCGGCGTATCAGGACAAGCAATCGTTCATGGACCACTATCAGCGCAAGACCAGCGTCTACTACGGCATCCTCGAAATGGACCTGACGCCCGACACCCTGCTGACACTGGGTGCCGACTACCAGGACAACGATCCGCGTGGCTCCAGCTGGTCCGGCAGCCAGCCGCTCTACGATGCCTCGGGCAATGCCTTGAAGATGTCACGCTCATTCAACAACGGCGCCAAATGGAGTCGTTGGGAACAGTACACCCGCACGGTGTTCGCGACCCTGGAGCACAGCTTCGCCAACGGCTGGGTCGCCAAGGGACAGTACAACCATCAACTCAACGGCTATGACGCGCCCCTGGGTTCGATCACTCCCGATGACCCCGTTATCGGCTCGATCTACGCCAACAAGTTCACCGGTGAAACCACCAGCGATAGTCTCGACGCCTATATTTCCGGCCCTTTCAGCTTTGCCGGGCGTGACCACGAAATGGTGATCGGTACTTCGGCATCTCGTTCGCATTGGAAAGGCAAGGACTACGGCGCACCGACCTACTTCGGCAACGCCTACGATTTCTTCTCCTGGAACGGCAAGAGCATCGAGCCGGACTGGGGATCGCCAACCTCGCTCAACGATGAAGTCACCCGCCAGACCGGGATCTACATGACCGGGCGCTTCAGCCTCATGGATGACCTGAAACTGTTGCTGGGAACTCGCATAGCCAACTACCAGGTCACTGGCACCTCCGATGCCAAGGACAGCGGCAAGGTGATTCCCTACGCTGGCCTGACCTATGATCTCGATGACCACTTCTCGCTGTATGCCAGCTACAGCGAGATCTTCCTGCCGCAGACGCAGTTCCGCGACCGTAACAAGAAGATGATCGAGCCTAACGAAGGCAAGAACTATGAAGTCGGCATCAAGGGCGAGTTCTTCGATGGCCGCCTGAACTCCAGCCTCGCCTATTTCGAACTGCATGAAGAAAATCGCGCGATAGAAGACCTGGACTTCAACAAAAGCCAGGCCAATATGCTTGCCTATAAGCCCGTGACCGCTAAGACCAAGGGTTATGAGGCCGAGATATCCGGGGAGCTGATGCCCAACTGGCAGGTACAAGCCGGTTACACCCACAAGATCATGCGCGATAAGGCTGGGCAGAAGGTGTCGACCTGGGAACCCGAAGACCAGCTCAACTTCTACACCACCTACAAGCTCAGCGGCCCACTGGACAAGCTGACCCTGGGCGGCGGTGCCCGCTGGCAAGGCGAAGGCTGGCAGATGATCAACAACAAGCCCAAGAAGACCCAGGAAAAACTGTCCCAGGATCCTTACTGGCTGGTGGACCTGATGGCGCGCTATCAAATCACCGAGAATCTTTCCACCAGCCTCAACGTCTACAACGTGTTCGACAAGCGCTACTACACCAACATCGGCTTCTTCGAGTCGGCTTACTACGGCGACCCACGCAACGTGATGGTCAGCACCCGCTGGAACTTCTGACCCAATCCGCCCGGCGCCCGCCGGGCGGTCATTGGAGACTCGACGAAAATCTATACGACCTTCCTGGCGACATCTGTTAAAACGCGGTTTTGATTCCTCCATGGTGCCCCCGCATGTCCCCGCCCCTGCTCCAGCGCCTTGGCCGTCGCTGGCTCCCCCTGCTGTGCATGGCCCTGCTGGTCATTGGCCTGCCGGCCAGTTGCGCAGTGCTGCAGCACAAGGAACGCCAGCTGGTGTTTCGCATCGAGCCTGGTACCGCCGGCTGGTTCCACGGCCTGCCGCAAGCGGTGCAGGAGTTGGAACTCAAGTCCAGCCGCTTCAGGGCCGGACAGAACCTCCACGCCTGGTGGTGGCCGGCGCAACGCGCCGATGCGCCTGCGATCCTCTATCTGCACGGGGTGCGCTGGAACCTCACCGGCCAACTGTTTCGCATCGAGCAGTTGCACGCCCTGGGTTATTCGGTGCTGGCTATCGACTACCGGGGGTTTGGCCAGAGCCACGGCGAGCTGCCCTCGGAAGCCAGCGTCTATGAAGACGCCCGCGTGGCCTGGGAACGCCTCAAGGTATTACAGCCCGAGGCGGGCAAGCGCCTGATCTACGGCCACTCCCTGGGCGGCGCGGTAGCCATCGACCTGGCCGCCGAGCTGGGTCGCCAGGCCGCCAGCGAACAGCGTCCGGTGGCCGCGCGCGGCTTGATCGTCGAATCCACCTTCACCACCCTGGGCGACGCGGCGGCGGCAGTGACCAAGACTTCGCTGCCGGTGCGCTGGCTGATGTCGCAGAAGTTCGACTCCATCGACAAGATCAGCGAAATCGGCATGCCGTTGCTGGTGGTCCACGGCCTCAAGGACGACTACGTACCGGCGCGCCTGAGCCGGGAGCTGTTCGCTGCGGCGGCACAACCCAAGACATTGCTGCTGGTGCCCGGCGGCACCCATAACAACAGCATGAACCTGGCCGGCAAGGACTATGCCGTGGCGATCGGTGCCCTGTTGAAGAGCCAGCCCGCCACCGGCCTGGCCAGCCAACCTTCGGCCACCCGGCACGAAACCCTGTAGCTGCTGCCGAGGCTGCGACAAGGCCGGCGGGCCTTCAGCTAACGATCGAGCAACACCGTCCTGGCGGGCGCTACACACGCGGGCGCAGCCTGGGGCAGCGACTACATCCAGGGCTTCATTGCGCGGTGGCGCGGGCGATGCGCCAGCTCGACCAGCCATAGAGCATCAGCGCCAGGGCCGCCAGGGCGCCGCCGGCCACGCCGACATAGGCGAACCCCAGTTGCCCGCCGACCCAGCTGCCGAGCAAGGCGCCGCCGCCGATGCCGATGTTGTAGATCCCGGAGAACATCGCCATCGCCACGTCGGTGGCGTCAGGTGCCAGGGTCAGGACCTTGGACTGCAGCGAGAGGCCAAACCCCATGATCGCCATGCCCCAGACCACGCTCAGGGCCACCAGCGACCAGACATGCCCGTTGAGCGGCAGCAACAGGCCCAGGCACAACATCAACAGGGCCACCGCCACCAGCAGGAACCCCTGGGGGCTGTGGCGGTGCAGGCGGCTGAACAGCAGCGAGCCGATGATCCCCGAGCCGCCGAACACCAGCAGCACCAGGGTCACCACGTCGCCGCCCAGGCCCGAGGCCACCTTGATGAAGGGCTCGACGTAGCTGTAGGCGGTGAATTGCGCCGTCACCACCATGGCCGTCAACACATAGGCCGCCACCAGCGCCGGGCGCTTGAACAGCAGCGGCAGGCTGCGCAGCGAACCTGAGTTCTGGCTGGGCAACAGCGGCAAGGTGCGGATCAGCCACAGCACCAGCAGTGCCGCCAGGCCGGCGATCACGCTGAAGGTGGTGCGCCAGCCCAGGGCCTCGCCCAGCAGGCGTCCCAGGGGAATGCCCAGGACCATGGCCAGGGAGGTGCCGGTGGCCAGCAGGCCGAGGGCCTGTACCTGTTTGCCCGCGGGGGCCAGGCGCACCGCCAGGGATGCGGTGATCGACCAGAACAACGCATGGGCCAGAGCGATGCCGATGCGACTGAGCATCAACAGGCCGAAGCTGGTGGCCAGGCTGGACAATATGTGGCTGAGGATGAACAAGCCGAACAGCAGCGTGAGCAAGCGCCGGCGCTCGACGTTGCGGGTCAGCAGCATCACCGGCAGAGAGGTCAGGGAAACCACCCAGGCGTAGATGGTCAGCATCAGCCCGACCTGCTCGCTGGCCAGGTCGAAGCTCGCGCCGATGGCGCTCAGGAGCCCGACCGGGACGAACTCGGTGGTGTTGAAGACAAAGGCGGCCAGGGCCAACGCGATGACCGACTGCCAGTTACCTTGGGGTGTCGCCTGGGGATTGCTCATGTCGGGGTCGTACTACTCGTTCGAAGGTGGAGCGGATGATGGATCCGAGAAAAACCGGGCCCCTGCCCGGCTGGTAGCGCTGTCTGGCGCCCACGGCGAGCGCAGCCAGGGTAATGAATCGCAGGTTAGCCAAGGGTTGGGTTGCGCGCGTTATCGAACACGCCCATGGCCAGCGCCACCACCTTGCGCAGTTGCTCGGCGCTGGCGCCATCCCGGGCTTGCACCGACAGGCCATGCAGCACCGTAGAGTAATAATCGCCCAGGGAAGTTGCATCGCCATGACCTGCCAATTCCCCCGACTGCACCGCCGCCTGCAGCCGCTGGACGATGCTGGCGGTGCGCGCCCGCCGGTGCTCGGCCAGCCACTGGCGCACGCCGTCGTTGTCGCTGGAGCAGTTCACCGCCGAGGACACCACCATGCAACCCAGGGGCTGACCTGGCCGGGTATAGAGTTGCACGGCCTCGTCGAGCAGGCGGGCGATGGCGGCACGGGCACTGGGCTCTTCGGCCAGCGCGCGGTCGGCGAAACCGCCCTCATGGCTCTCGTACAGCTCGATGGCTTCGCGAAACAGCGCCTCCTTGGAGCCGAAGGCAGCGTAGATCCGTGCCGAGGCGATGCCCAGCGCGGCCACCAGGTCGGCCATGGAGGTGGTTTCGAAACCACGGGCCCAGAACAGTTCGAGCGCCTGGCGCAACGCCTGGTTGCGATCGAATTCGCGGGGTCTTCCAGCCATGGGAGTCGGGTATCTCGTCAGGATGAGCGGCGATCGGTGGGGCCCGATCGGCGGCCGGCACGGGGCGCCGGGACGAAATGATATTAGATTTGCGCGCTCCCCGGGCCATTTTCCCTGCCCGGGGACGACGGTGGGGGCTCAGCCCGCCTGCTCTTCCAGGAACGGCAGCAAGTGGGCAAGGAAGGCTTCTGGTGCCTCCTCCATGATGAAGTGCCCGCAGTCCGGCACGATGGCGCCCCGCAGGTTACTGGCCCGGCCCTGCAGGGTCAGCAGCGGTGCATCGTTGGTGGCATGCTCGGCGCCGATGGCCAGCACCGGCATGTCGAGCATGCGTTCGGCGCGCTGCTGGTTCTGGCGCACGGTCTCGGGAATCGCCCGGTAGTAGGCGAAGCCCGCACGCAGTCCGCCAGGGGCGGCATAGGCCTGGATGTACTCCTCGGTGGCCACCGCTTCGCGGCGATGGGACCACTTGTCGAAGATGTAGTTGAGGTAGACCCGCTCGCGGCCGGCAATCAGCGCTTCCGGCAAATCGCGCAACTGGTTGAACATGAAGTGCCAGAGAAAGATGTTCTGCCCCGGCTCGACGAAGATCGGCGGCGCCTCGGCCAGCCCCGGGATCACCGCCTCGGTCAGCGCCAGGCGCTCCACGGCCTCGGGCCGGTCGCTGGCCAGGGCGTAGGCGACCCACATGCCTACGTCATGGCCGACCACGCTGTAGCGTTCGAACCCCAGCTGCTCCATCACTCGGTGCAGCACACCGGCCACGGCGCCGGTATCGTAGCCATGCTCCGGGCGATCGGATTGCCCGGTGCCCGGCGGGTCCACGGCGATGGCCTGGAAACCCCTGGCGGCCAGGGCCTGGATCACCTCGCGCCAGGCGTACCAGGTCTGCGGCCAGCCAGGAATCAGCAGCACCGGCCGGCCATTGCCGGCACTGACGCAATGGATCCGCTGGCCGTCGATGCGCACGTAGCGATGGGCCAGGCCGTTGGCATCGACCTGGGTGTTGTCGGTAAAGGCATTCATCAATAGTGATCTCCGTGGGAAAGGTTCAGGCGATGCCGAGCATGGCGTTGATCTGTTGGCGGTCGATGCGGGCACCGGCGAAGTCGTCGAAGATCCGTTCGGTGACGCGGATCATGTGGCGGTTGATGAACTCCACGCCTTCCCGGGCGCCGTCCTCCTGATCCTTGAGGCAGCACTCCCACTCCAGGGTCGCCCAGCCGCCGTAGTCGTATTGCGCCAGCTTGGAAAAGATCCCCTTGAAATCCACCTGGCCGTCGCCGAGCGAACGGAACCGTCCGGCCCGCTCGACCCAGGAGCTGTAGCCGCCATAGATGCCCTGGCGCCCGCTGGGATTGAACTCGGCATCCTTGACGTGAAACATGCGGATGCGCTCGTGGTAGATGTCCAGGTACGCCAGGTAGTCCAGTTGCTGCAGCACGAAGTGGCTGGGATCGAAAAGGATGTGGCAGCGCGGATGCCGATCCACCAGGTCGAAGAAGCGTTCGAAACTGGTGCCGTCGTGCAGGTCCTCGCTGGGATGGATCTCATAGCAAAGGTTGACCCCCTGCTCGTCGCAGGCATCGAGGATCGGCCGCCAGCGCCGCGCCAGTTCGGCGAACGCGGTCTCGATCAGGCCGTCGGGGCGCTGGGGAAAGGGAAACAGGTAGGGCCAGGCCAGCGAGCCGGAGAAAGTGCCCATGTCAGCAAGCCCCAGGCGCCGGGAAGCCCGCGCCGCCAGTTGCATGCGTTCCATGGCCCAGTCGGTGCGCGCCTTGGGATTGCCGCGCAGGGCCTCGGGGGCGAAGTTGTCGCACATCGCGTCGTAGGCCGGGTGTACCGCCACCAGCTGGCCGAAGATGTGGGTGGTCAGCTCGCTGATCACCAGGCCGTGCTCGGCCAGTTGACCCTTGACCTCATCGCAGTAGTCCTGGCTGTGCGCCGCCGTGGCGACATCGAACAGCCGCTCATCCCAAGCCGGGACCTGCAACGCCTTGAAGCCCAGGTCGGCGGCCCAGCGGCCGATGCCCGGCAGGTCGTCGAATGGCGCGGTATCGGCGCTGAACTGCGCCAGGTGCAGGCTGGGACCCTTGAGGGTTTTCATCGAACGCTCCTATTATTTGTCGATTGACAAAGAATAGGAACAAGCCGCTGCCAACGTCAACTGTTCAATCGCCGCAAAGGCCCTGGCGCAGGCCTTCTCAGCCATTGGAAAAAACGCCAGAGCCCAGGTGAATCAAAGTCTCCAGCACCATCGACGGAGCCTGATCGACGGCTGAAAAAAAGCCCGCGAACAGGGTCGCGGGCCGCTTTGGCGCAGTGGCGCGAGGTCATTCGCTCGGACGGCGATAGACCTCGCGACCGGCGAAATAGGTGCTCAATACCTGGGTGCCGGCCAACTGCTCATCGGGGACCTGGAACACATCGCGATCGAGCACTATCAGGTCGGCCTGCTTGCCCGGGACCAGGCTGCCGATCTGCTGTTCCAGGCCGATGGCGCGGGCGGCATTACGGGTGTAGGCGTAGAACATGGCCTGGCGGTCGATACCCTCGTTCTTGTTCAACACCCCCTTGGGGCCCTTGCGACTGACCGCCTGGGCGATAGCCTTCCATGGCTCGGGCGTGCTCACCGGCCAATCGCTGGCACCGGCGATGGTGGCGCCGTTCTTGAACAACGAGCGCGCCGGGTACATGAACTGAAACTGCATGGCCGTGATGTAGGGCTTGAGCAGGTCGATGCTCAGCTCATCGGCGGAGGCCCAATACAGCTGCATCGAAGCGATCACGTTCAGCGGCTTGAAGCGCGCGAATTCCTTGGGATTGACCATTTGCAAGTGGGTGATCGAGTGCACCACGCCGCTATGGCGCTGGCGCCGGGCTTGCTCGATGCCGTTGAGCGACTCACGCACCGCGCGATCGCCGATGGCGTGCACATGCACCAGCCAGCCACGGGCGTCGGCGGCGCTGACCAGCTCGCCGAAATGCGCCGGGTCGATCAGCAGCTCGCCGCCCTTTTGCGAGTTCTTGTAGGGCGTCAGCAAGGACGCGGTCTGGGCCGGGAACTCGGCGACGCCATCGGCGAAGATCTTGATCCCCGGCAAGCTCAGGTTGGGCACATCGAGAAACTGCCGGCGCACCTGGTCCAGCACCGCAAGATCCGCTGGCCGGCTCTTGGGATTGGCCACCATCAGCGCAGCGACCCGCAGCTCCAGTTCGCCTTGCTCGGCCAGCGCCTTGTACACCGGCAAGACGCCCACGGTCTGGGCCGTGGGATGCATGGCGAACAGCGCGTCACTGGGTACCGCGTTGGCCGCCGGATCCATCAGTGCGGTGATGCCCAGGCTGTGGTTCAGGTCCCTGGCGGCACGCCCGGCCTCGAGCATCTGTTCGAAACTCGGCGCCGGTACCTGGGAGGTCAGGGCCGAGAGCCCGGCATCGGCAACGAAGCCATTGGGCGTGCCATCGGGATGGTGACCGATGGTCGCCACCGCCTCGCCCGTCAGCGCCTTGACCCGCTGGGCGTCGATGCCGGCGCGCTTGAGCATGGCGCGGTTGGCCCAGCCGGTGTGGTAGTCCCAGCCGACGAACAGGATCGGTGTATCCGCCCACTCGCCCTGGTTGAAGCGTTGTTCCAGCGCATCCACCTGGCTCCAGTAGGTGGAAGGAAAACCGCTGACGCTCAGGGTATCGCCATGGCGCGCCTTGCCGTCGTCGCGCCAGCCGCGCAGGCGCCGCTCCAGTTCATCCAGCGGCAACTGCTGGCTTTCCAGGTCCGCGGCCTTGAGCTTGAGACCGCCGAAGATCGCGTGGCTGTGACTGTCGATGAAGCCGGGCATCAGCACCTTGCCCTGCAAGTCGACCACCTGGGTGCCGGCCGCCTTGAGCGCCAGCACCTGGGCGTCGCTACCGACCCTGACGATCCGCCCCTGCTCCACCGCCAGCGCCTGCTGCAGGGGCCGGCCCTGCTCGGCGGTAAACACCTTGCCGTTGTAGAGCAGCAGGTCCACCGCCGCCAGGCTCGGCAGCGATATGCAAGCCAGCGCCGAGGCCAGCGTGATCTTCAGAGCGTTTTTCATTGTCGTTGACACCCCTTGGTCAGAATGGCCACGAGACTAGCCAAGCCCGGGGGGATTTAAGAATACTGCGCCGAGCAACTCATTCTTTCCAAAGAGGCAAGACCCATGGACCAACTGGGCGCCATCAGCATGTTCGTCGCCACCGCCGACCAGGGCAGCTTCACCCGCGCCGCCGCCTGCCTGGGCAAGACCACCTCGGCCCTGACCAAGGCGGTGACGCACCTGGAGACTCAACTGGGCACGCGGCTGTTCGAACGCTCCACGCGCCGCATCGCCCTGACCGAGGCCGGGCATCTCTACCTGGCCAGTGCTCGCCAGGTGCTGTTCCAACTGCAACAGGCCCAGGAACACATCGACCAGCTGCAACAGCAAATGTGTGGCACCTTGCGCCTGGTGGCACCGCCCTCCTTTGCCCCGGCCTTTCTCAACGCGGTGTGCTACCGCTTTCTCGAGCTCTACCCGCAGATGCGCCTGGAAGTGGAGCTGACCGACGAGTTCGTCGACCTGCTCGCTGGCGGCTACGACCTGGCGGTGCGCGACGGCCCGGTGGACCTGCCGGACCTGATCGCCCGGCCACTGACCGCCAACCGCATCCTGCTCTGTGCCAGCCCGCGCTACCTGCAACGCAAGCCGCTGGCGGTGACCCCGCAGACCTTCCACGAACACGACTGGCTGATCTTCCGCCACCCGGCGCTGAACCCGCACTTCTGGCGCTTCAGCCTCGGGGGCCAGCAGCATCGAGTGGCCCAGCCCGTGCCACGGCTGGCTAGCGACAACTACGATTTCCTGTTCGGCGCGCTGCTGGCCGGCCTGGGCCTGCAACTGTGCCCGCAGTGGAGCGCGGCGCCCTACCTGCAACGCGGCGAACTGGTGCAACTGCTACCGGAGGCGGTGCTCGATCCGGAGCAGTTCGGCCCGCGGATCCACGCGATCTACCCGGTGCACCGGCGGCAAACGCGCAAGCACCAGGCGTTCATCGAATGCCTGAAAGAGTACCTGGACCAGCAGCACTTGCACTGATCCGCGCTGCCGTCAGCCGCCTTGCTGCAGCACCGGGATCAACCGCGCCGGCTTGACCGACTTGAACGAGAAACTGGAGTAGATCTCCTTGACCGCCGGCAGGGTCTGCAGCACTTCGCGGGCGAACTCGCCGAAGGACTCCAGGTCCCTGGCCAGCACTTCGAGGAGAAAGTCATAACGCCCGGAGACGTTGTGGCAGGCGATGATCTCGGGGATGTCCAGCAGCCGTTGCTCGAAGGCCCGGGCGGTCTCGCGGGAGTGGGATTCCATCATCACGCTGACGAACGCGGTGACGCCATAACCCAGGGCCTTGGGCGAGAGGATCGCCTGGTAGCCGGTGATCACCCCGCTCTCTTCCAGGAGCTTGACCCGGCGCCAGCAGGGCGAGGTGGTGAGCGCGACACTGTCGGCCAGTTCGGCGGTGGTCAGCCGTGCGTTGTCTTGCAGAGCGACCAGCAGGGCTTTGTCGGTACGATCCAGTCCAGCGGGCATATTTTGCCTCTTTATATTGTTTTTATGGTTTTTTATTCCAATCTAGCGCTTTTACAGGGGCAAGATTAGAAAATACTGCGCCGGATTTGAGCATAGCATTAGAGCAAATCAGGAGCGTCCACCATGAACAATAAAAACAGTGACCTTGGTTTTTCCACCCGCGCCATCCATCACGGCTACGACCCCCAGCAGCACCAGGGTGCGTTGATCCCGCCGATCTACCTGACATCCACCTTCACCTTCGCCACCGCCGAATACGGCGCCGGCTGCTTTGCCGGCGAAGAGCCCGGCTATTTCTACACCCGTATCGGCAACCCGACCCTGGCCCTGCTGGAGTCACGCATGGCCGACCTGGAGCACGGCGAGGCCGCGGTGGCCTTCGGCTCCGGCATGGGGGCCATCGCCGCCACCCTCTGGACCTTGCTGCGTCCGGGGGACGAGATCCTGGTCAACCGTACCCTCTACGGCTGCACCTTCGCCCTGCTGCACCACGGCCTCGGTGAATTCGGGGTCAAGGTGCGCCATGTGGACATGGCCGAGCCAGGCCAGTTGCAAGCCGCCATCAGCCCCGACACGCGGGTGATCTACTTCGAATCGCCAGCCAACCCCAATATGCAATTGGTCGATATTGCCGCCGTGGCCGCGATCGCCCACCAGCACCGCGACCTCACCCTGGTGGTGGACAACACCTACTGCACGCCCTACCTGCAGCGCCCCCTGGAACTGGGTGCCGACCTGGTGCTGCATTCGGCCACCAAGTACCTGAGCGGCCACGGCGACATCACCGCCGGCGTAGTCGTCACCCGCCAGGAACTGGCGCAGAAGATCCGCCTGCAGGGCCTGAAGGACCTGACCGGTGCCGTGCTGTCGCCCCAGGATGCCTTCCTGCTGATGCGTGGGCTCAAGACCCTGGCCCTGCGCATGGACCGCCACTGCGCCAACGCCCTGGCCGTGGCTCGCTACCTGGAGGCGCATCCGCTGGTGCAATGGGTGGCTTACCCCGGCCTGCCGTCCTTCGCCCAGTACGCCCTGGCCCGGCAACAGATGAAATTGCCCGGCGGCATGATCGCCTTCGAACTCAAGGGTGGCCTGGCCACCGGCACCCGTTTCATGAATGCCCTGCAACTGTTCAGCCGGGCGGTGAGCCTGGGGGATGCCGAGTCCCTGGCCCAGCACCCGGCGAGCATGACCCATTCCACCTACAGCCCCGAGGAGCGCGCCGAGCACGGCATCGCCGAAGGCCTGGTACGCCTGTCGGTGGGCCTCGAGGACATCGACGACCTGCTGGCCGACCTCGACCAGGCCCTGCAAGCCTGCGCCGCCACCGCGCCGCTGCTGGCCTTCGGCAAGGCGCTGCCCTGAACCGGACCAGCTGCAAACTACCACCCGGATGGCCGCCGAGCCGGCCATCCATGCAGCACCCGCAACACCCTTAGAACCGTTACCCACAGGAGTGGAACCAACAATGAGTCGTATCAATAACAAAGCCACCCAACTGCTCAGCGCCATGATCCTCGCCGGTCTCGCCTGCCATTCCCTGGCCGCCGACACCATCCGGATCGGTATCGCCGGGGCCAAGACCGGCCCGGTAGCGCAATACGGCGACATGCAGTTCAGCGGCGCGCGCATGGCCATCGAGCAGATCAACGCCAAGGGCGGCGTCGACGGCAAGAAGCTCGAAGCCGTTGAATACGACGACGCCTGCGATCCCAAGCAAGCGGTGGCCGTGGCCAACAAGGTGGTCAACGACGGCGTCAAGTACGTGGTCGGCCACCTGTGCTCCAGTTCCACCCAACCGGCCTCGGACATCTACGAGGACGAAGGCATCGTGATGATCACCCCGGCCGCCACCAGCCCCGAGCTGACCTCCCGTGGCTACAAGATGGTGTTCCGCACCATCGGCCTGGACAACGCCCAGGGCCCGGCGGCGGCGCGCTACATCGCCAAGCTCAAGCCCACCAACGTCGCCGTGCTCCACGACAAGCAGCAGTACGGTGAAGGCATCGCCAGCTCGGTCAAGGACATCCTTGGCAAGGAAGGTATCAAGGTGGCGATGTTCGAAGGCATCAACGTCGGCGAGCGCGACTACTCCTCGCTGCTGACCAAGCTCAAGCAGGCCAATGTCGACTTCGTGTACTTCGGCGGCTACCACCCGGAAATGGGCCTGCTGCTGCGCCAGGCCAAGGAAAAGGGCCTGACCGCGCGCTTCATGGGGCCTGAGGGCGTGGGCAACGACTCCATCTCGCAGATCGCCAAGGATGCCTCCGAAGGCATGTTGGTGACCCTGCCCAAGTCCTTCGACCAGGACCCGGCGAACAAGGAGCTGGTGGCAGCCTTCGAAGCCAAGAAGGAAAACCCCAGCGGCCCATTCGTGCTGCCATCCTACTCGGCAGTGCAGGTGATTGCCGGCGCCATCGCCGCAGCCAAGAGCGAAGATCCGGAGAAGGTCGCCGAGGCGATCCACGCCGGTACCTTCAAGACCCCGACCGGGGACCTGAGCTTCGATGAAAAAGGCGACCTCAAGGACTTCAAGTTCGTGGTCTACGAGTGGCACTACGGCAAGCCCAAGACGGTTGCCGGGGAGAGCGCCGGCCTCTGACCGGCACTGCGAGGTGCCCCGCGCACCTCGCTGCAACCAATGGTGCCGGCCGCACAGGCCGGCACCGTCCATGCTAGGCCCCGGGCAACTGCCCCATCGCCAGTTCCTGCGCGGTGCGCTCCATCGCCCGACGGGTCTTGTCCACCAGCTCGTCGATATCCGCCCGAGTCGCCACCAGGGCCGGGGCCATGATCATCCGGCCCAGGGTCGAACGAATGATCACCCCCTCCTCGAAACCCAGGGTGCGACAGCGCCAGGCGATATCGTTCTCGTTGGCGAAGCGCTGGCGGCTGGCCTTGTCCTTGGCCAATTGCAAGGCGGCCACCAGGCCGGTGCCCTGGATCTCGCCAATCAGCGGATGGTTGCCGAACACCTCCCGCAGGCACTGCTGCAAGTACGGGCCGGTATCGTCGCGGACCCGGTCCACCACGCCCTCGTCGCGCAGGGCCTTGAGGTTGGCGATGGCCACGGCCGCCGCCACCGGGTGCCCGGAATAGGTCAGGCCGTGGGCGAACACGCCACCCTCCTCCACCAGCACCTGGGCGATGCGCTTGCCCAGCACCAGGCCACCCATGGGCACGTAGCCACTGGTCAGGCCCTTGGCGATGGACAGGGTATCGGGCTCGAAACCGAAGTGCTGGTGGGCGAACCACTGGCCGGTGCGCCCGAACCCGCCGATCACCTCGTCGGCGCACAGCAGCACGTCGTACTGGCGGCAGATGCGCTGGATCTCTGGCCAGTAGCTTTGCGGCGGGAAGATCATGCCCCCTGCGCCCTGGAAGGGTTCGGCGATGAACCCGGCGACGTTCTCGGCCCCAAGTTCAAGAATCTTTTCCTCCAACTGCCGGGCGCAACGCAGGCCGAACTCGGCCGGGCTCAAGTTGCCCTCATGGGCGAACCAGTAGGGTTCGTCGATATGCGCGACATCCGGAATCAGCCCGCCCATTTCATGCATGAACTTCATGCCGCCCAGTGCCGTGGCCGCGAGCGTCGAGCCGTGATAGCCGTTCCAGCGGCCGATCATCACCTTCTTCTGCGGCTGGCCGAGGATCTGCCAGTAGCGGCGCACAGTACGGATCAGCACCTCATTGGCCTCGGAACCGGAGTTGGTGTAGATGGCGTGGCTGTAGTGCCCCGGCAACAGGCTGAACAACAGCTCGGACAACTCCACCACCGCCGGGTGGGTGGTGTGGAAGAACATGTTGTAGTACGGCAGCTGTTCGAGCTGGGCCGTGGCCGCGGCGGCCAGGTCCTTGCGCCCATAACCGAGGTTGGTGCACCACAGGCCGGACATGCCATCCAGGTAGCGCTTGCCGTCGTTGTCCCAGAGCTGCAGGCCCTGGCCACGCACGATCACTCGTGGGCCCTCGGCGTTGAGGGCCTTCTGGTCGAGGAAGGCGTGGATATGGTGCGCTGCGTCCAGATCCTGGTAGTCCCGGGTGCTGCGTTGCGGCTGGGGATTGGAAGCACTCATGGTCGTTCTCCTGCACTGTAGGTGGATTGCTCGGAAGGATTTGTCGGGGCGGCCGGCACCAGGGGTTCGGGGACGAACAGCGGCTTGTGCATCACCAGCTTGACCCAGAGCACGGCGATCAACGAGATGATCCCCAGCACCACCCCGGCGCTGCCGAAGATCCGCGCAGTCATCTCCGGCGCCGGCGAAGCGTGGTAGATCGCGAACAGCATGCCGCCGATACCCACCACCTGGGGCCAGGGATAGAACGGCGAGCGGAACGGCCGGGGCGCGTCCGGATAGCGCCGGCGCAGGGCGATCACGTCGATGTGCACGATGATGTAGGCCAAGAGCCACGCCAGGGCCGCGGCCAGTAACAGCAGGCTGACCGAATCCGGGTCCTGGCCCAGCAACAGGATCGGCAGGCCGGTGATGGCGGCGATGAACAGCACCGCTACCCAGGGCGTGCGGGTACCCGTGCTCAGGCGCTTGAACTGGGGAAAGGCCTGGCCGTTCTGGGCCATGCCGTAGAGCATGCGGGGCAGCGCCGCCAGTGACGAGTTGACCGTGCTGCAGGTGGCGGTGAGCACCGCGCCCACCAGGAACGCCTTGCCGGTCTCGCCGAACACCGTGGTGGCGAACAGGAAATGCGGCAGCGGATCGCTCGCCAGCTGGTCCCGGGGGATGCACAGCAAGGCGCCCAGGCAATACAGGGTGATCACCAGGAAGATCAGGCTCAGGCCGATGATCATCGAGCGCGGGATATTGCGCTCCGCACGCTTGGTCTCCTCCACCAGCGGGCAGACGAACTCGGCGCCGACGAAACCCCAGATGGCCATTGCCGCCAGGGCCAGGGCCCCGAAGTGCAGCGGGTTCCAGCCCTGGTCCAGGGGCAGTTGCAGGTCGGCCTGGGGACTGCCGATGGCCCCCAGGCCCAGGGTCAGCAAGATCACCACCATCACCACCGCCAACACCGTCTGCAGCTTGGCGAACACGTCGATGCCCAGCAGGTTGAGAGCGGTGAAGGTGCCCAGCACGCCATAGGCCACCACCATGGGCGGCAGCGCGCCGGGGTAGACCTTGCCGATGATCAGGTCCAGGAGCAGCAGTTCGGCGGACAGGGCGAACATCGCCACCACCATGTAGCCGGAGAAGGTCGCGAGGATCGCCGGGAAGTGCCCGATGGCCACCTCGGTGTAGCTGCTCAGGCTACCGGCCCGGGGCACCAGCAGCGCCAGTTCGGAAAACGACAAGGCATAGGTCAGGGCCAGCAGGTAGGCCAGCAGCAGCGGGATGAAGAACCCCATGCCGGCCATGCCTGCGCCTTGCAGCATCATCACCATCACTCCCTGGGACACCACCAGGCCCACGGCCACCGAGATCAGCGAGCCCAGGCCCAGGACCCGGCGCAAACCACCCTTGGCGGCGGAACCCGTGGCCCCGTCCAAGACATTCGTCGTCATGCCACATACTCCGTTCTTATTGTTGTGAGCCTGCCGCCAGGGCGGCAGGCGCGACGGCACCCGCACGGCGCCGCAAGGCATCGAGCAGGATTCAGCGCAGCTGGAACCAGGTGGTCTTGAGCTGGGTGTATTTATCGAAGGCGTGCAGCGACAGGTCGCGGCCGAAACCCGACTGCCGGGCCCCGCCAAAGGGCACGGTGACGTCCAGGGCATCCACGGTGTTCACCGACACGGTGCCGACCCGCAGCTGCCGGGCCACGCGATGGGCCCGGTTGAGGTCGTCGGTCCACAGCGAGGCCGCCAGGCCGTAGACGCTGTCGTTGGCCAGGGCGATGGCCTGTTCCTCGCTGTCGAATGCGCTCACCGCCAGCACTGGGCCGAACACCTCTTCGCGGGCGATGCTCATCTGCGGCTGGACACCGGTGAAGATGGTCGGCTCGATGTAGTTGTCGCTGTCATCGATCCGCAGGCGCCGGCCACCACAGGCCAACTGCGCGCCCTGTTCCCGGGCCCGCTCGATATGGGCCATGACACTGGCAGCCTGGCGTGCATCGACCATGGCCCCGGCGCGGCTGGCCGGGTCCAGGGGATTGCCGGGGCGCCAGTCCCGGGCCTTGGCCAGCAGGCGCTCGACGAATTCATCGTGGATGCTGCGCTGCACCAGCAGTCGCGAGTTGGCCGAGCACACCTCGCCCTGGTTGTAGAAGATGCCGAACGCGGCCTTCTCGGCGGCCAGGTCCAGGTCCTGGCAATCGGCGAACACCAGGTTCGGGCTCTTGCCGCCACACTCCAGCCAGACCTGCTTGAGGTTGGACTGGGCCGAATACTGCATGAAGTACTTGCCCACCTCGGTGGACCCGGTGAATACCAGGCAGTCCACATCCGGGTGCAAGCCCAGGGCGCGCCCGGCCTCGGGCCCCAGGCCCGGTACCACGTTGAGCACGCCTTCGGGCAGGCCGGCCTCCAGGGCCAGCTCGGCCAGGCGCAGGGCCGAGAACGGCGATTGCTCGGCGGGCTTGAGCACCACCGAGTTGCCGGCCGCCAGGGCCGGTGCCAACTTCCAGGCGGCCATGTCCAGGGGATAGTTCCAGGGCACCACCGCAGCGACCACCCCCAGTGGCTCGCGGCGGATGCTGACATGGCTGTCGGCCGCGCCGGGGGCTACCTGGTCGTAGAGTTTGTCGATGCTCTCGGCGTACCAGGCGAAGACGTTGGCGGCGCCAGGCACATCGACATTCCAGGCTTCCATCACCGGCTTGCCCATGTTCAGCGAATCCAGCAAGGCCAGCTCCTCGCGGTGCTCGAGCAGCAACTGGGCCAGGCGCAGCAGTACCCGCTTGCGCTGTCCGGGGGCCATGCGCGCCCAGGGCCCCTGTTCATAAGCCTGGCGGGCGCTGGCCACTGCCAGCTCGACATCGTCGGCATTGCAGGCACTGACCTGGGCCAGCACCTGGCCGGTGGCGGGATTGATGGCGTCGAAGGTCGCGCCTGACCGCGCCGGCTGGCGGCGTCCGCCGATCAGCGCCTGGTCTATGAATGTCTGTTGGGCAGCCCGTTGCTGCCAGTAACGAAGATCGAACACGCTGCATGCCCTCGTCGGCCGTTGCGACGGCCTGGTTGTTATAGGAGTTCAAGGCGATGGTGCGTCACTGGGGAGCGGAGGAAAAATACTAAAAATATGCTCCAGTCCCATGAAAAAGCTCTGTAGCAAGATAAGCCTCGACAGCCCGTCGCAGAGCCCTCGCGAACCGCAGCCCGGGCTGGCGCGCGGGGCTGTGCCAGGGTCGGCGGACGAGATCGATTCAGGCCGGTTGCGCCAGCCAGTCCGCCAGGCGCAGCAGCAGCGCATCGCAGGCCGCGAGCTGCTCCAGGCTGATGAACTCATCCGGCTTGTGTCCCTGGCCCATGCTGCCCGGCCCACACACCACCGTGGGGATGCCGGCCTCATGGAACAAGCCGCCCTCGGTGCCGAAGGCCACGGTGCCAAACTCCCGGGAACCAGTGAGCAGCGCCAGCAGTTCGGCAGCCTCGCTGTCGGGCGCGGTGGCCAGCCCCGGATAGGCACTCAAGGGCTGCAGGTCGATGGCGGTATCGGCGTGCACGGCGCGCATCCCGGGCAGCAACTGCTGCTGGGCATAGGCTTGCAACTCGTCCACCACCTGCCGGGGGTCGAAGCCCGGCAGGGTGCGCACCTCGAAATCGAACTGGCAATCCTGCGGCACGATGTTCAGTGCCCGGCCACCAGCGATGATGCCGGTCTGCAGCGTGGTGAAAGGCGGATCGAACCGTGGGTCATGGTGCTGCGGCTGCGCCATGCGGGTGCCGATCTCCCCGAGCTTGCCGATCAACCGCGCCGCGTACTCGATGGCGTTGACCCCCTGGGGCGCATAGGCCGAATGACAAGCGGCGCCCCGCACCTGGCAGCGCATGGCCAGCTTGCCCTTGTGCCCCAGCACTGGCCGCAGCTCGGTGGGCTCGCCAATCAGGCACAGCTTTGGCCGGTGCGCTCGGGCCTGCAAGCGGGCGAGCATCGGCCTTACGCCGAGGCAACCCACCTCCTCGTCATAAGAGAACGCCAGGTGCACGGGTAGCCGCAACGGCCGCCGGAGCAAGACCGGTACCGCCGCCAGCACCGCGGCGATGAACCCCTTCATGTCTGCCGTGCCACGCCCGTACAGGCGCCCTTCATGCTCGCTCAGCACGAAGGGCTCCACCGTCCAGGCCTGGCCATCCACCGGGACCACGTCGGTGTGGCCGGAGAGCACGATGCCGCCACGGTCGTCGGGACCGATGCTGGCGAACAGGTTGGCCTTGGTGCGCTCGGGGTTGTAGATCAGCTCGCTGTCGACCCCGAGGCCCGCCAGGTAATCGCGGATGAAGGCGATCAGCTCCAGGTTGGAATCACGACTGACCGTGGCGAAGCCCACCAACCTTGCCAGCAGTTCACGGCTCGACGGCTCATTCATTACCCGGCACTCCATAGGTGGGGGCCGCCGTGGGGTCCAGGGCCCGGGTCAGGTAGTCCTGCATCTGCGGGCGATAGGCTTGCCACAGGTCATTGAGCTGGCCGATGGGGTTCTCTTCGGCCCAGTCCACCCGCAGGTCGACCACGGGCCAGGTCAGGTCGTCCACCACCATCAGCGCCGCCGAATGCACCGGCCCGGCCTCGCCGCCGGCGCGCATCGCGGCGTGCATCGCCGCCAGCAAGCGTTCGGCGAGCATCCCCGGGGTGCCCTCGAAGGCTTGGACCATGGCCTCGATGACCTCGGTCCCGGCCAACAGGTTGCCGGCCGCCACGCACTGCTCGCCAGCCACGGCGTTGTGGGTGCCCAGGGCCTGCTGGCCGCTGAACAGCGCGGTGCGCCCCTGGTCGTCGATTACCGTGACCTGGCGGTATTGGCTCCAGCCATTGCGCCCCAGGGCCTGTTGCAGCGCCTGCTGCGGTTCCAGCTTGTGGCTCTCCAGCAGGTCGAGGATCTGCGGGCCCAGGGCCGGCAGGGTGACGTTCTGGGTGGCTACCGCCCCGACCCCGGCCCGGACCCAGGGACAGCGTGCGCCCACGGCGATGCTCGAGGAACTGATGGCAATGCCCAGCTGGCCGGTTTCGGCGCAACGCCCAACGATGGAAAAAGTCATGGTAACTCCTTGGCCCCAAAAGGCCCCTGGGACGCGCCGAGCGGCGCCGCCAAACACCACAGCACGGCACTCACTCGGGAATCACCGCGATCACGTCGATCTCCATCAGCCACTGGGGCTGGCCCAGGGCCGCGACCACCAGGCCGGTGGAGATCGGGAACACGCCCTTGAGCCACTTGCCCACCTCCTGGTAGACCGGCTCGCGATAGCGCGGATCGGTGAGGTAGGTGGTGGTCTTGACGATATGGGCCAGCTCGCTGCCGGCCTCTTCCAGCAGTTGCTTGACGTTCTTCATCGCCTGTTCGGCCTGGGCTCGTGGATCGCCGAGCCCCACCAGGTTGCCGGCGAAATCGGTGCCCACCTGGCCCCGGACATACACCGTGTTGCCGGCGCGCACCGCCTGGCAGAGGTCGTTGTCCAGGGTCTGGTTGGGATAGGTGTCCTTGGTGTTGAACATGCGGATACGGGTATGGACTGGCATCAACGGGCTCCCACGGAACTGAAGGCATGGACGCTGGACCCGGCCGGCTCGCTGCCGTAGGCCTGGTACTTGCGCTGGGTGGCGATGTGATCGGCGATGTGCCTGGCGTCGTGCCAGACACCCCAGATGAACGACGAACCGCGCCGCGACAGCCACGGCAGGCCGAGGAAGTAGATCCCCGGCTCGCGGGACACGCCGCGCTGGTGCAAGGGCTTGCCCTGTTCGCTGAAGGTGTCGACCTGCAACCAGGAAAAATCCACGGCATAACCGGTGGCCCAGATGATCGAGGTGATGCCCGCGGCCCGCAGGTCCAGCTCGAGGATCGGCCGCGTCACGCACCCTGGGTCCGGCAGGCGTCGCCGGGCTTCGGGTTCGGCCGGCAGGTCGAGGCCGTTGCGGGCGATGTAGGCGTCGGCGGCATCCAGCAGGGCCAGGTAGTTCTCGTCGCCCCGGGCCAGGTTGTCCACCAGGTCGGCCTGGAAGCTCACCCGGTCGCCGTCGAAGGCCTTGGTCAACCCCACCAGGGTGATGCCCTGGTGGGCCAGGGCGCGGAAGTCGATGGTCTGGCCGCCACGGGCACCACTGACGGCGATAGTCACGTGCTCGCGGCCGGGCTTGGCGATCTCGGCGTCCCACTCTCCCAGGACCCCGAGCCACCAGCAGAAATCACGGCCACGGTAGGCGCGTGGCGGCCGGTCGTGAGCGCCCACCGACAGGTACACCTGGCGGCCGGCACGTTGCAGCTCATCGGCGATCTGCACCCCGGACGATCCGGCGCCCACCACCAGCACCGCGCCTGCCGGCAGTCGTTGCGGGTTACGGTAGTCGGCGGAGTGGATCTGCAGGAGCCGGGTATCGGCAGGAGCGATGGGCGGGATCACCGGGCGCTGGAACGGCCCGGTGGCCGCTACCACCCGATTGGCCTGGATCGGCCCCATGGACGTCTCGACCGTGAAGCCGGGACGACCGACGTTGCGCTGCACCTGGCGCACTTCGACACCGGTGCGGATCGGCGCGTCGACCTGGCGGGCATAGGCTTCGAAGTAGTCCGCCACCTGGTCCTTGGTGGCGAAGGCGTCGGGGCCCAGGTCGAATTCCAGCCCCGGGAAACGGTCGTGCCAGGCCGGGCCGTTGGCCACCAGCGAATCCCAGCGGCCACTGCGCCAGGCCTCGGCGATGCGCTTGCGCTCCAGCACCAGGTGCGGCACGCCCAGCTTGCCCAGGTGCTCGCTCATGGCCACGCCGGCCTGGCCCGCACCCACCACCAGGGTATCCACGTGTATTTGTTCAACGCTCATGTCTGTGTCCTTCTGCGAGACGGCAGGCGCCGGCGGAAGGCTCGGCGCCTTGTTTCAGAACCCGGGTTGTCAAGTCGGATGCGCAGATGGTGCGACAGGCGTTGGCGCAGGAAAATTACTAAATATGTGCTCGCTGCAGAGCAAAAAACGAGGCAGGTCCCTGGGGACTCGAGACCCGCCAGCGCGGCGCGGTATCAGTTGTCCGGGCCGCGAGCCCGGGATGTGCGCGGCACCATCGCCAGGGCCACGGCGGCCACCAGTTGCGCCTGGGTATAAGGTTTGACCAGGCGTGGCAACCCGACTACCTCATCCCCCAGGTGCCGGGCGTAGCCGGTGGCCAGCACGATCGGCAACTGTGGGCGCAGTTGTCGAACCGCCGCCACCAATTGCGCACCATCCATGCGCGGCATGGCCATGTCGGTAATCATCAGGTCGATGCCCGGGTACTGCGCGAAGGTCTCCAGGGCCTCGGCCCCGGAAGCGGCGCGGATCACCCGATGGCCCAGGTCCTCGAGCAACAACGTGGTGCTGTCGAGCACCAAGGCATCATCATCCACCAGCAGTACGCACAAGGACCTGACCACCGGCCCCGATTCCCCTGTCGGTTGCCGGGACGCGCGGGCCTCGCTGCGGGTGGCCAAGGGTAGCCAGAGCTCGGCGGTGGTGCCCTGCCCCTTGCAGCTCTTGAGCATCAGCCGGCCACCCAGTTGCTCGGCCAGGCCATGGACCATGGACAATCCAAGCCCGGTGCCCTTGCCCAGGCCCTTGGTGGTAAAGAACGGATCCGTAGCGCAAGCCAGGGTCTGTTCATCCATGCCTTCGCCGCTATCGATCACTGCCAGGCAGACGCAGGGTGGCTGGCGCAGGTCGACGGCGCCAGGCATCCGGGCCTGGATCAGGATCGCGCCACCGGCGGGCATCGCATCACGGGCATTGGCCACCAGGTTGAGCAGCGCCAACTCCAACTGGTTGACATCGACCTGCACTGCGGGCAGGTCCTGGGGTACGTCCAGCTGGATCGTGACCTGCGGTCCCACGGAGCTGCGCAACAGACCATCGAGCCCGTGGACCAGCGGGTACAGGTCGACGGCCTCGGTCTTGAGTTCCTGCCGGCGGGCAAAGGCCAGCATGCGTTGGGTCAGCGTGACGCCGCGCTCGGTGCCCAGCAGCGCGTTGTCCACCAGGCGCGACAGCCTGGGATCTTCGCCGATGCGCTTGCGCAGCAACTCGAGGTTGCCGCGGATCACCGTCAGCAGGTTGTTGAAGTCATGGGCGATACCGCCGCTGAGCTGGCCGATGGCTTGCAGCTTCTGGGACTGGAACAGCGCCTCGCGCGCCGCTTCCAACTCCTTCTGGGCCGCGACCACCTCGCTGATATCGCGGGTGATCTTGGCGAAACCCAGCAGCTCGCCATTGTCGGCGCGGATCGGATCGACCACCACATGGGCCAGGAACTGCGTACCGTCCTTGCGCATGCGCCAGCCCTGCTTCTCGAAGCGCCCTTGGCGCACGGCGATCTCCAGGGTATTGCGCGGTTCGCCGGCGGCCCGGTCCTGGAGCGTATAGAACAGTGAGAAATGCTTGCCGATGATGTCTTCGGGCGCATAGCCCTTGATGCGCTGGGCGCCCGGGTTCCAGCTGCTGACCCGGCCCTCGGGGTCGAGCATGTAGATCGCGTAGTCGGTCACGCTCTGCACAAGCAGGCGAAATTGCTGCTCGCTCTGCTTCAGAGTCTGTTCGGCACGCCGCTGCTCGGTCATGTCGCGGGTGATCTTGGCAAACCCCAGCAAGAACCCCTGGGGATCACGGATCGGATCGATCACCACATGACACCAGAACCGCGTACCGTCCTTGCGCAGTCGCCAGCCTTCGCCTTCGAAGCGGCCCTGGTCGGCGGCCACCGCCAGCGCCCGGTCGGGCAATCCGGCCTGGCGATCCTCAGGGGTGTAGAAGCAGGAGAAATGCGCGCCGAGGATCTCCGCTTCCTGGTAACCCTTGAAACGCCTGGCACCGCTGTTCCAACTGACGACCCGGCCGTGGGGGTCGAGCATGTAGATCGCATAGTCCACCACGGCGTCGACCAGCAGGCGGAACCGATCGTCGCTCAGGGGGTTGCAAGGCGCAGGCTGATCACTCATGACGGCTTCCGTTATCGATATCGTAGGAACAGGAGCAAGACCGGCAGCCATGCCGCTGGCAACTCGCACAGCCGGGGGCGCGGGCCTGCCCACGGTCCCCTCATCGCATGCATTGGCCGATGACGCAAGAGCACAAGCGGCCATCCGGCGAAAATCCATTTCCGTGCTTTCGATCTGTGGACACTGAAGGCACAATGCGTACCTTTTTGGCTGGCCCTGCCGGAGATCGCCCAATGATCAAGACGCCTTACTACCTCATCGACAAACAGAAGCTGCTGGTCAACATGCAGAAGATCGCCTATGTGCGCGAGCAATCCGGCGCCAAGGCCCTGCTGGCCCTCAAGTGCTTCGCTACCTGGTCGGTGTTCGACCTGATGCAGCAGTACATGGACGGCACCACCTCCTCGTCGCTGTACGAGCTCAAGCTGGGCCGGCAGAAGTTCGCGGGCGAGACCCATGCCTACAGCGTGGCCTGGGCCGACGATGAGATCGAGGAAATGCTCGATAACTGCGACAAGATCATCTTCAACTCCATCGGCCAGCTGCAGCGCTTCGCCGAACAGTCCGCCGGCAAGGTCCGCGGCCTGCGGGTCAACCCCCAGGTAAGCAGCTCCGACTACCTGCTGGCCGACCCGGCTCGTCCATTCAGCCGCCTGGGCGAATGGGACCCGGCGAAGATCGAGCAAGTGATCGAGCAGATCAGCGGCTTCATGTTCCACAACAATTGCGAGAACGGCGACTTCGGCCTGTTCGACCAGATGCTGAATCACATCGAGGAGCGCTTCGGCCACCTGCTGCACAAGGTCGACTGGGTCAGCCTCGGCGGCGGCATCCACTTCACCGGCGAAGACTATGCCCTGGATGCGTTCTGCGCCCGGCTCAAGGCCTTCTCCGAAAAGTACGGCGTGCAGGTGTACCTGGAGCCCGGCGAAGCGGCGATCACCCAGAGCGCCTCGCTGGAAACCACCGTGCTCGACACCCTGTACAACGGCAAGCACCTGGCGGTGGTGGACAGCTCCATCGAAGCGCACATGCTCGACCTGCTGATCTATCGCCTCAATGCCAAGATGGCCCCCAACGACGGCGAGCACACCTACATGGTCTGCGGCAAGTCGTGCCTGGCCGGCGACATCTTCGGCGAGTACCAATTCGAGCGTCCGCTGGCCATCGGCGATCGACTGTCGTTCGTTGACGCGGCGGGTTACACCATGGTCAAGAAAAACTGGTTCAACGGTCTGAAAATGCCGTCCATCGTCGTGAAACAACTCGACGGTAGTGTCGAAGTGGTTCGCGAGTTTGGTTTCGAAGACTACCTGTCCAGCCTTTCCTGAACGGGCAGGTAATTAAGGAGAAGTAAGTAAATTGAAGAAGAATGTTCTTATCATTGGTGCAGGAGGTGTCGCCAAGGTGGTGGCCCACAAGTGCGCGCAGCACAACGACGAACTCGGTCGTATTGCTATCGCGTCGCGCAACATCTCCAAATGCCAGGCCATCATCGACAGCGTAAAGGCCAAGGGCAGCCTCAAGGTGCCCGCCGATATCCAGGCCTTCTCGCTTGACGCTCTGGATGTCGAGGCGACCAAGGCGCTGATCCGCGAGACCGAATCGCAGATCGTCATCAACGTCGGTTCCGCCTTCCTCAACATGTCGGTGCTGCGTGCCTGCATCGATACCGGCGTGGCCTACCTGGACACCGCGATCCACGAAGAGCCGGGCAAGATCTGCGAGACCCCACCGTGGTACGGCAACTACGAGTGGAAACACCTCGAGGAATGCCAGCAGAAGAACGTCACCGCCATCCTCGGCGTGGGCTTCGATCCGGGCGTGGTCAACGCCTACGCTGCCCTGGCCAAGCAACAGCATTTCGACCGCATCGACTCGATCGACATTCTCGACGTCAATGCCGGTTCCCATGGCAAGTATTTCGCCACCAATTTCGACCCGGAAATCAATTTCCGCGAATTCACCGGACAGGTGTGGAGCTGGCAGGACAGCCAGTGGACCAGCAACACCATGTTCGAAGTCAAGCGTACCGACGACCTGCCAGTGGTGGGCTCACAGAACCTGTACCTGACCGGCCACGATGAAGTGCACTCGCTGTCCAAGAACCTGCAAGTGCCCAACGTGCGCTTCTGGATGAGCTTCGGCGAGCATTACATCAACGTGTTCACCGTGTTGAAGAACCTGGGCCTGCTCTCCGAGCAGCCGGTCAAGACCGCCGAAGGCCTGGAAGTGGTGCCGCTCAAAGTGGTCAAGGCCGTGCTGCCCGACCCGGCTTCCCTGGCCCCGGGCTACACCGGCAAGACCTGCATCGGAGACCTGGTCAAGGGCACCAAGGACGGCCAGCCGCGCGAGGTGTTCATCTACAACGTGGCCGACCACGAGCAAGCCTACGCCGAGACCGACAGCCAGGGCATTTCCTACACCGCAGGCGTGCCGCCAGTCGCCGCCGCCCTGCTGGTGGCCCGTGGCGAGTGGGATGTGCAGCGCATGGTCAACGTCGAGGAGCTGGCGGCCGAGCCGTTCCTCAAGGCGCTGGACGTGATGGGCCTGCCGACCCGCATCAAGGACGAGCATGGCGACCGTCCGTGGGACGCCGCCATCTAAGGTAGTCCCCAACGCAGGGGGCGCCCGCCGCGGCGCCCCCTGCCCCGCCGGCGACACATCTTTCGTTTGTGCGCCGCTTTTGCATTTCCGTGCGACAGTTCCCCTTTCCGGGGCTCCCGCAGCCCTCCTGCGCAGTGTTAGCTTGGCAAGGTTTCTGTCTGGCCTATCAGACATTCCCTACCCACCTCCTGCAAAGGAATGCCCTGCGTAATGGACTTTTCCCTCAAGCACCTGGCCACGGCCACCCTGATGCTCGCCAGCCTGTCGGCATTTGCCAACGTCGCCCAGGCCAACATCACGCCGCAACAGAGCGCGGCCATCCTCAAGAACTTCAACGACGCCTCGGTCAAGGACTTCCGCCAGTTCATCGGTGAGGTCGCCAAGAGCCAGCCGGGCAAGAGCGCCCACCTGGCCCCGGCCATCGATGGCTTCCTGGCCGGCAAGACGCTCTCGG
The DNA here is from genome assembly GCF_002112765.1 of Pseudomonas sp. B6(2017). Taxonomy (NCBI): domain Bacteria; kingdom Pseudomonadati; phylum Pseudomonadota; class Gammaproteobacteria; order Pseudomonadales; family Pseudomonadaceae; genus Pseudomonas; species Pseudomonas sp. B6(2017). The sequence goes on along the minus strand of NZ_NEIQ01000013.1, from coordinate 193,321 downwards.
CCGAGCAGCAGAACGAGATCCATCGCCTGCTCGGGCTCTATGCCCGGGTCAAGTACGGCAAGGCCGCCACTGAAACCCTGCGCGAACTGGTGGCCATCCCCACCTTCCGCGTGGATGGCGTGCCCCAGCACGAGAACCCGGAATTCCTCAAGATCGCCGACAAGATCAAGGGCCTGGCCCAGGACTTCGGCCTGGCGTTTCGCAATGTCGACAACCGCGTCTACGAGATCTCCCTGCCCGGCAGCGGCGACGAAGTAGTGGGCATCCACGCCCACGCCGACGTGGTGCCGGTCACCCCGGAGAACTGGGTGCTGCAGGACGGTACCCGGCTCGACCCGTTCAAGGTCACGCTGATCGGCGACCGGATGTACGGGCGCGGCACCGAGGATGACAAGAACGGCATCGTGGTGGCGCTGTACGCCATGAAGATCGTCAAGGAAGAGCAGTTGCCCCTGGCCCGCAACTTCAAGCTGCTGGTGGACACCACCGAGGAAACCAGCGGCGATGCCATCCCCTACTACTTCGAACACAACCCGGTGCCCAACTACAACCTGGCGCTCGATGGCGGCTACCCGGTGGTGATCGCCGAGAAAGGCTATGGCACCGTAATGGCGACCTTCGCCCAGCGTGCCGCCGAGGGCACGGGCGCGCAGATCACCCACTTGACCGGCGGCCTGGCCACCAACCAGATCCCCTCCACCTCGGTGGCGACCCTGGTGACCGAGCAGCCAGCCGAACTGGTGGCCAGCCTGCAGAAGGCCGGGGCCGAGTACGTCAAGCGCCACGGCGGCAACTTCAAGATCGACGCCCGGGTGCAAGGCAAGGACGTGCTGCTGACCGTCACCGGCGTGTCCGCCCACTCCTCCGAGCCCGAGTCCGGGGTCAATCCGGTGGCGCGGATGCTGGACTTCGTCCACGGCCTGGAGGGCAAGGTGGCGCTCAAGCACAACTCGTTCACCGACGCCGCGCACTACCTCGCCGACAACTGGGGCCTGGACTACGAAGGCAAGAAGCTGGGCGTGGGCTTCTCGGACGCCTTCATGGGCCCGCTGACCACCTCGCCGACCCTGGTCAGCGTGGATGACAAGGCGCTGAAGGTCGCGGTGAACCTGCGCGTGCCCAAAGGCAAGGCGCCAGAGGCGCTGAAGGCGCAGATCAGCGACAAGCTGGAGGCCTGGAGCAAGCAGAACCAGGTGGCGGTGCAGTTCAATACCTCGGTCGCCGCACCGATGTACCGCAATCCCGAGGGCGAATGGGTCAAGGCGCTGCTGGACGTGGCCAGCGAGAACCTGGGCATGGCCCACAAGTTCGGCACCTCCGCCGGGGCGACCTCGGTACATGAACTGCCCAACGGCGTGCAATTCGGCCTGGCGCGTCCGGAGGTGAAATACACCGGCCACACCGACAACGAGTTCAAGACCGTGGAGCAGTTCCTGCTGGACCTGCAGATCGTCACCGAGATGGTCGGCCGGGTCGGACAGCTGCCCAAGCTCTAGCCATCCCCTTGGCACTGGCCCCTGGGGCCAGTGCACCTGCCTCAGTCGCCCGCAGCGTCCTGCGCCGGGCGGCTGACATCCCGCAGCACCGCGATATAGCCCCGATAAAGGTTTTCCACCGGCAGCAGCCCTCGGGCCGCCAGCTGGCGATGGGCGCTGCGCAGGTGATAGAAGGGTATGCGCACGTAGAGATGGTGTTCGATGTGGTAGTGGATCCCGTGGGGGCCGAAGACGAAGGTCTGCCAGTTGGGCGCCACGATGCTGCGGGCGTTCTGGCTCTGGTCGGCGTTGGCGGGCAAGCCCGCATGCTCGAGGATCGCCCGCACGCGCCCCATCAGCGGCAACAAGGTAATGGCCGGCAGCAACCACAACCCCAGGTAGAGCCATGGATGCCCGGACCAGGCCAGCAGCCCCAGCAGCAAGCCATTGCCCACCAGCATCGACAGGACTTCGCCGAGCACCTGGCGCGGCGACTTGTCGACCTTGGGCAGGCAGTGGCGGTAGTCGCCGCGAACCAACCTGAAGGCGCTGATGAAGTACCCCGCCCCACACAGGTCCGCCGCCAGGCGCAAGGCCAGGCGCCGCCGAGGCAGTGGATAGTCCCCGATGCCGAACACCGCCACCACCGGATCGTCGTGCAGCATGGGCTGGCGATGATGCTTGAGGTGCCCGGCCCGATAGGTGCGCAGGGACAGGAACAACGGACCGGCGGCCAGCCATTGGCCGACCCGGTCATTGGCCGACTGACGACGCAACAGCACGCCATGGGCGCTCTCGTGCATGATCACCGCCAGCGCCAGCTGGCTGCGGGCGATGACCAGCGCCGCCAGCAGGTACGTCAGGGGGTGCGGCCAATAGGCGGCACAGGCGAATGCCACGCCGATCAGGCCCCAGTCGGCCAGCAACGCCAACAGGCCGATCCAGGGCTTGAGGACGAACCACTCGGCGGCGGGGGTAAAGGCGCGCAATGCCAGGTTGGCCCCGGCACGCGATTCAAGCTGGGACACGGCGAATGCTCCCTTGTCGGTGAGTGGCCAAGGCGCAGGCCAGGGCCAGTAGCAGGCCGCCAGCGACGTCGACCAGGGTGTGCTGCTTGAGGGTCAGGGTCGACAGGCAGATCAACAGGCCGCTGCCGGCGACCAGCCATTTGCCACGCCGGCCCCACAGTGCTCGGCAGGCCAGGCAAGTCACGGTTACATGCAGGCTGGGAAAACCGTTGCAGGCCAGGTCCAGTTGCCACATCCGGCTCAGTCGCTGCTGCAGGAAGCCGCTGCCGAGTTCGCCGAGATCCGGCCGGGGCACCTGCTCGGGAAACAGCCAGAAGCACAACAGGCTCACGACGAAGGCGATACCGGTTGCGTTGCGCAAGGCCTTGAAGCCCTGTTGGCTGGCGTAGGCCGCCGCCAACAGCACAAAGGGAAAGAACAGCACGTAGAGAAACCAGGACTGGGCCACGAAAGGAATCAGCTCATCCAGCGGCGTGACCCACTGATAACGCGGCGTGACCAGGCGCTGCAGGCCGATGAACGCGCCCAGCCCCAGCAGCAAGCCAAACGCCGCCGCCAGGGCCTGCCGAGGATTGGCGGACCCCTGACGCGGCCAGGAGCCGGTCATGGCTGTCGGCTCGCCGCGGGCATGGGGACATGGCGACTCAAGGCGGCGCCCTCACAAGCCAAGCAGATGGTTGGCCCAGGCATCGATCCGTGCCTGGGCCCGCTGGTTGCCCGACATCACGTCAGGCGCTGGGGCGAGCGCGCTCAATTGCTGCGCCGCCGCACTCACCTGGCGCCGAAAGTCGGCAATGTCGCCGCGCCAGGTCACCACCCGGTGCAGCAGTTGCAAACGGCTGGCCCGGGCCGCATTGCTGGCCTGCTCCGGCTGGTCGCTCACCACTAGGATGATCGGCCGCTGGTAGACCCGGGCGATGGACAGCGCCGCCATGCCGGGTGCCGATACCAGCAGTTGCGCCCGGGCCGCGCGGCTGGCCCAGTGCGGGTCGACCCCGAGCCAGCCGTTGCGCCCGGCATACCCCTCGCCCACCAGGTGCCGATCCAGGCCGGCATCGCCCAGGCCGGCCTCCAGGGCATCGGCCAGCCCGGGTTCGCGAAAGTGCGGATTGAGGTACACCGCCGCGCCCACCGCGGCCGGTTCCTGCACCGCCTCGGCCAGGGCCACCGGGGTCGGCAGGCGATACAGCGCTCGGGCCACGGTATCGTCGATCTCGTAGGCAAAATCGTGCTCGATGCGCGCCCGCGCAGCGTTGATCTGGCACCCGACGATCCAGGCGAACAACCGCCCGAACTGCCGTGGCCACATGCCGTCGAAGTTGTTCAGCAACGCCACCTTCAGGCTCGCGCCGTACACATGCACCACCTTGCGCCGCCAGCCCGGCAGCATGCCCATGTACAGCAACGCCGGGTGGAAGGAGTCGTTGACCACCAGCTCCACGCCGCGCAAACGGCGCCGCAGCTTAAGGATATCGCGCAGCATCCGCCCGGGACGGAACAGGTACTGGGCGACATTGCGATTGGTGGCCCGGCGCAGCATGTTCTGCTGGCTGTCGAACTGCACCGCATAGTGCCGCGAAAGGACCTCGGCCTGGACCCCAAAACTGTGCAGGAAGCGCTGGCCCTGGTCCGACGTGGTCAGCACCTCGACCTGGGCGCCGGCCGCGCGCAGCGCATGCACCAACAACTGCGCGCGCATCAGGTGGCCACGGGCATCGGCGGTGGCGAGATAGAGAATGCGTGGAGTCATCGAATGGCGCCGCGCCCACCGCCCAGCACCCAGCCGGCCAGGTACATCGCCAGGGCACCGGTCACGCCAAAGCTCGCATCGACCCGGCGGATATCCTTGAGCAGGCGCGCCAGGTGCACGGTTTCATGGGGGGCGACAATGCGTTGCAAGGTGCCCTGGCACAGGCGCACATGGGCTTTTTCATCGGCCAGGACCTGCGACAGCAACGGATACAGCCCATGCTCGGCGCCGATGACCGCGCAGTGGCGGCTCAGCACCCGTTGCGCCATCTGTTCGGCACACAGGCCGGTGGCATAGGCCGGCACCAGCAGGCCATGCTCGAAATGCCCCGCATAGCGACGGGCCAGGCGCTGCCAGCGCAGGATCTTGCGCCGGCTGAGCCAATCCGGTTCCAGGCGTGCCGTTCCTTCGCCGCCACGCTCGCCCAGGGCCGCGGCGAACAGCGTCACGTGCCGTTGCTCATCGGCCAGGTGCCGCTCGACCTGGCGCTCGAGCCAGGGTGGCGACTGCGGCAGCAACTCATCCAGCAGCGCACGTTCGGTGGCATCCTCCCCAGCCAGGTAGATGCGCAGCAGCAAGCGCTCCCCACGCACGCTGCGATGCAGGCGCTGCAGGGCGACGCGCTTGATACGATCCACCAGGCGCGCCTGTACGGCTCCCAACCCACGGGGCCGGGGCATGTCCAGGCAACTGAAGTCCGCTTGGCTTGCAAGCGCTTCGCCAACACTCATGGCACGGACTGCGCGGTGTCCACGCCCTGGGTCGCAGTCGTGGCCGCCTGGGCGCTGCGATGCCAGGCCAGGATCAGGCCGATGAAGCTGTCACGCATGAAGGCCGTACCGCTGGCAGTGGCCCCGGGGAAACTCTGCTCCTGGCCGTTGTAACGCAGGTAGCCCTTGCCATTGACCGCGCCCAGCTCCAGGCGGTCGTGCTTGTGCAAGCCACGCTGGCGCACGTCCTCGAGCAAGGGGCTGTCCTCCAGGCCGAAGACGAACAGCTGGCGCTGGACCACCCACCGCGGAATCTGGCCACTCAAGGCTTGCAGGTCGAGGTTCCAGGTGCCCTGCTCCAGCACCTGGTCCAGCGGCAGGCTGCCTGGTTGCCTCGAGCTGAAGCGGGCACGCATCAGCGACTTCGAGATCCGCCCTACCCCCAGGCCGATGGTGATGTCATCGGCCGTCGGATTTTTCTCGTCGCTGGGACGCACCACCACCAAATAGCTGGCGACCCGGGCGGCGATCGATGGCTGCGCCAAGACCTTGCGCGCCAGCTCGGGATTGAGCAGCACGTGCTCGTCACGCCCCTGGTGGACGCTGATCTGGTAAGGGTCCAGGGCGATATCCCGGAAGGTGCCACGCACCGGCGCATGTACATAGGTGTCGGCCTTCCAGGTCTTGCCCGAGCGCCGCACCAGTACCTGCAAGCTCAAGGGCACCCGCTGGCCGTCGCTGGCAATGCCGCTGCCATGCAGCAGTACGTCGCCGATCACCCCCTTGCCGGCAGGCCGGGCCTCGACGCTGAACACTATGGTGCGCGCCTGCGGGTCAACGCTGGCCCGTGCGTCCGCCACGTCCAGGGCCAAGCGGTTGCAGTTTTGCGCGGCGCCGCCCTGGACCGTCGCACAGCCACTGCCGGAGACGAAGTGCAGCACGCTGCGGCCGTTGATTTCGCTGGGGGCGGCGCTGGCCGGGGTGGCGCACGCCAACCATGCCAGGCACGCCAGGGAGGAGCCGAATGCGGCCAGGGGTTTCATGCTCATGGGAACTTCCTGTAGGAGTGCCAAGGGGGCGGCGCGGATCAATCCAGCTGGCGGTGATAGGACAGGGCTTGCCCCTGGCGCGCGCTGGCACGGCCGATGTTCAACCCCAGCCCGCGGACCAGCGCGCCGGCGCTATCGAGGGACGAGATACCGAGTATCGCCAGGATCGCACCCAGGCGCCGCCGCCCATGCACGGCCGGCAGGTCCTGGTGGTTGAGTGCGCGCAGGCTGTAGCCCAGGCGCCCGAGCATCACGCACAAGGGGCCGATAGGTCCGCTGCGTCCGAGCCATTGCAACCAGCCCGGCATATAGGCACGCACCAGGTGGGGGGTCAGGTCGACACTGTCGCCACCACGCAACCAGCGCAGCTTGAACACTTCGCCACGGCTGTCGGGCAACCGGTGCTCGGTATGGGCCGCCGGAACGTAGCGTACCGCCACCCCCGCCGCCTGCAGGCGCAGCCCCATGACCTGGCAGTGGGCACGGTAGACGCCGTCCAGCGGCTGGTAGCGATACTGCTCGAAGGTGGCACAACGAAAGGCCACGTTGTTCGCGTAGAAATTGCGGGTCGCCCGGGCACCGAGCGGGCTGGGGAAATACATGAAGTCGATGGTGGTCAACGCGCTGCCGACCACGCTCGGGGCATAGCTGGTGCGCCCGGCCACGGCCAGGGGCGCATCCGCCTCGGTGAAGGGCAAGAGCAACTGCTCCAACCAGTGGCCGGCGGGAAGGCAGTCGGCATCGGCGAACACCACGTACTGGCAGCGCGCCTGGTCGACCGCCTCGAAACCGATATTCTTGGCCTCGTAGTAACCGGTGCGGGGATCGATCTCGACAAATTCCAGCACTCGCCCGGCCAGTGCGCACAGCGCCTCCCGGGCCTCTTGCCCGAGGCCATCGTGGGTGATGACCCATTGGCCGAGCGATTGCGGGCAGAGGCTCTGGCGAGCCAGGCGGGCTACCAGGTGCTTGAGGCTGTCCAGGGCCTGCGCCGCGTCCTTGCCGCCGCGCAGGTTGTTGGTTTCCAGCACCAGCGCGGCACTGCCGGCGATCGCTGCCAGGGGCCCGGTATCACAGGCGGGCTGTTGCGACATCCGGGTCGTCGATTGTTGGCTATCCATGGCGCGGTATCTCAGGAAAAGGCAGGGCTGCCGGGCTTCAGGCGCGCAATCACAGCATTATTCCGAGGATTATTCAAACGGCGGATTCGCCGGCCCGCCAGTATTGGCGAAGGACCGCGCCAGGTGCTCCATCACCAGGCGCATGCGCGTGGTATGCCGCAGGTCCTGGTGGGTGACCATCCACACCTCATATGGCTTGCCGGCCGTGCGCCCGGGCCAGATCCGCTCCAGGCCATCACGCCGGCCCATCTCGATGGGGATCTCGCTGATGCCCAGGCCCTGGGCGATGGAGCGTCGCAGCAACATGTTGGAGTTCACCGCCATCACCACCCGGGCCTGGTCGATGGGCTCGTCGAGCAAGGTCGGCTGCGCACGATCCCGCCAGTACGGCTCGTACATCACCAGGTCATGGCCCTTGAAGCCAGTGCCTGGCTCGGGCTGGCCATGGCACTCCAGGTATTCGCGCGCTGCGAACAGGCCCATCGGCCACTCGGCCAGCTTGCGCAGGATCAGGTCGGGATTGTCCGGACGCAGGTTCCTGATGGCGATGTCGGTTTCGCGCCGTGACAGGTTGACCACCTCGGAGGTGCTGTTGAGCACGATGCGGATATCCGGATGCGCAAGGTGCAGCGCCTTGAGCGCCGGCATCACGAAATCACAGGCCAGGGAGTCGGTGGTGGAAATCCGCACTTCGCCGGCCAGTTCGTTATCCATCCCCCCGGTACGCCGGATCAGCTCCAGGGCCATCTGCTCCATCTTCCCGGCCATCGCGAAGGCCATTTCGCCAACGCTGGTCAGCTGGTAGCCGGCCGGAGTGCGCAGGAACAGGGTCGATCCCAGGTCCGCCTCCATGGCCGCGATACGCCGCCCCACCGTGGCCTGGTCCACGTGCAGCACGCGCGCCGCACGGCGCAAGGTCAGCTCGCGCCCGAGGGCCAGCAGGACCCGTGCATCATCCCAGTTCATTCAAGATTTCCCCATGAAGAATCATTGCAACACAGCCTCGCAAAATCGCCGCGCGCCGGCACCGGCCCGCTTGCGTAACCTTTGCCCACCCCAGCCCGAACGGCCGGCATCCACCTTACCAGGACCCATTCATGAGCCATTCCCATAGTGCGCCAGAGGCGCAGATGACTGTTATCGAGATCACCCGGCCGGGTGATCCACAGGTATTGAAACCTGCCCGCCGGGCGGTGCCTACCCCTGGCCCACGAGAGATCCTGATCCGGGTCCACGCCGCTGGCGTCAACGGCCCCGACCTGCTGCAGCGCAAGGGCCTCTACGATCCACCAGCCGGCGCCTCGGACATCCCGGGCCTGGAGATCGCCGGGGAAGTCGCGGCCCTGGGCAGCGAGGTGACGCGCTTCAGCGTGGGTGACCCGGTGATCGCCCTGGTCACTGGCGGCGGCTACGCCCAGTACACGGTCGCCGACGAGCGCACCACCATGCACCTGCCCGGTGGCCTGTCGATGATCGAAGCCGCGGCGCTGCCCGAGACCTTCATGACCGTGTGGGTCAACCTGTTCCAGCGCGGCCAGTTCAAGGCCGGCGAATCGCTGCTGGTGCATGGCGGCGCCTCCGGCATCGGCACCACGGCGACCATGCTGGCCAAGGCCCTGGGCGCGTCGAAGATCTTCACCACGGTCGCCAATGCACAACAACAGGCGGCCAGCCTGGCCCTGGGTGCCGACGTGGCCATCGACTACAACCGCGAGGACTTCGTCGAGCAAGTGCTGCTCGGGACCGAGCAGCTTGGGGTCGACGTCATCGTCGATATCATTGCCGGCGACTATGTGGCGCGTAACTTCCAGGCCGCAGCGATGAACGCGCGGATCGTGCAGATCGGCGTGGTCAAGGGCCCGGCGACCCAGGTCGACCTGTTCCCGATGCTGGTCAAGCGCCTAACCCACCTGGGCTCGACCCTGCGCTCGCGCAGCCCAGAGGACAAGGCCGGGATCATCGCCGAGCTGGAATCCAACGTCTGGCCCCACGTCCAGAGCGGCGCGGTCAAGCCATTGATCTTCAAGACCTTCGCCTTGACGGATGCCGACCAGGCCCACGCCCTGATGGAGTCCGGCCAGCACATCGGCAAGGTGGTGCTGACCGTCGCCCACTAGCCCCGGAGCCCAGGCCGAGGTTGTCCATGACGACCTCGGCCGTGCCCTGCCCGGCAACTCGGCTACGGCTCCTGGCGGCCGGGCACGGCGTCCAATTCGCCGTTGCGCACCGCCACCTTGATGGCTTGTGCGGTAGTACTGGCGCCCAGGCGTCGACGCGCCGACCGCAGGTGGTTTTCCACGGTGCGCCCGGATAACCCCAGCGTCACGGCGATATCGGCCTGGCGCTTGCCGGCGGCGGTCCAGGCCAGGACTTCACGCTCCCGATCCGACAACTGCCTGGACGGGTCGCTGACGGCCACCTCCAGCAACCGCCGTGCGGCACAGAACGCCGCACTGGCGACGTTGCCCAACATCAGCCGAACCCTGGGGCTGCTGTCGATCCGCTCACCGCCCAAGCTCATGGCGCCCTCCAGGCCCAAGGGGCCGAACACCGGTACCTGCAGACCATGCAGGCCGGCGCCCTGGGGGCGGCGGACCACCTGGTAGCGGTCACCACGCTTGCTCCAGAAGAACGGCTCGCGTGCCTCCAGGATATGCCGGGTGACCGGACAGCGGCGCACGTAGGTCGCGGCGTCGACCACCTGGCCGTCGCCGAACCAGTCCCCCTCGACCCAGTAGATGCGCTCGAGCACTTCGTCCCTGGCCGATGAGGCGGAAAACAGCACGAAACGGTCATAACCGAAAGGGCCCGCCAGGCCCCGCACCAGCGCCTGGATCGCAGGCAGCGCCGTGGCGCGCTCCAATTCCAGAACGCTGTGCAGGGCCGCTTCAGCGCTGGTCGCCGTCACCCGGCCGCCACTGCTTGCAGCAACGCGGTGGCCGCCAGCTTGCCCAGGGCGTTGCCCGCCAGCGGGCTGTCGCCGGTGAGCAGCTTGCGGTCCTGGTGCACCGCCCCGGAAATGTCCTGGTTGAGGATCTCGATCCCCAGGGCGGACAGCTGCTCGCCGAACTTCCAGGTCAGGTGGCCGGGCATGTAGCCGATGTCCGGGGTCTGGGCGTCCAGGGCGTCGGGGAAGGCGCAAATGCGGTAACCGTTGAACAGGCAGGAGTCCCTGGTCTCGCCCAGCCCGGCAGCCAGCAATGCCGCGGGGCCGTGGCACAAGGAAATGACGAACTTGTCGTTGGCCATGGCCCATTGCAGGAGTTTTTTCACCTCGGCACTTTCGGGCAGGCCGATCAGCGCGCCATGGCCGCCGGGGATGAACACCCCGATGTAGTCGGAATCGGCGCCCAGGGCGTTGTCCAGGACCTCGGCCAGCTTCAAGGGTTGCTTGAACTGGTCGCGGTACTTGGCATACAGGCCTTTGACCTCGACATCTTCGGAGGGCATGGCCCAGAACTCGAACTTGACCGGGTTGCCCGACAAGGTGGCGATATCAAAACCGAACCCGGCCTTGTCCAGGTGGTACATGGGCAACAGGGTTTCCACCGGATGATTGCCGGTGGAGAACATCGTGCCGTTGTCGGTCAGCAGATAGCGCTCGTCCGCACCGATCACCAGCACCTTCCAGCGCCCACCGGTATAGGGCCGCTGGTAGTCGGCACCACTGAGATCGGAGTGGGCGGAAGTGAATTGGCTTAGCGAGTACGGCGAAGGAAAAAACGCATTGTCCTCGGCCGGATCCGGAGTCGGGCGTTTGTCGTCGGCGGGGGTATGACTCATGGCTTGCTCCATTGTGCAGGGCGAATTCCATCATCATTGTAGGAAAGCGCGCAGGCAGCAATGAGGGTTTTCCCTCAAGTCGAGCATGGCCAGAAGAGGTTGCCGCTATCAGGAGGCAGTTCGCTCATCACGGTATCAACGCCCCAGGCAAGACAGTTAATTTGTAATGCCCCTCCGAAACAACGGACTTTTCATCCATGTTGCGCAGACATTTATTTCGGGCAAAAAAAAGCCACTCGACTGAGTGGCTTTTCTGAATTTGGAGCGGGAAACGAGACTCGAACTCGCGACCCCGACCTTGGCAAGGTCGTGCTCTACCAACTGAGCTATTCCCGCAACGTCTTGGTGTTGCGCATTCTATAGAAATCAGAATGAACGTCAACCCCTTGATTCAAAAAAACTTATTTTTTCTCGCCGTCGATTTTCAAATGCGGCCATGCGGCACGAAGGTATTGCTGCATCGACCACAAGGTCAGGCCTGCCGCCACCATCAGCAGGATATAACCCAGCAATACCCAGAAGCTGAAGACCGAAGGATTGGCCAGCAGGATCACCAGCGCCAGCATCTGCGCCGCGGTTTTCCACTTGCCCATGTTGGACACCGCCACCTGCGCCCGGGCGCCGAGTTCGGCCATCCATTCGCGCAGGGCCGAGACCACGATCTCGCGCCCAATGATCACGGCTGCCGGCAGGGTCAGCCACAGGTTGGCGTGCTCCTGCACCAGCAGCACCAATGCCACCGCCACCATCAGCTTGTCGGCCACGGGGTCGAGGAACGCGCCGAAAGGCGTACTCTGCTCCAGGCGTCGCGCCAGGTAGCCGTCCAGCCAATCGGTGGCGGCCGCGAAGGCAAAGACTGAACTGGCTGCCATATAGCTCCAGCTATAAGGCATATAGAACAGCAATATGAAGATCGGGATAAGCAGGACGCGTAGAACGGTGATCAGATTAGGGATATTCATCGGCACAACTGGCTACGAGGTGATTGGGCATTCTACTCGCTGTGCAGGTTTGCATAAATCAACTCTGCGAGCTTTTTACTGATTCCCGGTGCCTTGGCGATCTCGTCGATGCTGGCCCGGGACAATTCCTGTAATCCACCAAAATGCTTGAGCAGGTCCCGCCGGCGTGTCGGGCCGACCCCCGCCACCCCTTCCAGGGTCGAGGTACGTCGAGCCTTGCCACGCCGGGCGCGGTGGCCGGTGATCGCGAAGCGGTGGGCCTCGTCGCGAATCTGCTGGATCAGGTGCAGCGCCGGCGAATCCCCCTTGAGGGTGAACTCATGGGCCGCGTCGTTCAGGTATAGCGTTTCGAAACCGGCCTTGCGAGTGGTGCCCTTGGCCACGCCGAGGAGGATCAGGTCCGGTACCGCCAGTTCATTGAGCACATCGCGGGCCATGGCCATCTGGCCCTTGCCGCCGTCCACCAGGAGGATGTCCGGCAGCTTGCCCTCGCCGTCCTTGAGCTTGCTGAAGCGCCGGGTCAGGGCCTGGTGCATGGCCGCGTAGTCGTCGCCGGCGGTGACGCCCTCGATGTTGTAACGACGATAGTCGGACTTCAGCGGCCCCTCGGGTCCAAACACCACGCAGGAAGCCACGGTGGCCTCGCCGCTGGAATGGCTGATGTCATAGCACTCCAGGCGCTGCGGTGGCTCGTCCAGGTTCAGCACCTCGGCCAGGGCTTCGAAACGCGCTGCCACGTGCTGACGGTTGGCCAGGCGCGCGCCCAGGGCCTGCTCGGCATTGGTCACCGCCAGCTGCTGCCAACGCGCCCGGGTGCCACGCACCCTGTGGCTGATGGTCAATTCGCGACCGCGCAACTCATCGATGGCGGCGATCAGGATCGGAAAGTCTTCATGGGTCACATTGACGATCAACTCGGCCGGCAGGTCGCGCTCAGGACTGCTGACGAAATACTGTCCCAGGAACGCCAGCATGACTTGCGCCACATCTTCCTCGATGCCCACCTGGGGGAAGAAGTTCTTGCTGCCCAGCACTCGCCCGCCACGCACGCTGATCAGGTGCACGCAAGCGCCGCCGGGGTTGACGAAAGCCGCCAGCACGTCGACATCGCCGGTACCGCCTTCCATGCTCTGCTGGTCCTGGACCCGACGCAGCAGGCCGATCTGGTCGCGCAGTTCGGCGGCCTTCTCGAAGTCCAGGGTACTGGCGGCGGCTTCCATGGCACTGGACAACTCGTCGGTCAGGGCATTGCTGCGCCCCTCGAGGAACATCACCGAATGGCGCACGTCCTCGGCATAGACCTCGGGCTCGACCAGGCCGACGCACGGCCCCTTGCAACGCTTGATCTGGTATTGCAGGCAAGGCCGCGTACGGTTCTTGTAGTAGCTGTCCTCGCACTGGCGGACCAGGAAGGTCTTCTGCAACAGGCTCAGGCTTTCACGGATGGCGCCGGCACTGGGGTAAGGCCCGAAATACTTGCCCTTCTGCTTCTTCGCCCCGCGATGGATGCTGAAGCGCGGAAAGGCGCCATCGGAGAGGAAGACGTAGGGATAGGACTTGTCGTCTCGCAGGAGGATGTTGTACGGCGGCCGCCACTCCTTGATCAGGGTCTGCTCCAGCAGCAGCGCCTCGGTCTCGTTGGCGGTGATGGTGGTCTCGATCTGGGCGATACGCGCCACCAGGGCGGCGGTCTTCGGTGCCTGGCCGGTCTTGCGGAAGTAGCTCGACAGGCGGTTCTTCAGGTTCTTGGCTTTACCGACGTAGAGCAGGCGCGCATCGCTGTCGAACATGCGATACACACCGGGGCGGCCACTGCAGGTAGAAAGAAAGGCGCTGGGATCAAACAGGTCGGTCATTTTTCAGAGGCTGGCATCGACCATGCCGTGGCGAACCGCAAGCAGCGTCAATTCCACATCGCTGCTGATCGAGAGCTTCTCGAAAATCCGATAACGGTAGGTGTTCACGGTTTTCGGCGACAGGCACAGCTTGTCGGAGATGATCTGCACCTTCTGGCAACCGACGATCATCAGGGCAATCTGGATTTCCCGCTCCGACAACGCATCGAACGGCGATTCACTGGAAGGCTGGAACGACTTGAAGACCAACTGCTGGGCGATTTGCGGGCTGATGTAGCGCTGGCCGGCGAAGACCAGGCGGATGGCCTGGACCATTTCATTGAGCCCCGCCCCCTTGGTCAGGTAACCCGCCGCACCCGCTTGCAGCAATCGGGTAGGGAATGGATCTTCCTCGCAGACCGTCACGGCCACGACCTTGATGTCCGGATGACTGCGCAACAACTTGCGCGTGGCTTCAAGCCCACCGATCCCTGGCATCTTGACGTCCATCAGGACTACGTCGGGTTTCAACTCCCGCGCCTTGAGCAGGGATTCCTCTCCCGACTCCGCCTGCCCGACTACTTGCAGGCCATCGATGTCAGCCAGCATTCGTGTAATGCCCGTACGAACGAGATCGTGGTCATCGACTACTAGCACCCTAATCAAGCAGACACCTCGCGAAATGGTCTTTACAGGTTGCCCGACACCTTAGCAAAAAAGCGCCGTACAAACCTAATCACATGCGCTATTAAAAACACATCAGCCGCGATAACAACGCACACCCGGCCCGCCTCTCCGCCAGGCCCTGGCTTCAGGGCTCGGCGGGCTGGGTTTTTTTCCTGGAGCCCTGGCCCTGCGACAGCTCGGCCAGGGTGGCAGTCAGACGACAGATTGCATCCTGATCACCCTTGAACAGCGCCCGATAGCAGTCAAGCACCTTTTCCTCGGTCCGGCTCAACCTGCCGGCCTGGACCGGCGTCCGGCTGCCGGTCAGCACATACAGCACATCCACTCCCCTGGCTGCCACCCGCGACAGATAATCTGCCTTGGGTGCTCGATCCCCACTCTCGTATTTACCCTGGGCGTTGGCTTCCACCCCGCCGATTTCACCAAAAACTTTTTGCGACAGTCCAAGGCGTTCCCGCTCCTGCCTCAACCGCGAACCGATTCCACTCATTTGGATGTATGATCCCATCAGATACACCCCAAGGGGGTGTCATACTCTTCAAGCTTTGAACAAAATTGAACGGTTTTGAACTATGCCCGGTATACGCACTGCCGCACAAGCCAAGGCCTGGCTGGAACACCAGGGAAAGTCGGTTCAACAGTTCGCGCGCGAACATGGGGTTGATCCGGCCACTACCTATCAGGTATTGGCCGGCCGCAAGAAGGGCAAGCGAGGGGAAGCACACAAGGTCGCGGTGCTGCTGGGCATGAAGGACGGCATTATCCTCGACGAAGTGCCGATAGTGGATCCGGCACTGGGCTGAGCCCCC
Source organism: Pseudomonas sp. B6(2017) (assembly GCF_002112765.1). Lineage (NCBI taxonomy): Bacteria > Pseudomonadati > Pseudomonadota > Gammaproteobacteria > Pseudomonadales > Pseudomonadaceae > Pseudomonas > Pseudomonas sp. B6(2017). The sequence goes on along the minus strand of NZ_NEIQ01000013.1, from coordinate 178,112 downwards.
CCCCTACTATTCTTTTCTGCCTGGCGCAGCGCCAACCGCAGTGGTAGAGCGCTCCATGCGCCAGAAGCAATCATCGGCTCCCACTACCTCAAGGCCCGTTCGCTCATACAGGCGTTGTGCCGGGTTGTCCTTGAACACCGTCAAGCGCAACAAGCCACGGCGCTCCTTTCGCGCTATCTCTAGTACCTGCTGCAAGGTCCAGCTCCCTGCGCCCTGCCCGCGCCTGGCCGGCAGCACATGCAGCTCGCGGATGTAGAGCGCCCGCGAGTCGCGGCTCAGACTGACGAAACCCAGCACTTCAGTCCCCTGGCAGATCAGCAGGTTCTCGCGACCGGCCCAGGCCACGTCGAAGGCGTCGTCGAGCCACAGCAGGTCATGACGGATGTAGTAGCGCAGCATGCCGGAGCAGGTCAGCTCCCGGGCGAAGGCCAGGTCGTCCTCCCGGGCCGGGCGCAGTTCGAAGTCGCTCACCGAGCCACCGGCAGCACTTGGGCCTGCCACTGCCCGGCACCGCCTCGAACCAGCAGCAACGCCTCACCGACCCCGTCCACCGCTGCCAACAGTTCTCCCTGGGGGCCCCAGGCCGCACTGCGCCCGGCGCAGGTCCAACCGCCACTGGGCCCGCTATGATTGGCCATCAGCACCAGCAGTCCATGCTCCCGGGCATACCCTTGCAACAGCGTGCCGTCGACGGCATACCCGCCTTCGCTGATCAGCACGCCGGCGGCATAGACATCGGCCCCGGCATGTGCAGCCGCCTGCACATGGCTGGCATGGCTGAAGTCCGCACAAACCGCCAGGGCAACCTGGTGCTCGGCAAATGCCAAGGGCGCGCCGCCACTGCCCGCGGCAAAAGCGCGCTCCTCTCCGGGATGCAGATGCTGCTTGCTATAGACCGCCAGCGAACCATCGCCCCCCAGCACCAGCGCACCGATCAGTACCGGTCCGTCATCGACCAGGCGAATCGGCAGCCCCACCACCGTAGTCATCTGCAGCTCCCGCGCCAGGTCGCGCAGGGGTTGCAATACCGGCGAATCCGGAGCCAAGGCCAACTCGGCCGCCAGTTGTGGCTCGTAGCCGGTCAGCGACAGCTCGGGGAACACCAGCAACTGCACGCCCTGCTGCGCCGCCAGTCGCATCAAGCGCTGATGTCCGGCGAGGTTGGTCGGCAAGTCTCCGGCAATGGATACCGATTGGGCAGCGGCAAGGGTCAACAAGGTCACGGGCAGTCCTTTTTCGGGCAACGATGGAGGTAAACAGGCAGGCGCCGCGAGTGTCGCACAACCCCCATTGGATTGATCCATAGTCGCGCCCCCGCCTGCGCCATGGAAATTACTGATTGAATCGCCGGCCCGCCCTCTAGTAAGCTCGCTGCACTTCACGGAGAAACCCCATGCTGCCCCAGACCCTTTCCCTGCATCGCCACACCGCCAGCGCACTGCGTTCGGTTGCGGCTGCCTGGGTCAATGGCAGCGCGGCGGCGAGCTTTTATTTTGGGTATTGGTTTAGCCACTGGCGCGCCTGATACCCAACCGGCGCCCATAAAAACGGGTCGCCCACCAGAGAAATCTCAACCCCCGGTCGGCCTCCCGACCGGGGGTTTTGTTTTTCCGGGCCCGGATTTTCAACCACGATTTTTGCGACACACCGAACTTACCGAGGATTGCACTATGAACTACGCCACCTATTACCGTTACGACATGTTTTCCACCTGGCGATTTAGCAGCCTCCGCTCGGGACAGCCTGCCGCCTCCGATCGGTCACCTACCGGTGGCAATTGCACACTCATGGCCAGTACGGCCAATTGTCGAACACCCCAGTAGGGCCGCGCGCGGGACATCACCCGCCGCCCGCCCAGGAAGACCGCACATGAACTCGTCCGTATCCGCTCTGTCCCTGTCCGCTCAAGCCAGCGCCAACGAACCCCTGAGCCAGCGCCTGCCCAGCTCCCTGGAACTCAAGCAGCACCTGCCGCTATCCACGGCCCTGAGCCAGCAAGTCGCCACCCATCGCCAAGCCATCCGCGCCATCCTCCAAGGCCAGGACCCACGCCTTCTGGTAGTGGTCGGCCCCTGCTCCATCCACGATCCGCAATCGGCCCTGGAATATGCCGCCAACCTGGCCCGGCTGTCCGCGCAAGTGAGCGACCAGATGCTCCTGGTGATGCGCGCCTACGTGGAAAAACCCCGTACCACCGTCGGCTGGAAAGGCTTGGCCTACGACCCGCACCTGGACGGCAGCGATGACATGGCCGGAGGCCTGGCCCTGTCCCGGGAACTGATGCGCGAGATGCTGCGCCTGGGCCTGCCGATCGCCACCGAATTGCTGCAACCCATGGCCGCCGGCTACTTCGACGACCTCTTGAGCTGGGTCGCCGTCGGCGCACGCACCACCGAATCGCAGATCCACCGGGAAATGGCCAGTGGCCTGGAGATCCCCGTGGGCTTCAAGAACGGCACCGACGGAGGCGTCGCCATCGCCTGCGACGCCATGCGCTCGGCGGCCCATCCGCACCGCCACTTCGGCGTCGACAGCCAGGGCCATCCGGCGATCATCCAGACCGCGGGCAATCCCGACACCCACCTGGTGCTGCGCGGCGGCCACCGCGGGCCGAACTACGACCGCCAGAGCGTGGCCCAGGTCCAGCGCGACCTGCACAAGCTGAAGATCCCGGCACGGATCATGGTCGATTGCAGCCACGCCAACAGCGGCAAGGACCCGGCGCGCCAGCCGGCAGTGTTCAACGAGGTGCTGGAGCAGCGCCTGCAAGGCGACGCCTCGCTGATGGGGGTGATGCTCGAAAGCCACCTGTTCGAAGGCTGCCAACCGCTGAGCGGCAACCTGCGCTACGGCGTCTCGATCACCGACGGCTGCCTGGGCTGGGACACCACCGAGCACCTGCTGGGCAACGCCGCCCAGCGACTGCGGGCACTGGCGGCCAGCGCCTGAGCATCAGCCGTTACCGCCACGCCGGCAGTCGTGGCGGTAACGGCTTGAAGGAACTTTGACAAGAAATGGCCACCTGAATCCGGTAGGCTCTCCACTTTCTTGAAAGGAGCAACTCCCATGGCCAAAGCCACTGCCCGTCACATCCTGGTTGCCAGCGAAGCCAAGTGCAACGAACTCAAAGCCGAAATCGAAGCCGGCGCCGATTTCGCCGACGTAGCGAAGAAGAACTCCACCTGCCCTTCCAGCCGTGACGGCGGCAACCTGGGCTCCTTCGGCCCGGGCCAGATGGTCAAGGAATTCGATACCGTGGTGTTCAGCGCCCCGATCAACGTGGTCCAGGGCCCGGTGAAGACCCAATTCGGCTACCACCTGCTGGAAGTCACCAGCCGCCAGGACTGACCGCCCGGCGATCACGCCTGCCCCAACGGCCCGCCACTCGGTGGGCCGTTGCCTTTATGCCCCCAAGATGCGCGACAACGGATGCGGCTGGCCAGTCACGCGCGGCTAGCGTACAAATCGTGGTCATCGATCACCCGGCTTGCAAGGCTGACAATGCGACTGCTTTTCCCCTCCGTACTGCTCACCACCCTGTTGTTGGGCGCCACCAGTGCCCAGGCCGCTCCCGGACACGCCATGACCGTCTATGGCGAACCGGCCAAGTATTCCCAGGGTTTCAGCCACTTCGACTACGTCGACCCCCTGGCCCCCAAAGGCGGGACCCTGCGCCGCTCGGCCATCGAGATCGGCCGCTTCGACCATGTGCTGCCCTACATCGACAAGGGCATCGGCGTGTCCCAGCTGGATGGCCTGGTGTATGCCCCCCTGGCCCAGCGCTCCCTGGACGAACCCTATACCGTCTACGGCCTGGTGGCCGAGAAGATGGAGCGCGCCGAAGACGGCCTGTGGCTGCGTTTCTACCTCAACCCCAAGGCGCGCTTCGCCGACGACACCCCCATCACCGCCGAAGACGTGCGCTACAGCTACGACCTGCTGATGACCCAGGGCAGCATGCGTTATCGCACCCAGTTCGCCGATGTCAGCGGCGTCACCGTGGAGTCGCCACGGGTGATCCGCTTCGACTTCAAGAACAACGAGAACCGTACCCTGCCCCTGGATATCGCGACCCTGCCGGTGTTCCCCGAACACTGGTGGAAGAGTCGCGACTTCGCCGGCGGTGGCGGCTATGAAGCCCCACTGGGCAGCGGCCCCTACCGCGTGGGCAAGGTGGACTCGGGCAACAGCATCACCTTCATCCGCAACCCCGACTGGTGGGGCAAGGACCTGCCGGTCAGCCGTGGCCTGTACAACTTCGACCATTTCAGCGTCGAGTACTTCGGCGACATCGACGTTGCCCGCCAAGTGCTGCGCGGCGGGGCCTACGACTACAACCGCGAGTTCTCCGCCACCGGCTACTCCATCGGCTACGACAGCCCGGCCCTGAACGACGGACGCCTGCAGAAGGCCCACCTGGCCCAAGCCGCACCGCAACCGGCCCAGGGCTACGTGTTCAACCTCGACCGCCCGGTGTTCCAGGACCGCCGCACCCGCCAGGCCCTGGCCATGCTCTGGGACTTCGAGTGGAGCAACCGGCAGATGATGCGCAACCTGTACATCCGCCAGCAGAGCTTCTTCTCCAACACCCCGCTGGCGGCCCGCAGCCTGCCGGACGCCGAGGAGTTGAAGATCCTCGAGCCATTGCGCGGGCAGATTCCCGACGAGGTCTTCACCCAGGTGTTCGAAGCACCGAAGACCGACGGCAGTGGCGTACTGCGCGACAAGCAACTGCAGGCCCTGTCCCTGCTGGAACAAGCAGGCTGGAAGCCCGAGGGCGACAAGCTGGTCAATGCCCAGGGCGCCCCCCTGGCGTTCACCTTCCTGATCACCCAGGGCTCCATCGAGCGCCTGTTGCTGCCCTACAAGCGCAACCTGGCCCAGATCGGCATCACCCTGAACATCCGCCGCATCGATTCCGCGCAGTACGTCAATCGGCTGATGGCCCGCGACTACGACATGATCGTCACCGGCTACCCGGTGACCACCTCGCCCGGGCTGGAGCTGTACAACTACTTCGGTTCGGCCGCGGCCAACGACCCGGGCTCGAACAACCTCATGGTGCTCAAGAACCCGGCGGTGGACACCCTGGTCAACGGCCTGGTCAAGGCCACCAGCCAGCCGCAAATGCTGCGCTACGCCCACGCCCTGGACCGGGTGCTGCAATGGAACTACTACTGGATCGCCAACTACTACCCACCCGGCACCTCCACCGTCTGGTGGAACCGTTTCGGCAGGCCCAAGGTGCCGGCCAGCAACGACGAAGCCATCGAAACCTGGTGGGAAGTCAGCCCCACCCCACTGACCAATGACCAGATGGCCGCCGAACTCGCGCGCCGTGGCAAACCCGGAGGGCGCCCCTGATGCCGGCCTACATCCTGCGGCGCTTGCTGCTGATCATCCCCACCCTGCTGATCATCCTTCTGGTGAACTTCGTCATCGTCCAGGCCGCTCCCGGCGGCCCGGTTGAGCAGGCCATCGCCCGCTTGCAGGGCATTGGCGGCGGTGGCGTGGGTGGCTCCGCCGATGCCATGACCAGTGGCGGTTCGCGCGCCAGCCGCGGCCTGGACCCCAAGCTGATCCAGGACATCGAGAAACAGTACGGTTTCGACAAGCCGGCCCATGAACGCCTGTGGCTGATGCTCAAGAACTACGCCCAACTGGACTTCGGCAAGAGCTTCTTTCGTGGTGCCACGGTCACCGACCTGATCCTGGAAAAGATGCCCGTGACCATTTCCCTGGGGCTGTGGGCGACCCTGATCACCTACCTGGTGTCGATCCCCCTGGGGATCCGCAAGGCGGTGCGCCATGGCAGCCACTTCGATGTCTGGAGCAGCACCGCGATCATCATCGGCTACGCCATGCCGGCCTTCCTGTTCGCCATGTTCCTGATCGTGCTGTTCGCCGGTGGCACCTCGCTGAACTGGTTCCCGGTACGCGGCCTGGTCTCGGACGACTTCGACCAGCTGAGCACCCTGGGCAAGATCGCCGACTACTTTTGGCACCTGGTGCTGCCGGTCAGCTCCCTGGTGATCGGCGGCTTCGCTACCCTGACCATCCTCACCAAGAACAGCTTCCTCAACGAAATCACCCGCCAGTACGTGGTCACCGCCCGGGCCAAGGGTCTGAGCGAACGCCGGGTGCTGTACGGCCATGTGTTTCGCAACGCCATGCTGCTGGTGGTCTCGGGCATTCCCCAGGCCTTCATCAGCGTGTTCTTCGCCGGCTCCCTGCTGATCGAAGTGATCTTCTCCCTCGATGGCCTGGGGCGCATGAGCTACGAGGCCGCGGTCTCCCGGGACTATCCGGTGGTGTTCGGCTCGCTGTTCATCTTCACCCTGTTCGGGCTCTTGATAAAACTCATCGGCGACCTGTGCTACACCCTGGTCGACCCGCGCATCGACTTCGCCGCGAGGAACGCCTGATGCTCAAGCTTTCCCCCCTGGCGCGCCGACGCCTGGACCGTTTCAAGCAGAACCGCCGGGGCTGGTGGTCGCTCTGGCTGTTCATCGGCCTGTTCGTCCTGACCCTGGGCGGCGAGCTGATCGCCAACGACAAGCCGCTGGTACTGAGCTACCAGGGCTCGCTGTACTTCCCGGTGTTCAAGCGCTACACCGAGCAGGAGTTCGGCGGCCAGCTGCCGTTCCAGGCCGACTACCGCAGCGACTACGTGCAGCAGCTGATTCGCAAGGACGGCGGCTGGCTGCTGTTCCCGCCCATCCCCTTCAGCGAAGACACGCCCAACTACGACCTGATCCGACCGGCCCCCAGCCCGCCCACGGCGACCAACTGGCTGGGCACCGACGACCAGGCCCGGGACGTCCTCGCGCGGGTGATCTACGGCGCCCGGGTGTCGATCCTGTTCGCCCTGGCCCTGACCGCCATCAGTGCCCTGGTCGGCATTGCCGCCGGCGCACTGCAGGGCTACTACGGCGGCTGGGTCGATCTCCTGGGCCAGCGCCTGCTGGAAGTCTGGTCGGGGCTACCGGTGCTGTACCTTTTGATCATCCTGTCCGGTTTCGTCGAACCCAACTTCTGGTGGCTGCTGGGGATCATGGCGCTGTTCTCCTGGCTGGCCCTGGTGGACGTGGTACGCGCCGAATTCCTGCGTGGGCGCAACCTGGAATACGTCAAGGCCGCCAGGGCCCTGGGCCTGGGCGATCGCAAGGTGATCCTGCGGCACATCCTGCCCAACGCCATGAACGCCACCCTGAGCTACCTGCCGTTCATCCTCACCGGCGCCATCTCGACCCTCACCGCCCTGGACTTCCTCGGCTTCGGCATGCCCGCCGGCAGCGCCTCCCTGGGCGAGCTGATCGGCCAGGGCAAGCAGAACCTGCAGGCGCCATGGCTGGGGCTGACGGCGTTCTTCGCCCTGGCGCTGATCCTCTCGCTGCTGGTGTTCATCGGCGAGGCGCTGCGCGATGCCTTTGATCCACGATCTTGAAGCGGACTGTAGAAATGACTGAAAACCTGATCGAAATCCGCCAGCTCAATGTGGCCTTCGGCGGCCGCCCGGCGGTCCGCGACCTGTGCCTGGACATCCGTCCCGGCGAGTGCCTGGCACTGGTGGGCGAGTCCGGCTCGGGCAAATCGGTGACGGCCCACTCGATCCTGCAACTGCTGCCCCAGACCGGCTGCAGCAATAGCGGCAGCGTGCGCTACCGCGGCCAGGAGCTGATCGGCGCCGACAGCGCCACCCTGCAAAAGCTGCGGGGCAACCGCATCGCCATGATTTTCCAGGAGCCCATGACCTCGCTGAACCCGCTGCACAGCATCGAGAAGCAGATCGGCGAAACCCTGCTGCTGCACCGCGGCCTGGGCGGCAAGGCGGCCCAGGCGCGCATCCTCGAACTGCTGGAGCTGGTGGGCATCCAGAAACCCCGTGAACGGCTCAAGGCCTACCCGCACCAGTTGTCCGGCGGCCAGCGCCAACGGGTGATGATCGCCATGGCCCTGGCCTGTGAACCTGAGCTGCTGATCGCCGACGAACCCACCACCGCCCTGGACGTCACCGTGCAGCGCAAGATCCTGTTGTTGCTCAAATCCCTGCAGCAACGCTTGGGCATGTCGCTGCTGCTGATCAGCCACGACCTCAACCTGGTGCGGCGCATCGCCCAGCGCGTGTGCGTGATGAAGGCCGGGGAAATCGTCGAGCAGGCCGACTGCGACACCCTGTTCAACGCTCCGCAGCACCCCTATAGCCGCGAGCTGCTGCACGCCGAGCCCGAGGGCTTGCCATTGCGCCGCGACACCCGCGACACCGTGCTCGAGGTGGACAACCTCTGCGTCGAGTTCCAGGTCGGCGGCGGCTTGCTGAGGCGCAAGCAGTACCTGCGGGCCGTGGACGGTATCAGCCTGCGCGTGCAGCAGGGCAAGACCCTGGGCATCGTCGGCGAATCCGGCTCGGGCAAGTCGACCCTGGGCCAGGCGATCCTGCGGCTGCTGGACTCCCAGGGCGGCATCCGCTTCCAGGGCCAGGCCCTGGACGGCCTCAACCAGAAACAACTGCGGCCCTGGCGCAAACAGATGCAGGTGGTGTTTCAGGACCCCTTCGGCAGCCTCAGCCCGCGCATGTCGGTGGCGCAGATCATCAGCGAAGGCCTGGAGGTGCATAGCCAGTACGATGCCCGCCAGTGCGAGGAACAGGTGATCCGCGCCCTGGAGGAAGTCGGCCTCGACCCGGACAGCCGCCACCGCTATCCCCACGAGTTCTCCGGCGGCCAACGCCAGCGCATCGCCATCGCCCGGGCCCTGGTGCTCAAGCCGGCGCTGATCCTGCTGGACGAACCCACTTCGGCCCTGGATCGCACCGTGCAGAAACAAGTGGTGACCCTGTTGCGCCAGCTCCAGGAGAAGTACGGCCTGACCTACCTGTTCATCAGCCACGACCTGGCGGTGGTCCGCGCCCTGGCCCACGACATGATCGTGATCAAGGACGGCCAGGTAGTGGAAAGCGGCGCCAGCCACCAGGTATTCGAAGCCCCGCAGCACCCCTACACCCGGGAACTGCTGGCCGCCGCGCAACCCGGCTGAACCTGCGGTGATCTGCGGCCCTCCCCGTTCATGGCCGCTGCCGAGCCCGGGAGGCTGCGCCAAGGTCCGCAGGACCTTCCGGCAATCTCCAGCCACCCCTTCCCTGGTCGCGCCCGGGAGGGGATTGTCGGCATAATCGGCGCCGCCAGCCCCAGGACCCCAACCCATGAACGACAGCGAAAACCTCAAGGACTACCAGCGTGTGCGCCAACTGGCGATCCGCTCGCTGTTCGAGATCATCGAGCAATCCAGCGAAGGCACGGTGATCGTCGACCGCGACGCCAATATCGTCTGGATGAACGAGCGCTATGCCCGGCGCTTCGGCCTGGAGTCGGCGGCGTTCGCCATCGGCAAGCCCTGCGAGAGCGTGATCCCCGGTAGCCTGCTGCGTGAAGTGGTGCGCACCGGCCGGCCGATCCTGCTGGACATGCAGGACACCCCCAAGGAACCGCTGGTAGTGATGCGCCTGCCGATCCACGACACCGCGGGCCTGGTGATCGGCGCCATCGGCTTTGCCCTGTACGACGAGCTGCGCAGCCTCTCGCCGATGCTCAAGCGCTACCTGAGCATGCAGGAAGAACTGGCCTCCACCCGCTCGCTGCTGCGGGCCCGGCAGACCAAGTACAACTTCGCCCATTTCATCGGCACCAGCAGCGCCAGCCTGGAGGTCAAGCGTCGGGCCCGGCGCGGCGCCAGCACCGAGTCGCCGGTGTTGCTGCAAGGCGAGACCGGCACCGGCAAGGAGTTGCTGGCCCAGGCCATCCACGCCGCCTCGCCACGGGCGCACAAGCCCTTTGTCAGCATCAACAGCGCGGCGATTCCCGAAGCCCTGCTGGAAGCGGAGTTCTTCGGCACCGCCCCCGGCGCCTTCACCGGCGCCGACCGCAAGGGGCGCGCCGGCAAGCTGCAGATCGCCCAGGGCGGCAGCCTGTTCCTCGATGAAATCGGCGACATGCCGTTGCCCCTGCAGAGCAAGCTGCTGCGGGTGCTGCAGGAAAAAGAGTTCGAGCCGGTGGGCTCCAACGAGGTGATCCACAGCGACGTGCGGATCATTGCCGCCACCTCCACCGACCTGGAGGCGGCGATCAAGCGCGGCGAGTTCCGCGCCGACCTGTATTACCGCCTCAATGTGTTGCCGATCCAGGTGCCGGCCCTGCGCGAGCGCCTGGACGACCTGCCGGCGCTGAGCGAAGGCATCCTGGAAGAACTGCGCAGCCAGCACGAGCTGACACCCGAGGCCCTGGCGCTGCTGGGCCAGCACGCCTGGCCGGGGAACATCCGCGAACTGCGCAATGTGCTGGAACGCGCGGCCTTGCTCAACGACGACTTGCTGCTCGGTGCCGGGGATATCCGCGCGGCCATCGGCAACTTCAGTGCGTTGCCGCGCGCGGCCCTCGCCGCGTCCACCGAGGCGTTGCCCCATGAAACCTTTGCCGCGGCGCGCGAGCGTTTCGACCGTCAGTTGATCGAGGCGACCCTGGCGCAATGCGCCGGCAAAGTGGACCAGGCGGCCCGGCGCCTCGGCCTGGGCCGCTCGACGCTGTACAAGAAAATGGCAGCCCTGGGCATCGCCGAGTCTCAATAGAGAGATAAATATCTCCATTTGGAGAAATAGCCAGCGCTTCGCGCTGATCGCGGGCAAGACCCATCCTTACAGAGACGTGCGTGGCTTTTGTAGGAGCGAGGCTTGCCCGCGATAGCACCCTCAGGCCCGAGAAAAGTCTCCAAACAGAGACAAAGTTCCTTGCCGCCACTTAATAAATATAAAAACTCCTTATATTTCAACAACTTGTAAAAATGGCACAAAACTCGCTATAGCCCCTCTCCACACGTAGTACCCACAACAAGAACAATCCTGGAGAGACACACCATGAGTGTGATCATTGCCCTGGCAGCCCTGGCGCTGCTGATGCTGGCCGCCTACCGAGGCTACAGCGTCATCCTCTTTGCCCCCATCGCCGCCCTCGGCGCCGTCCTGCTCACCGACCCATCCGCCGTGGCGCCTGCCTTCACCGGGGTGTTCATGGAAAAGATGGTGGGTTTCATCAAGCTGTATTTCCCGGTGTTCCTGCTGGGCGCGGTGTTCGGCAAGCTGATCGAGCTGTCGGGGTTCTCCCGCTCCATCGTCGCCGCCGCCATCCGTCTGCTGGGCACCCGCCAGGCGATGCTGGTGATCGTGCTGGTCTGCGCCCTGCTGACCTACGGCGGCGTGTCGTTGTTCGTGGTGGTGTTCGCGGTCTACCCGTTCGCCGCCGAGATGTTCCGCCAGAGCGACATCCCCAAGCGCCTGATCCCGGCGACCATCGCCCTGGGAGCGTTCTCTTTCACCATGGACGCCCTGCCCGGCACCCCGCAGATCCAGAACATCATCCCCAGCACCTTCTTCAACACCACCGCCTGGGCCGCGCCCTGGCTGGGGCTGATCGGCACCCTGTTCGTGTTCTGCGCCGGCATGCTGTTCCTCCAACGCCAGCGCAGCAAGGCGCAAAAGGCCGGTGAAGGCTACGGCAGCGACCTGCGCAACGAACCGGAGACCGCCGCTGACCTCAAGCTGCCCAACCCCTGGGTGGCCCTGTCGCCGCTGTTGCTGGTAGGGGTCATGAACCTGCTGTTCACCCACTGGATCCCGCAGTGGTATGGCAAGACCCACAGCCTGGCCCTGCCGGGCATGGCGGCGCCGGTGACCACCGAGATCGCCAAGCTCACCGCCATCTGGGCGGTGCAGGCCGCCTTGCTGGTGGGCATCCTGATGGTGCTGGCATGTGGCTTCGGTGCCATTCGCAGCAAGCTCGCCGAAGGCAGCAAGAGCGCGGTCGGCGGCGCCTTGCTGGCGGCCATGAACACGGCCTCGGAGTATGGCTTCGGCGCAGTGATAGCTTCCCTGCCGGGGTTCCTGGTACTGGCCGACTGGCTCAAGAGCATCCCCAACCCGCTGGTCAACGAGGCCATCACCGTGACCCTGCTAGCCGGTATCACCGGCTCCGCCTCGGGCGGCATGAGCATCGCCCTGGCGGCCATGTCCGAGACCTTCATCAGCGCAGCCCACGCCGCCAACATTCCCCTGGAAGTGCTGCACCGGGTGGCCGCCATGGCCAGCGGCGGCATGGACACCCTGCCCCACAACGGCGCGGTGATCACCCTGCTGGCGGTCACCGGGTTGACCCATCGCGAGGCCTACAAGGACATTTTCTGCATTACCCTGATCAAGACCCTGGCGGTCTTCGTCGTCATCGCCACTTTCTACGCCACTGGCATCGTGTGAGGTATTCATGACCACTCTTTCTGGCAAGACCGCCCTGGTCACCGGCTCCACCAGCGGTATCGGCCTGGGCATCGCCCAGGTCCTGGCCCGGGCCGGGGCCAACCTGATCCTCAATGGCTTCGGTGACGCCTCACCCGTCATCGCCGAGCTGAAGCAACTGGGGGTCAAGGTCGGCCACCACCCGGCGGACGTCAGCGACCCGGCGCAGATCGCCGAGATGTTCGCCTATGCCGAACGCGAATTCGGTGGCGTCGACATCCTGGTGAACAACGCCGGCATCCAGCACGTGGCCACCGTCGAGGAGTTCCCGGTGGAACGCTGGGACGCGATCATCGCCATCAACCTGTCGGCGGTGTTCCACAGCACCCGCCTGGGGCTGCCGGGCATGCGCGCCAAGGGCTGGGGGCGGATCGTCAACGTCGCCTCGGTGCACGGCCAGGTGGGGTCGGTGGGCAAGGCCGCCTATGTCGCGGCCAAGCACGGAGTGATCGGCCTGACCAAGGTGGTGGGCCTGGAGACCGCCGCCAGCAACGTCACCTGCAACGCCATCTGCCCGGGTTGGGTGCTGACCCCGCTGGTGCAGAAGCAGATCGACGACCGCGCGGCCAGCGGCATCGACCCGCAACAGGCGCGCCACGACCTGCTGGCGGAAAAACAGCCCTCCCTGGAATTCGTCACCCCGGCGCAGCTGGGCGAGCTGGTGCTATTTTTGTGCAGTGATGCCGCAGCCCAGGTCCGCGGCGCGGCCTGGAACATCGATGGCGGCTGGCTGGCGCAATAACGGTAGCGACAAGCTGTAAGCGGTGAGTCGCCAGCAACAGCAGATCAGAAGAACAACAAGAGAGCCCTTGCATGTCCGAAATACTCTGGCAACCCAGCGCCGAGCGCATTGGCAAGACGCGCATCGACGCCTTCCGCCGCTTCGTGAACCAGCGCCACGGCCTGGACATCGGCGACTACCCCGGCCTGCATCAGTGGAGCATCGACCAGCGCGAAGCCTTCTGGCAGGCCATCGTCGACTTCTTCGAGGTCAGCTTCCACCAAGGCGCCGAATGCGTGCTGCGCGAAGGGCCACAGATGCCCAGCGCCCAGTGGTTTCCCGGGGCTACCCTGAACTTCGCCGAACACCTGCTCAAGCGCCGCGACGACAGTGTGGCGGTGGTGGCGATCGCCGAAGACGGCCAGCGCCAGCAACTGACCTACGCCGAGCTGGCGGCCCAGGTCGCCGGCCTGCAAGCCAGCCTGCGGGCCATCGGTGTCGGCCTGGGCGACCGGGTGGCGGCCTGCATGCCCAATACCTGGCAGACCCTGGTGGGCATGCTCGCCACCACCAGCCTGGGTGCGGTGTGGTCCAGTTGCTCGCCGGACTTCGGCACCCAGGGCGTGATCGACCGTTTCGGCCAGATCGAGCCCAAGGTGCTGATCACCTGTGCCGGCTACCGCTACGCCGGCAAGGATGTGGACCAGGGGGAAAAGATCGACCAGATCCTCCAGCGCCTGCCCTCCCTGGAACAACTGCTGATCGTGCCCGGCACCCGCCCCCAGGCCCGCGCCGAAGACTACCGGACCCAGGCCCGGGTCAGCCTCTGGCAGGACTTCTACCACAGCGGCGGCGACCCCGTGTTCGTCGCGGTGCCCTTCGCCCACCCGCTGTACATCCTCTACTCCAGCGGCACCACCGGGGTGCCCAAGTGCATCGTCCATGGCACCGGCGGGGTGCTGTTGCAGCACCTCAAGGAACACGGCCTGCACGCCGACCTCGGCCCCGGCCAGCGGCTGTTCTACTACACCACCTGCGGCTGGATGATGTGGAACTGGCTGGTCTCGACCCTGGCCACCGGCGCCAGCCTGGTGCTCTACGACGGCTCGCCGTTCCACCCCCATAACGAGCGCCTGGTCGACCTGATCGACAGCGAGGCGATCAACGCCTTCGGCACCAGCCCCAAGTACCTGGCCGCCCTGGAGAAAGCCGGTAGCCGGCCACGCCTGAGCCACCGCCTCGACACCCTCAAGACCCTGCTGTGCACTGGCTCGCCGCTGTCGCCCCAGAGCTACGACTACGTGTATCGAGAGATCAAGGCCGACCTGTGCCTGGCCTCGATGTCCGGCGGCACCGATATCGTCGCCTGCTTCGTCGCCGGCAATCCGGTGCAAGCGGTGCACCGTGGCGAGATGCAGGGCAAGGGCCTGGGCATGGCCATCGAAGTCTGGAACGACCAGGGCCAGCCGGTACTCGGCGAGAAAGGCGAACTGGTCTGCACCCGGCACTTTCCGAGCATTCCGGTGGGGTTGTGGAACGACCCGGACCAGAGCCGGTTGCGCGACTCCTACTTCAAGCTGTTTCCCGGGGTCTGGGCCCAGGGCGACTATGCCGAACAACTGGCCGATGGCGGCTGGCTGATCCACGGGCGTTCGGATGCGGTGCTCAACCCCGGCGGCGTACGCATCGGCACTGCGGAGATCTACCGCCAGGTGGAGAAGCTCGAGCAAGTGCTGGAGAGCCTGGCCATCGGCCAGAGCTGGGAGCATGACGTACGGGTGGTGCTGTTCGTGCGCCTGCAAGAGGGCGTGGTCCTGGACGACGCCCTGCGCGAGCGCATCCGCCAGGTGATCCGCAGCAACACCACGCCACGCCATGTACCCGCCAGGATCCTTGCGGTGACCGACATCCCCCGGACCATCAGCGGCAAGATCGTCGAGCTCGCGGTGCGCAACGTGGTCCACGGCCTGCCGGTGAAGAATACCGACGCCCTGGCCAACCCCGAGGCCCTGGAACAGTTCCGCGACCGCGAGGAACTGCGCAGCTGATACACCCCGCCGACCGCTCCTGCGGGCGCTGCGCGATACCCGGCGCTGGTCATCCAGCGCCAAAGCGGGTGAAAATAACCATGCCAGAACCGCCTACACTCCATCCGTTTGCATAGGCAGCACGACTTCACAGGCTGTCGGTCATTGCGCAATACCGCTGCACCCAGGACTCCCCCGATATGAATGGTTCCCACCACGGCAGCGAAGCCGCCACCCTGATTGCCCGCCTGGACTGGACGACCACGGCCCTGGGCGACTCCCGGCAATGGCCGCAGAGCCTGCGTACCGCGGTGGACATCGTGATCCATTCCCCCATGCCGATGCTGCTGCTCTGGGGCGAAGAGCTGACGCAGATCTACAACGACGGTTTCGCCCTGCTGGCCGGCAACAAGCACCCCAAGGCCTTCGGCTTGCCAGCGCACCTGACCTGGCCAGAGCTGAAGGACTTCACCGACCCGATCTACCGCGCCGTGCTCAACGGCCAGGTACGCAGCTTCAGCGAGCAGCGTTTCAACCTGCAGCGCACCAACGGCACGGCCCATGACGTCTGGCTGGACCTGACCTACAGCCCGATCCGCAACGAACACGGCGCCGTGGCCGGGATCCTGGTCACCGCCATCGAGACCAACGAGCGCCGGCGCATCGCCCTGGAGCTCAAGCAGCGCTCCGACGACAGCCTGCGCGCCCAGCACGAGACCGAGGAACGCCTGCAACTGGCCCTGGCCGCCACCGACGCGGTGGGCACCTGGGACTGGGATATCGGCGAGGATCGCTTCATCGCCGATGCGCATTTCGCCCAACTGCACAGCGTCGATCCGCAACGTTCGCGGCAGTTGCCCATCAGCGAGTACCTCAAGGGCGTGCATCCCGAGGACCGGGGCATGGTGGCCCGCAGCATCAAGCACTGCATCACCCACGGCAGCGAATACGCCGAGGAATACCGCCTGCAACTGGCCGACGGCCAGGTGCGCTGGGTTTTCGCCCGGGGCCGCTGCTACAAGGATCACCACGGTCGGCCGACGCGTTTTCTCGGCGCCGCCCTGGACCTCACCGAACGCAAGCAGATGGAGCAGGCGCTGCGCCAGGGCCAGACCGAGCTGCAGTTGATCATCAACGCCATGCCGGCGCTGATCGGCTACGTCGACCACGAGGAACGCTTTCGCCTGAACAACAGCGCCTACCTGGACTGGTACGGCTTCACGCCCCAGGAGCTGTACGGCAAGACCATCCGCGAAGTGGTGGGCGAAGAGGTCTATGCCACCCGCGCCGAGCAGATCGCCGCCGCCCTGGCGGGCAAACCGTGCAGCTTCGAGGCCGACTCGCCCCATCGCGACGGCCGAGCGCGCCACGCCTTGACCCGCTTCCTGCCACGCCACGGCGCCGATGGGGCAGTCAACGGTTTCTATATCTTCGTCTACGACGAGACCGAGCGCCGGCAGACCGAGGAAGCCCTGCGCAACCTCAACGAAACCCTGGAAGAACGGGTCAATCGCCGTACCGAGGCCCTGGCCACGGCCAACCAGCGCCTGCAAAACGAGATGTTCGAGCGCGAGCGCGCCGAAGACGCCCTGCGCCATGCACAGAAGATGGAGGCCGTGGGCCAGCTCACGGGCGGCATCGCCCACGACTTCAACAACATGCTCACCGGCATCATCGGCAGCCTGGACCTGATGCAGCGCTACATCGACAACGGCCGCAGCAGCGAGATCGGCCGCTTCACCGAGGCCGCCATGTCCTCGGCCAAGCGCGCCGCGTCCCTGACCCATCGCCTGCTGGCCTTCTCCCGTCGCCAGTCCCTGGATCGCCGGCCCCTGGACCCCAACCAGCTGGTGCGTTCGCTGCAGGACCTGTTCAACCACACCAAGGGCGAGCACATCGAGTTGCAGCTGCAACTGGCCGACGGCATCTGGCCGGTGAGCACCGACGCCAGCCAGTTGGAAAACGCCCTGCTCAACCTGGTGATCAACGCCCGCGACGCCATGCCCGGTGGCGGCCGGCTGCTGATCGAGACCGCCAACAGCTACCTGGACGGCAGCGACATCAGCACCCTGGAACCGGTCAAGGCCGGCGACTACGTCATGCTCGGCGTCAGTGACAACGGCGCGGGCATGAGCCCGCGGATCCTGGCCAAGGCCTTCGATCCGTTCTTCACCACCAAGCCCATCGGCCAGGGCACGGGCCTGGGCCTGTCGATGATCTATGGTTTCGCCCAGCAGTCCGGCGGCCACGTGACCATCAACAGCGAACCGGACCACGGCACCTGCGTGCGCCTGTACCTGCCGCGCCTGTATGCCGCGCCCCTGGAGCACGCCGAATCCGGGACCCTGGGCGAGCCGCCCCAGGCCATCGCCGGGGAATGCGTGGTGGTGGTCGAGGATGATCCGGCGGTGCGCATGCTGGTGCTCGATGTGCTGAGCGAACTGGGCTACCGCGCCTTCGAGGCCGAGGACGCCCGCAGTGCCCTGCCCTTCCTGGAGTCGCCCATGCGGGTCGACCTCTTGGTGACCGATGTCGGCCTGCCGGGGATGAACGGCCGGCAACTGGCGGAGATCGCCCGCCAGCATCGCCCGGGGCTCAAGGTGCTGTTCATGACCGGCTACGCGGAAAAGGCCGCCGAGCGCCAGGGTTTCCTGGAACCGGGCATGGACTTGATGGCCAAGCCGTTTTCCATCGAGGAACTGGCGCAGAAGATTCGTCAGATGATCGGTCGCGAAGATGGAATTCAGGCATAATCCGCGGCCGCCGTATTCCCGCTACAAGGTCACCCGCCCATGAAAGCCCAAGCCCGCCATATCCTGGTGAAAACCGCCGAAGAAGCCGAACAGCTCAAGCAGCGCATCGCCAAGGGCGAAGCCTTCGACGTGCTGGCCAAGAAATACTCCACCTGCCCCTCCGGCAAGCGCGGCGGCGACCTGGGCGAAGTGCGCCCGGGACAGATGGTCGGCGCCATCGACCAGGTGATTTTCAAGAAACCCCTGCGCACCGTGCACGGCCCGATCAAGAGCAAGTTCGGCTACCACCTGGTGCAAGTGTTCTTCCGCGACTGACCGCTAGCCGCTGCCGAACCCGCGAGGCTGCGCCAAGGCCCGCAAGGCCTTCAGCGCCTTCAAGAGCGCCCCGGCCCTGCGGCCCGTACGCAGCCTGCAGCAGCGGCTACACCGAGTGGCGAGGGATCAGGGCACCTGGATACTGGATCACCCGTGCCGCCAGGCGATGCCCGGCTTCGGCGGCTGACACCGGCTCCTGGCCCGACAAACGCGCGGCCAGGTAGGCGGCGCTGAACGAATCCCCCGCCGCCGTGGTATCCACCACCTTTTCCACCCGCTGCGCCGCTACCTGGCACAGGCCCTCGCCACAACGCACCCAGCACGGCTGGGCGCCGCACTTGACCACCACTTCGGCCAGCCCCGGATAGGCCGCCAGCACCGCTTCAGCATCGGCATGGCCGAACAGCGCCTGTTCGTCATCCAGGGTCAGCAGCGCCAGGTCGACCTGCTCCAGCACCTGCTGGTAGGCCTGCCGCGCCTGTTCCACGGATGCCCAGAGCCTGGGCCGGTAGTTGTTGTCGAACACCACCCGGGCCCCATGCCGGCGGGCCTCGGGCAACAGCTCCAGCAGCCGGGCACGACCTGCCTCGCCCAGTACCGCCAGGGTGATGCCGCTGAAATACAGCACGTCGTAATCGCGCAACTGCGCAAGGATCGCCCCGGCCGCCGGAGTGGTGAAGCAATCACGCACCGCCGCCTCGTTGCGCCAGTACAAAAAGCGCCGCTCGCCACGCTCATCGGTCTGGATGCAATACAGCCCCGGCAAGCGCCCGGGCAGGCGCTGGACCTTGTCCAGGCCGATCCCCTCGGCAGCCCAGGCCTGGCACATGGCATCGCTGAAGCTGTCGTCGCCCAGGGCGGTGACGTAGTCGACCCGGGCGTCCTCGCCCAGCTCGCGGGCCAGGTATACGGCGCTGTTGAGAGTGTCACCGCCAAAGCTCTGCTGCAGGCTGCCGTCGGCGCGGTGTTGCAGTTCGATCATGCATTCGCCGATCAGGGCGATGCGCAGGTTGGCGGTGTTCATGATGAGGGCATCTCTGGCGAGTATTTGTGTTGTCGGGGAGAACGTCATCACCTGCGCAGCAGGTGCCAGAATCAGAAGCAGGTCTCGAGGTTTTCCAGGACCCGCAACTGCTCGTCCACCAACAACCCGGTGCGCCACTTGTCGAACGTCAGGCATGGGTGGGACGTGCCGAAGGAGAGGATGTCCCCCACCCGCAGCTGTACCCCAGGGGCCACGGCGAGGAACGCATGCTGGTCCATGACCGCGGTGACCTTGCAGCCACTGACGTCATCCCCGGCGCCCGCCTCGGCCCCGGCCCGGTAGCGCCGCAACGGCAGCGGCAGGCCGGCGTCATAGGCCACGTCGCGCTTGCCCAGGGCCACCACCGCGAAGCCCGGCTCCGGCAGCGACTGCACATGGGCCCAGACCTCCATCGCCGGGCGCAGGCCTTCGTCCAGGTCGCTGCGCCGGTCCAGCACGCAGCACTGGGCCTCTTTGTAGATCCCATGGTCATGGGCCACATAGCTGCCAGGGCGCAGCACGCTGAGGAACCGGCCCTTGGCGTTATGGGTCTTAAAAGACTCGGCGATCAGGTCGTACCAGGCCGAACCCGAAGCGGTGATGATCGGCTGCTCGATGGCGAACAGGCCGTCGTCTTGCAGGTCCACTGCCAGGCGCACCAGGGAGTCGGCGAACCGGCGAATGCCCGCCACCGCCTGGTCGCCATGGATCACCCCCTCGTAGCCTTCGATTCCGCATAGGGCCAGCGCCGGCTGGGCCTTGATCGCCCGAGCCAGTTCCACGACCTCCTGCTCGCTGCGGCAGCCGCAGCGCCCGCCCACCACGCCGTACTCGATCATCACCTTGAGGGTGACGCCGCGCTGGGCGAAAAACGCCCCCAGGTCGGCGACGTTGTCCGGGTGATCGACCATGCAATAGAAGTCGAAATCCCCGGCGGCCAGCAACTCGGCCACCAGCGCCATGTTCGGCGCGCCCACCAGTTGGTTGGCCATCAGCACCCGGCGCACGCCATGGGCATAGGCGGCCCGCGCCTGCACGGCAGTGGCCAGGGTGATGCCCCAGGCGCCGGCGTCCAATTGCCGCTGGAACAGCCCCGGCATCATGCTGGTCTTGCCATGGGGGGCCAGCTCGGCGCCGCTGGCGCTGACGAATGCCTGCATCCAGCGGATGTTGTGTTCCAGGGCCTCACGATGCAGGACCAGGGCCGGCAGGCTGACGTCCTTGAGCAAGCTGGCGCCAGTGGCGGCCGCGCCCTTTTGCACCAGCGGCAGATTCGAAACAGAAGACATGTGGCTACTCCTTGGCAAAGCGGCCAGCGACGGCCGCGGGGTACACGTTAGTCGTTGATTCGCCGGGCCAGGCGATCGGCGCTGTCGAGCAGCACCTGGCGATAGTGGCGATAGTTGGCCTGTGCATCGGCCCGGGGCGCGACGATGCACAGGGTACAGACGCACACACCGTGCTCATCGCGCACCGGCGCGGCAAAACAATGGGTGAAGGTGTCGGCGACGCTGTCGAAAGAGAAGAAACCTTCCTCGCTGGCCTGGCGGATTTCCCCAAGGAAGCGCGCCAGCGGCAGGCGTTCGCCGCCAGGCAGGATGAAATCGCCCTCGTCGATCAACTCGACGATCTGCTCATCGCTCAAGTGCCCCAGCAGCAAGCGCCCGGACGCGGTCCAGGGAATGGGCGCGTTCTCGCCGATGTCCGAGGAAATGCGAAAGTGCCGCTCGCCCTCCTTCATCAGCGCCACCGTGTACTTGCGCCCATTGAGCAGGCACATCTGCGCGGTTTCGCCGGTCTGGGCGACGATGTCCTGCAGGGCCTGGTCGGCTTCGCGGCTCAGGTCGAAATGCCGCAAGTGCGCCTGGCCGAGAAAGTACAGCTGGCGCCCCAGGTACACATGCCCGTCGCGCCCCACCGGCTCCAGGATGCGCCGCTCCAGCAGGGATTCCACCAGCTCGTAGACCGTGGACTTGGGGCTGCCCACGCCCTTGGCGATATCGTTGGGGCGCAGCGGCTGGCCGACCTCCTTGAGGAAATCGAGGATATCGAACGCCCGGTCCAGGCCCCTGGCCCGGCGCTTGATGTTGTCTTCGCTCATCTTCGAACCATTCCCCCAAAGCACTCCCAATCACGCCTCGACTTGCCGCTTGCAGCTAGCCGCTTACCGCTGCTTGTAAGCCACGCAGTCGATCTCGACCTTGCAGTCCACCATCATGCTGGCCTGCACACAGGCCCGGGCCGGCGCATGCTCGGGTTTGAAGTACTCGCCGAAGACCTTGTTGAAACTCCAGAAATCCCGCGGGTCCTCCAGCCATACGCCAACCCGCACCACATCCTCCAGGCCGTAGCCGGCCTCTTCGAGAATGGCCACCAGGTTGCGCAGGGTCTGATGGGTCTGCTCAACAATGCCGCCATGGATGATCTCGCCATCCAGCGCCGGCACCTGGCCGGACACATGCAACCAGCCATCGGCCTCCACGGCGCGGGCGAAAGGACGCGGCTGGCCACCGCCTGCGGTGCTGCCGGTGCCGTAACGGGTAATGCTCATGGGGTTTCTCCTGGTTGAAGGTGGCCATCCACGACCACGCCTGAGAGCTCCGCAGCCCATCGCAGCAGCGACGGGCTCCGAACAATATTTCCGCTACAACGGAATTAGAATCGCAGTAACGGAATATTGATGGAGTCTGCCATACAAACCAACGGCGGCAACAGAGGAAAAAATCGAACGCGCGCTCTCAGTCCTGTAGCTGCTGTCGAGCCCGGGCGAGGCTGCGACAAGGGCCAAAGGACCTGCGGCGGATTGACGATCCCAGCGCCCGCTGCGCACCCGTGCGCAGCCTGGGGCAGCGGCTCCACAAGGCGATGCCAGGGCTTTCGCTCTGTTTAGATTTGCTTTGGCTTTTGATCCTGAAGGCCCCGTTGACCACGATGGCCGAACGCAGGCATTGAACCGTGGGTGACCCGGCAGGACGCCGGGTTAGCCGCATTAGGCCAGGGATGGCTCATTGCAGCGGCCCATGGATGGCTCGTTGCAGCGGCCCATGGATCAATGCAAGAGAGAGTATGTCGAGCCTAGGCGAGGCACCGAGTGGAGGGGCAAGCGTTTTTGCTTACTTTTTTTGCGAAGGCATCAATCAAAGTCGGAAACGCACAACACCCACCAGAGATTCCGAGCCCCCTGACACACCACATAAGCGGAAGAAATCGTCGACCCCCGGGTCAATTCACACCAATCGAGGCTGTCAAACCGATACACCACAAGCTCGGAAAACGGCGCCGGAAACACTGCCTCCAGCGCCTCTCCCACCAACTTGCGGGCACTGGCCTGGCCCAACCCGCGGGTCGAGTGATGACAGCCGCCTCGCAGCACCACCGCCAGCAACGAGCCCTCGAACTCGTATCGATTCAGCAGGGAAAAAGGTCCGAACTCAGGCTCGACCTGCCCGATCGCAGTCGACCCGGCGAAGTCGCTGAAACGCTCCAGAAACTCGGCCAGTCGCCGCCCCTCGCCCAGTACCCTGATGCAAGGATCTGGCTTGAAGAAGCTGGAAACCACCTCGCCACACTGGGCAAGCACGGCAAGCAGTTCGGCAAGGGGCTGCTTGTCGACGACGAACTCGCTGGCACCTGTCAAAGGCGCTCCCGCCTCGTGCTTCAGGTTCTGATCTTGACTCATGCTGGATACCCGACTTTCAACGCAAACAGGCAATCGCCCTGGCGGCTAACGCGTCTCGGGCGTTGGCGGCCGCCGATGACTGCAAGGGCAACGCTCAGAACGAACAGGCCAGAGGGGGCGACAATGTAGCGGCCGCCTAGCTGAACGGCAAATCCGCAAGCCATCGCGCCCCAAGAGCCCATCGCTCTTACGCCTTGAAGGTCAACACCGGCGAAAACCGCGCAATCACCGACACCGTCTGCTCCTCCACCTGGGAACGAATCACCTGCCCGATCTCCTTGTACGCCCCCGGCGCCTCCTCGATCATCCGCTCCTCCTTGGTGGTGATGCACTCCACCCCCTGCAACCCCAGGAACGCCTTGTCCCGCTTGGCCCGCACGATCACGTCGCCGCGCGACATCGAACGCCCGGCGCCGTGGCTGGCCGAACGCATCCAGCGTTCGTTGCCCAGGCCGGTCAACAGGTAGGAATCGTGGCCCATGCTCCCGGGAATCAGCAACGGCTGCCCGGCATAGGCCGGGGTCGCGCCCTTGCGGTGCACGTTGCCCACCTCCTCACGCAACACGATGTTGTGCGGCACATCGACGATCAGCGGTGCCTCGATCCCCGCGCCGAACACCTGCCGGGTGCGCTGGCGCACCATCTCGGCGATCAGCGCGCGGTTGGCATCGGCATAGTGCGCAGCGCTGTGCATCGCCAGCAGATACTCGTCGGCCATCTCGCCGAACAGGGCGAAGATCTTCGATTGCGGATGCTTCAGGCCCGTCGGCCACAAGGCCTTGGCCTTGTCCATCCAGCGCCGCCCGACATAGAACCCGACATCCCGCGATCCGGTGTGGATCATCATCACCACCTGCCCCACCGCCAGGCCATGGGTAAAACAGGCCTGGCGATCCACCAGCTCGGTAACCACCTGGATCTCGACGAAGTGATTGCCGCCGCCCAGGGAGCCCAGGCCCGGATCACGAAGAACCTGCCGCGACCGGTCCTGCAAGGCCTCCGGGCCATAGGCGGCGCGACCACGGGCAAAGGACGAGCCATGCAGGCCGGCCAGCTCACGCTGCAACTGGGCGAAATCCGCTCCGGCGAACAAGCCCACCGGAGCCTGCTGCCGGACCTGGGCCCAGAAGTCTCCCAGGCCCGCCTCGAACAACGCGCTCATGGCTTGCGGGCTGGTGGGAATGTTGCGCGTGCCTTCCAGCAGGTCGCCACGCACCAGGGCGGTCCACTTGGCCTTCTGCGCCATGAACTGCTCATAGTCCAGGCCCAGCTTGTGCAGGCGCATGCCGCAATTGATATCGGTGCCGATGGCCTGGGGCACCACCAGGTCGTGGCTGGTGACGATCACGCTGCCCACCGGAATCGAGCTGCCGGTGTGGAAGTCCGGCGTGGCGCAAGCGCACTTCACCTCGCCGCCATGGGGGTGGGCGACGCGGGCGAAATCCATGAGCTGGGTGATGGCCTTCTCTTCGATGGCAAAACCTTCGGGCAGCAGCAGATCCGCCTTGAGCCCGGCGTCATTGATCGAGGAGATGGAAAGGGAATTGGAATTCAGGCGTTCGATGGCCACCCCGGAACGGGCGAGCTTGTGCTGAATTCTCTTGAACGGTACTTGGGTCATATTCGACTGCTTTTCTTGGACGCAACAAAACAACCACCCTTTTGGTGGCTGGAATTGTCTGGTCAGCAGCGAAACTTAGACGGCGCATATGGTGATGAGCCCGAGGCTTCATGTAAATACCCGCCAGCCACTTTTTTGTAGCTCGCCCTCCAGGCCGACCTGCCACCGTTTGGCCTGGATGGCGTTCAGGCCCCGCGCCGATGGTTCTGAGGCCAATCGGCGCAGTCGTCGATCACGTCGTGGGGCACCTTGGTGCTCCTCCATCGAACAAGCTCGACCTCGTCGCTGACCTCTTTCTGCCAGGCCGCGCCTACATCGGCCGCACTGGAGACTCCCTTGAAGATCGCCTCTTCAAGCGTCATGAAAACGAGACAGCAGGACCGGCAGGGCACCGCGGCCACGATGTAATATGTAGCAAGCTAAACCGATGCCCCCTGTCTCCATTGCCTATCGCAAGGATTGCCCATGCCCCGCGCCATCACCCTGCTTACCGAAGACTTCGCCGACTGGGAAACCTCCCTGATCAACGCCACTGCCCGAGCCTACTACGGTTTCGACTGCCGCTACGCCAGCCCCGGCGGCACGCTCGTCACATCCATGGGCGGCTTGCGAGTGACGCCCGACCTGGCACTGGAGGACATCGACCTGGAGCAACTCGACCTCTTGATGATCTGCGGCGCAACCTTCTGGCAGAGCGGCCAGCCCCTGGAGATCGGTGCCCTGCTGCGTGACGCCCAGGCACGCGGCATCGTGCTCGCAGGAATCTGCGACGGCACCAGGGTCCTGGCCCAGGCCGGGGTTCTCGATCGCCTGCAGCACACCTCGAATTCGGCGGCCAACCTGCTCTCGGTGAACTACGGCGGCGCCGCGCATTACCAGGATGTAGCCCACGCCGTGGCCGACCAGCGCGTGATCACCGCGCCGGGCAGCGCCCCGGTGAGCTTCATGGAACAGATCCTGCGTACCTTGGGTATCGACGATCAGAACCTGCAGGACTACATCGCCCTGCACGCTGCGCAACACCGCCGGCAAGGCTAGTCGGCCAGCGGGTTATCCACCGCCAGCACCGCTTCGTAGTGCCCGCTGTCAGGCGCGAAGGAGACAAAGTCCTCGAGGCCGGGCTTTTGCAACCACAACCGCCCGCAGCGGCTGCACTCGTAGGCCGTGGAGGTGCAGGCCAGGTAGACGCTGGACAAGCGATCCTCGAAATACTCGGTGGGCTGGGGCCGCCAAGGGCCCTTGGCGTACTCCCGGTCCAGCAGTTCGTCGACCTTGCCGGCGCTGGCGGCGACCAGCAGGTCGTTGGCCAACTGCGCCGCCCCGGTGAAGAACTCCTGCTCCTGCCCATCGGGCAAGATCGCCGCCTTGTAAGGCAGGTCGTCAGTTTGGTCGACGATGACATGTCCGCAGCGGCAGGCCAGTTTGCTCACAGGGGTTAACCTCGATGTGGGTTGCACAAAAGATCGAGGGCATCGCTGCTGCGCTACCCTCCCGGGCGGTTACGGCAGCGGCGCCGCTCCGGAGTCTTGCCCCTGGCCTGGTCGATACGAGTCAACCTTCCATGGGGAGTATTCCAACTCCACCCGAAACTGCTCCTGCGTGGGCCGCAATACCAGGAAAACCGACATTCGCTGCGGGTCCAGGGTCATGCAGCGCGCCTCCAGGCGTTGTCGCAGGCCAGGGTCCTGCCTGAAATCTTCCTCTCGCCCATCAATGGCCACCAGCTCGACCTGGCAATCGACCACTTGCCCCTGCTCATTGGCTCGGGCGCGAATACGGGCGGTACCGATGCTATCCAGGGACTCCTGGGCGAACAGCCGATGCCAGAGGTACTGCTCTTGCAGCGCGTACCCGCGGACCGTTGCACGAATCTTCTGCTCCTCCATCGGCCGCGACTTGGGCTGCGGGAAGACCACCGGCAGCACTACTTGCAGATTGTCCCCGGGAACACTGGCGAACAGCTGCGCCCCGGCCCTGGGAAATACCATGTTCCAGCAGATGCTCTCCAGCAACGGTGCAAGCCTGCGGTTGTCCGGAAAACGCTGCAGGGGATAGTCGGGCAATGCCTCGGCGGAACAACCGACTACCGCGTTGCGACGATCGATCACCGCATGCAGGGCCAGGCCGCCGACCCAGTCATCGACGTTGTAGCGGTTCACGCCCTGGTTCAACACCCGCTCGAAGCCCGAAACAAAGCCGGCCATCTGTTTAGCGGCCTGCTGCTCGGGAGTGGGCGCCGAGGTACCTTGGCAACCGGCGCCGAACAGCAGGCCAGCCAGCAGCAAGCCCCCTGCGACAAGCCGCGGCAGGCATTCAAAAGATCGGTAGTGCACGGTTCGCTCCATGGGCCTGCCCAGGCCCCAGGCCCGCAGCAGGTCGAATCATCCAGGGGCCGGGAGCATATAGGCTGGCGCGAAGACACACAAAAGCTTGTTGCGCCCCGGCGACTCCGCCTCAGGGACGGCTGCCCTTGACCCCCAGCACCTGCTCCAGGTGCCGGGCCTCGGCGTCCGACAGCGGCGGTGCGGGAAGCGCTGCGCCCTGCTGCTCGGATGCCCGTCGCGCCGACACCGCAGGCTTGATCCTGGTCACCCGGTTACGATTCGAGCTGCTCGCAGGATACAGCGCCTCATCCAGGCACTTATCGCGCATGCCCTGGCTGGACAAGCCCTGGCAGCCCTTGCCATTGGACAATGCACGAGCACCGCAGGTGGCCTTGCTGTCCGGGTCTTGCAGGTCGATGCAGCTCAAGGAACCGAAGCCATGCCCCAATACAGAGGCCGCATCCTCCCCATGGGCAATACCGGCGCACAGCAGCAATGGAGCTAAAAACAGTAAGACGCGCATATGACAGGAGCCTCCCTGGCGGCCGGACGCTCCAACGGAGCCTGCGGCCTGGCTGAGTAAAAGCCCCGTTCTAGCAGGCGAAGATGAACATTTTCCGTTCCCTGGACACAAATAGCGGCCCAACGGCCTGCGCGATGGCATGCTGTCGCCCCTTGCCTGGCTCTGGAGGAGCAGCCCTTGAATCAACGCATTTACCTGATCGGCGCCTCGGGAGCCGGCGTCAGCACCCTGGGTGCTGCCCTGGCCCGGCACTTGGGCTTGCCCCATGTCGATGTCGACGATCACTACTGGCAACCCAGCGACCCGCCTTTCGTGCAAGCCTGGCCCCCGGAGCGACGTGTGCAGAACCTGAGCCGCGCGCTGGGGCGCGAGCCCTGGGTGATGTCCGGGTCCATGGATGGCTGGGGCGATACCCTCATCGCCCAGGCGGACTGGGTGCTGTACATCGACACGCCGACGCCGCTGCGCCTGGAACGCATCCGTGCCCGGGAACGCCAACGCTTCGGCCCGCGTATCTTGCCCGGCGGCGACATGCATACCCGGCACCTGGCCTTCCTCGAATGGGCGGCAGCCTACGACAACGGCACCCGGGAAGGGCGCAACCGCCCACGACACCAGGCCTGGCTGGCACGGCTCGAGCGGCCCCAGGGGCATATCGACGGTTCGGTATCGGTACCACAGATGCTGGAGCAAGCCCTGGCGATCATGGCCAGGAGCACTTGCTGATTGCCGTCACGGACCAGGGCATCGGCCCTGGATGACTGAAGCGCCCACCGATCGGCGAGCGCCAGAATTGGATGCGCCACAAGGGCGTCTCAATGGAACAGGGAAGACGCCGCCCAAGCGAAGCACGTCAAGACCAACGCCATTCCCATTACATACACCGCCAACGCACGACCCACGGAACCACCCCACGCAACAGACTCTTGACTTGCAGCCGCTCGACGAACGACCAATAGCGCGCATTCTAGCAGCGAGCGCCGTCATATTGACACGCAACCCATCGCCGTTTTCAGTCATCCCGATAAATGGCAATCAGCGTCATTTTTATGACGAAAATGTAATGAAAGATTGACTCTCAGCCCTGGAATCGGGGACTTGCCGACACATCCTTTTGCATTTTCCGAACGATTTATCCCAGGCCGGCGGAACTTCGATTTCGCCCCACTGCCAGACACCCTCTTTTCTTCTGCAACCTCGCCCTTGAGCGCTCCCCAGGGTTGCGCCCCCTGGTTGGACAAGAGTGGTTCCCACTGCTTTCATTCAGGGTCAGGCCCGGTTGCATTACTACCCAGGAGGGGTCAATGCCTTTCAAAGTCATGATGGTTTTCGGAACACGCCCAGAGGCAATCAAGATGGCGCCCCTGGCGCGAGTCCTGCGTCAATGGCCAGGAATCGAACTGCACATCTGCTCCACCGGACAGCACCGGGAGATGCTCAAGCAGGTGCTCGATTCGTTCGAGCTGGAAGTCGACGAAGACCTGCAGGTCATGACCCAGGGCCAGTCCCTGAATGGCCTCTCGCAGCAATTGCTGATCAACCTCGACGCCACTTATCAACGCCTGCGCCCGGACATGGTGCTGGTGCATGGCGACACCACCACCAGTTTCATCGCCGCCCTGGCCGCGTTCAACCGCCAGCTCCCCATCGGCCACGTCGAGGCCGGCCTGCGTACCGGCAACCTCAGGGCCCCCTGGCCCGAAGAGGCCAACCGCCGCCTGACCGGGGTGATCGCCGACCTGCATTTCGCCCCCACTGCCAAGTGCGAGGCCAACCTGCTGCGCGAAGGCGTGCCGGAAGCCAACATCGAGATCACCGGCAACACCGTGATCGACGCCCTGCTGTGGATGCGCAGCCACCAGGAAGAACTGCACTGGCGACCGGGCGCCCATTCACCGCTGGCGATCCTCGATGACAGCCGGCGCATGGTATTGATCACCGGCCACCGCCGGGAAAACTTCGGCGATGGGTTCCAGCAGATCTGCGAAGCTTTGGCCGAATTGGGACAGCGCTACCCGGACATCCAGTTCGTGTACCCGGTCCATCTCAATCCCCAGGTGCAGAACGCCGTATACGGCCTGCTGTCGGACAAGCCCAACATCTACCTGATCCCGCCCCAGGACTATCAGCATTTTGTCTGGCTGATGGGACGTTCGTACTTCATTCTCAGCGACTCCGGCGGTATCCAGGAGGAGGCCCCGGCCATCGGCAAGCCGTTGCTGGTGCTGCGCGAGGTCACCGAACGCCCCGCGGTGCTCGAAGGCGGCACCGTGCTTTTGGTGGGCACCGACCGTGAGCGCATCGTGCGCCACGCCAGCGAACTGCTGGACGATCAACAGGTGTACGCACGCATGAGCCGGGTCCACAGCCCCTATGGCGATGGCCACGCCAGCGAACACATCGCCCGCCGCTTGAGCGCCTGGCTGGAGGCTCAAGCCGCGGGTGGCCCTGCATGAACCTGGAGCTGATCGATTTTTTCATCTACATCCTCTATGGCCTGAAGTACCTGGCCATCACCCTGGCCCTGCTGATGTTCCTGCTGGGCCTGGATGACCTGTTCATCGACCTGGTGTACTGGACCCGCAAGCTGATCCGGCGCTGGCGCATCTACGAGAAGTTCCAGCCGGCAGACGAGCAACGGCTGTTCGAGGCAGCGGAAAAACCCCTGGCGATCATGGTCCCGGCCTGGAACGAGGTCGGCGTGGTGGGCGAGATGGCGCGCCTGGCCGCCTCCACCATCGACTACCAGAACTACCAGATCTTCGTCGGCACCTACCCCAACGACGCCGAGACCCAGGCCGACGTCGACGCGGTGTGCCAGCACTACCCCAATGTGCACAAGGTGGTCTGCGCGCGCCCCGGCCCCACCAGCAAGGCCGACTGCCTGAACAACATCATCGACGCCATCCTGCGCTTCGAGAGCGAAGCGAAGATCGAGTTCGCCGGGTTCATCCTGCATGACGCCGAAGACGTGATCTCGCCGATGGAGTTGCGCCTGTACAACTACCTGCTACCCAACAAGGACCTGATCCAGATCCCGGTCTATCCCTACGCGCCGCAATGGCAGGGCTTCACCGCCGGCCACTACGTCGACGAGTTCGCCGAGAACCACGGCAAGGACGTGATCGTGCGCGAGGCCCTGACCGGCCAGGTGCCCAGCGCCGGGGTCGGCACCTGCTTCAGCCGCCGGGCCATCAGCGCCCTGCTGGAAGACGGCGACGGCATCGCCTTCGACGTGCAGAGCCTGACCGAGGACTACGACATCGGCTTTCGCCTGAAGCAAAAAGGCATGAAGTGCATCTTCGCCCGCTACTCGGTGAATGATCCGAAGCTGGCCCTGGATTATGAGTGGGCCCCGGGGATGAACCGCCAGTTCGCCCAGGTGATCTGCGTGCGCGAGCATTTCCCCCGGGACTGGCAGCACGCCGTTCGGCAGAAGTCGCGCTGGATCGTCGGCATCGTGTTCCAGGGCACCACCAACCTGGGCTGGAGCCGCAAGAACCTGCTCAACTACTTCCTCTGGCGCGATCGCCGCGGGCTGATTGCCTACCTGCTGAGTTTCCTGGTGAACCTGCTGCTCCTGGTCCTGCTGGGCATGTGGCTGATCACCGTGCTGTCCCCGGACGCCTGGCACTTCCAGTCGATCCTCACCGACAGCCCGCTACTGGCGGCGCTGCTCTGGCTCAACGGCCTGATGCTGGCCAACCGCCTGTTCCAGCGGGCCTGGTTCGTTACCCGTTTCTATGGCCTGGGCCAGGGCCTGCTCTCGGCTCCACGCATGATGTGGAGCAACTTCGTCAATTTCTTCGCCAACCTGCGGGCACTGCGCCAGGTCTTGCAGATGGGCGACTCGCGACGGGTCGCCTGGGACAAGACCACCCATGAATTCCCGGCCCTGACCAAGGCCCAGCGCACACCCCTGGGCCATCGCCTGGTGGAAAAGGGCCTGCTCAGCGAAGCACAGCTCGAAGCCGTCCTCACCAGCCCGCTGCACCGGCGGCTGGGGCGCGAACTGCTGGTGCGCGGCTACATCGACAGCATCCAGCTGGTACAGGAGCTGGCCGCGCAGTTCGAGCTGGAGTGGGCACCGCTCAACCCGTTCAAGCTCGATCCCCAACTGATCGCCAGCGTGCCCCGGCGCATCGCCGTGCAGTACGGCGTGCTGCCGGTCATGGACGAGGATGGCACGCTGGTCCTGGCCTCCGAGGATCCGGTCAGCCAAGTCTCGCTGGGGGCCATCAGCCGCCAGCTCAAGCGCCCGGTCAAATGCCGCCTGGCGCCCCAGGGCCGAGTGACCCTGGGTATCCGCCACTGGTACCCGGGCAAGCACCAGGGCGAGGAAACCCGGCACATGCTCGCCACCCTGGAACGGCACCAGGATGACGAGGCGCTGCTCGAACGGGTCAGCCATCACCAGGTGCAGATCGGCCGCCTGCTGCAGGCACACGGCCTGGTCCCGGCGAGCCTGTTCAACCAGGCCATGATCGACTACGACGCCGACCGCGGCTCCCTGGGCGAGCACCTGGTCGAACGCGGCATGATCACCGCCGAGGTGCTGCAACAGGCTCTGGCCGACCAGGCCGAGGAACAACAGGCGGCCTACAGCATCGTGGCACAGGTGACCCCATGAACAAGCACACTCCATGGCTGCTGGGCAGCCTGCTGCTGGGCCTGTCCGGCACGGTCCTGGCCCAGGAACTGACCGAGTTCGAGCGTTTTCGCAGCTATCCCTACCTCGACCGTGGCTACCGCGAAGCACAGAAGGGCAACTGGAAGGAAGTCGAGCGCCTGACCCGGCACCTGCTGCAGCGCGTGCCCAGGAACCAGGAAGCCCAGGGCCTGTTGGCCCAGTCCCTGGCCAAGCAGCGGCGCTACAAGGATGCGGTGCAAGCCATGGCCAACGCCCCCCAGGACAGCGAGGCGCTACTGGACCTGCACCTGACCTGGATCGACCAGGACCCGCCCGCCCCGGAGCAAGTGCAGCGCTGGCTCGACAGCGCTCCCCCGGCCCAGCGCACCCAGTTGTGGCAGGCCTATAGCCTGAGCCTGGCCACCTCCGGCGGTCCCCGGCGCGCCTACGACTGGCTGGCGCAGTTGCCGGCCAAGGGCGACGACACCGAACTGCGTCAGGCCCGGGCCAACTGGTCCGAGCAGTTGAGCAACACCGGCGACACCATCGCCCAGCTCGAACCGCTCGCCGCCAGCAGGCAACTGGACGCCGAAGGCTGGCAACGTCTGGCCAACGCCTACATGCAGCATCTGGACGAAGCCAAGCTGGAACAACTGCTCGAACAGGCGCCCAGCCCCCAAGCGGCGCATCAGGTGCACCGGGCGATGATCCAGCGGGCCATCGCCCTGGGCCGCAACAACCAGGCCCAACGCTGGATCCTGCGCCTGTCGCCGGCCGAGCAGGCCGACCCGGCGATCCGCCTGCAGCACTGGGAACTGGCCCGCGAGGAGAACGACAGCGACACCGTGCGCCGCCTCAGCGACGAACTGCGCCGCCCCTGCCTGGAGACCGTCGAATGGCTCTCGCGGCACGACCCGGACGCGGCCCTCAAGCAGCTGCGCCAGTGCTCGCCCCAGGATGATCCCCAAGCCTGGCTGGTGCTGGCCCAGCGCCTGCAGGCCAGCGACCTGCTGCAAAACCAGAGCCTGCCCGAACCCTGGGATACGGCCCGGCGCGAGCGGCTGATCGAGGTCTGGCAGGAACAGGGCCAGGGCGCCCGGGCGTTGCAATGGCTGGGCCAGCAACCGCAGACGCTGCCGGTGCTGAAAAAGCGCGCCGAACTGCTCCAGGCCCAGGGCCGCAACCGCGAGGCCGCCGAGTTGTGGGAGCGCCAGTACCGCCAGGGCGGCAACCTCACGGCCCTGGACCAGGCCACCTACCTGGCCCTGGCCGCTGGACGCCAGCCCCATGCCCAGGCCCTGCTGGAGCAAGCGTACGACCGCCACGCGGGCGCCCTGCCCGCCCCGCTGCTGCAGCGCCTGGCCGGGCTCTATGCCGCCACGCCGCAGTTGAACCCGCTGCAATTGCAGCGCATGACAGGGCTGATCAAGCGGGCCGACCCCGCCACCCGCAGCCAGCTATTGGCCCAACTGGCCGAAAACGGGCGCTGCGATGTGGTACGGCAGAGCATTGGCCAGCAACCCCGGAATGCGGGCGAGTACCGCGCACTGGGGCGCTGCGCCATGCCCGGGCAACCCGGCGCCGCCGTGGCCTGGTACCAGGCCGCCGAACGCCTGGGCGATCGTGGCAGCCGCCTGCCCCTGGCCTATGCCCTGGAGGCCGCTGGCGACTCCGCCGCGGCCCTGGCCGCCTGGCGCAGCATCCCGGATGCGCAATTGAGCGATAACGCCCGGCTCACCGCCAGCCGCAGCGCGTTAAACGTCGGCGACAACCACAGCGCCGAACGCTACTGGCAGCAAAGCAGCAGCCGTGGTGCCAATGAATGGGCGCTGGGCGCGGCGATCGCCGAGCAACGCGGCGACTACCCGACAGCCCTGCAACGCCAGCGCCAGGCACTGGCCCAGTCACCCGACGCCGGGCACTACTACGCGGCCTCGGTCACCGCGCAAAAGGCCGGCGAGCCGGAACAAAGCACCCAGTGGCTGGCCGAGGCCGTGCGCCGGCAACCGGACAACCCGCGCTTTGCTGCCGACTACGGCATGCGCCTGGCCGCCACCGACACCCCGGAGCAACGGCGCCTGGCCATTCCCCACCTGCAACGGGCCACCGGTGATTTCCCCGAGGATTATCGCCTGGGCGAAACCCTGGCCTGGCGTTACGCCGAAGCCGAAGACAGCGCCGCCGCCCGTAAGGAGCTGCGCCGGGTGATCGACCTGGAGCAGAACCCGGTGGCCGGCGACGACGAGAACGGCAGCCTGGAAGCGCGCCGCTATCGCCAGCGCCGCGCCCACGAGGCCCTGTCCCGGCGCGATAGCGTGACCATCGCCAGCACCTGGTCGCCAGGCGGGGTATCGACCAACAACAATCTGCTGCCGGACAACAGCGTCAAGGGCAGCCGGCGCCACCCTCAGTCGCAGAACGTGCAGATGGCCCTGTGGGACCATGCCCTGGGCGAGGAACCGAGCCGCAACGGCAGCAGCCTGTCGGTCTACGGCCGCACCTTGCTGGGTGGCCAGGGGCGCTCGTCCTATGGCGAGTCGGCCGCGGCCGGGGTCGGCTTGCGCTACAAGCCCTGGGGCAACGCCAACGTCAACTTCTATGGCGAGATCTACAAGCAGAGCCAGTTCGACGACCGCGACAACCATGGCCTGAGCCTGGGCCAGATGCTCGACCCCGGGCGGCTGCTGGACCAGCTCAACGACCATCGCAAGCGTGGCCACACCAGTACCGACTACCTGCTGCGGGCCACCGCCTCGGTCCTCGACCAGGGCCGCTACCGCAACGACTGGCGCATCGACGAAAGCGACTGGGACGAACGTTTCCTCTACCTGGATGCGGCCTGGTGGACCAAGGCCGGCGACCACCAATGGCTGTCGCGCTACCAGCAGGGCCATGCCTGGAAGCTGCCGGTGGGCAGCCCGCAGACCATCATGCCCTACGGTTTTCTCGAGTTCGCCGCCCAGGATCCGAGCAACGACTGGCGCCAGGACCTGCGCACCGGGCTCGGCCTGCGCTGGCAATACTGGTTCGACGACGACCAATACAACGCCTACCGCTCGCGCCTGACCGTGCGCACCGAGTACCAGCAATCCCTCGGCGGCAATCTGTATGAAGGCGGCAATGGCATTCTGGTGGGCGTGGAGCTGAATTTCTGATGAAACGACTGATGTACATCACCCTGCTGTGGCTGGGCCTGGGCCTGCACGCCCAGGCCGAGGAACGGCTGTTCTACCAGCCCTTGAACAGCGATGCGGCCCTGGGCCGCGAACAATGGCGCAAGATCTGGCAGGACAGCGTCCACAACGGCGTAAAGACCCTGATCGTGCAATGGACCGCCTACGGCGACTCGCACTTCGGCGACGCCCATGGCTGGCTCGCCGACAGCCTGCGCCAGGCCCGCGAGCAGGGCCTGCAACTGGTGCTGGGGCTGTACATGGATCCGGCCTACTACCAGCGCATCCAGCAACTGGACAGCGCCGGCCTGGAAACCTACTGGCAGGCCCAACTGGGCACTTCCCTGGCGCGCCAGCGCAAGCTGCGCGAGGACTGGCAACTGCCCGTCAGCGGCTGGTACCTGCCCATGGAACTGGATGACCTGCATTTTCTCGATGCCCAGCGGCGGATCACCCTGCAACGCCAGCTCAAGGACTTCGCCCGCCAGCTCGACGCGCCACTGCACCTGAGCGCCTTCAGCGCCGGACACCTGACACCGCAGGTGAATGGCGCCTGGCTCGGCGAACTGGCCAGCGCCGGCCTGCAGGTCTGGTGGCAAGATGGCGCCGGCACAGCACGCCTGGCCCCCATGGTGCGCGACAGCTATGCCGGCGCCCTGCCCTGTGGGGTCGGCATCGTCCGCGAGGCCTTCCGCCAGACCAGCGGCGAAGGCCAGCCGTTTCGCGCGGAACCTGCGACTCCCGATGCGCGACCGGCCGGCTGCCATGCCAGCGCGGTGTTCTCCCTGCGCTACCGCCCCTGGGGCCAGGCCTTGCGCACTCCTTAGCTCACTCAAGGGCCGGCGATGTTCAGGACCATTGAAGAACAGGTACTCAGCCAGGCCGCCCCGGCGGCCTTGAAGAACGAATTCGCCCAGTACGACTTCGAACGCCTGCACAGCTTCTGCATCCTGACCTACATCGCCAGCCTGAGCATCTGGCTGATCTTCGACCTGATCGTCAGCTTTCCCGGCCAGCAGGGCTTCACCTTCCTTTCGCTGGTATTCCTGACATTGCTGGTGATCGACACCATCATCCTGGGCTTCACCCACAAAGCCCGGCACTTCCAATGGGTCAACCTGCTGTTCGTGCTGGTCATCGCCCTGGCGGTGCGCCTGGTGATCGAGGGCCTGCCCATGGAGCTGCACCCGGTCTGGCTGATCCTCGGCGCCTCGAGCATTCTCTACAGCGCCTCGGTGATGCCGTTGCGGCGCTGGTCGTTCTTCGTCGCGGTGCTGATCACCTGGAGCGTGCTCAACCCTTACTGGATGACCCGCACCTCGATCACCGAACTCAAGGGCCTGATCGTCCTGGCCTACTCGCTGTTCCTCACCGCACTGACCCTGTACAGCTTCATCACCTTGCGCCAGGCCCGGCTGTACAACTACATCATGGCCAAGCGCTTGCTGGAGCAGGCCTATGTCGACGCCCTGACCGAGATTCCCAACCGCCGCTCGTTCATGGCCCGCGCCGGCCAGCGCCTCAAGGTCCGGCCCCGGGAACCCGAGCATTACCTGGCGATGATCGACATCGACAATTTCAAGAAGATCAACGACCGCTACGGGCATGACAGCGGCGACGAGGTACTCAAGCGTGTCGCCGCCGATATCCAGTCGGTGATGGTGGATTTCGACTATGCGCGCCTGGGCGGAGAGGAGTTCGCCGTCTACCTGCCGGGGGTACGGCGCGAAGCCGTGGAACTGCTGGCCGCACGCTTGTGCCAGCAGGTGCGCGAGCAGTCGGCGGGGCCGCCAGTGACCATCAGCATCGGCCTGGCCCGGGTCGAGGACGACGACAGCCTGAACCAGGTGCTGGTCAAGGCCGACCAGGCCCTGTACCAGTCCAAGCACAGCGGCAAGGACCGCTATACCCTTCACGACGACTTGTGAGTCTTGGCCAGGCACCGATCTGCGTTGGCGGGCAGCGGCGGCAGCTTGCCCGGCTCAAGCCTCGGAGTCGCTACCGTCAGCCCGCTCCCCAGCCAGCAGCAAGACCCGGGTCACCCGCCGTTCCTCGACCGTCATCACCTGGAGGCTCCAGCCTTGCCACTCCAGGCAATCGCCCTTGACCGGCAAGCGGTCCAGCAGGCTCATGACCAGCCCGGCCAGGGTCTGGTAGTCCTCGGTCGGCTCGGCGGCGAAGCCGGTGCGCTGGCGGATCTGCGCCAGGTTCAAGGCACCGCTGACCAGGAACCCGCCCTGCTCCTCGACGATGTCCGGACCTTCGATTTCGCTGGCGTCAGGCAACTCGCCGGCGATGGACTCGAGGATGTCGGTCATGCTCAGGACGCCGACGAAATCGCCGAATTCGTTGATCACGAAGGCGATGTGGGTCGAGGCCTTGCGCATCTGCTCCAGGGCATTGAGGATCGTGAAGCTGTCCAGCAGGTTGATCGTGGTCCGCGCCAGGTGCGCAAGGTTCGGCTGGTTGCCGGCCAGGTACTCCTTGAGCAGTTCCTTCTTGTGCACGAAGCCCAGGGGCTCCTCCACCGCACCGTCGCGAATCAGCGGCAGGCGTGAGTAGGACGAATGCATCAGTTTCTCGCGGATGCTTTCGGCATCGTCGGCCAGGTCGATGTAGTCGACGTCGGCACGTACCGTCATCAGGCTGCGGATCGGGCGTTCGGCCAGTTGCAGCACGCCGCTGATCATCACCCGCTCGCGGCGGTCGAACAGCTCGTTGGGCGCCGTCTCGTCGCCTTCCACCAGGTCGGCGATATCCTCGCCCACCTCCTCCGCTGCCAGCTTGCGCCCGCCCAGCAGGCGCATCACCGCGTGGGCCGTACGCTCGCGCATCGGCCGCAGGCCCTGCATGGACTTCTTGCGCCGGGCCCGGGCGATCTGGTTGAACAGTTCGATCAGGATCGAGAAACCGATGGCCGCGTACAGGTAGCCCTTGGGAATGTGGAAGCCCAGGCCTTCGGCGGTCAGGCTGAAGCCGATCATCATCAAGAAGCCCAGGCACAGCATGATCACCGTCGGGTGGCTGTTGACGAAGCGGGTCAGCGGCTTGCTGGCCACGATCATCACGCCGATGGACACCACCACCGCGATCATCATCACCGCCAGCTCATCGACCATGCCCACGGCGGTGATCACCGCGTCCAGGGAGAACACCGCATCGAGCACCACGATCTGCGCCACGATGGGCCAGAACAGCGCATAACCTGCGTTGCTGGCCCGCTGGCTGACATGGCCCTCAAGGCGCTCGTGCAACTCCATGGTGGCCTTGAACAACAGGAACACACCACCGAACAGCAGGATCAAGTCACGGCCCGAGAAGCTCTTGCCCCATACCTCGAACAACGGCTGGGTCAGGGTCACCATCCAGGAGATGCTCGCCAGCAGGCCCAGGCGCATCAGCAACGCCAACGACAGGCCGATGATCCGCGCACGATCGCGCTGATGGGGCGGCAGCTTGTCGGCGAGGATGGCGATGAACACCAGGTTGTCGATGCCCAGCACCAGCTCCAGGACGATCAGGGTCAAGAGGCCGAGCCAGGCCGTGGGGTCTGCGATCCATTCCATAACGTAGGTCTCCGGGAAACTCAGGCGGCCAGGCGCGACAAGACGCCAAGGCGCAGGGCCTTGGGGACGGGCTGGCAAAGATGGGGAACGGCGGATGCCGGATAAGCACGGCCACTGCTGTGGCGGCCTGAACGCCTGCGCCTCAGGAGGGCGGGATGACGTGGGAAGTCAGGGGGGAAAGCGAGATGAGAGCGCCGATTGGGAGGCTCCGAGAGCGTGTTCATGCATGTCCTGAGTGAAAAAACGGATTTGGAGATTACAAGGCATGGGCCTCGCAGCCCCAGCGGCAAATCATTACAAGATTTTATCCGCCTCCCAGCGCGCTTAGTGTAGCCACTGCCCCAGGCTGCGCACGGCTCGGTACGAGCCGCCCGAATGAGGTCCGCAATTGGCTTGATACAACGCTGCGGCCGCTACGCGCCCGTGTAGAGCCTCGCAAGCTCGGCAGCGGCTACACGAGGATTTACCGGGACAGAGCGATTGCCGAAGTGGCGGTCAGCGACGGTATTCGCGGCGCACTTGCTCGATGTAGCGAGTCACCGCCGGGGCCTGCTCGAAACGCCGATGGACCAGCGACAGCCAGGAAGAAGCCGAGCTACCCAGGATAGGTCGGTACAGGACATGGGGCAGGCTCAGGTGGCCCACCACCGACTCCGGCACCACGGCGACACCCTGCCCCAGGGATACCAGGGCCAGCACTGCCACCAGGCCACCGGGCTGTACACCGAGCTTGGGGGCGTAGCCGCCCTCAGCCGCCACCTGCAAGGTGCCGTTGATCTGTTCCGGCAGGATGAAGGTTTCATTGAGCAGGTGCTCGCAGGCGATCTGCGGCAGGCGGCACAGCCAGGACTGCTCCGGCAACGCCAGGACGAAACCCTCGGCCTCCAGGCGGATCGCCTCCACCCCTTCCGGCAAGGTCATGGGTGAACGGATGTAGCCGATGTCCAGGCGACCGTCGGCGATCCGCGCCGGCAAGGTGGGCATGGGGCACTCGCGCACATTGAGGCTGACATCCGGGCAGTCGCGGACGAACTCCTGCACCTGCTTTTGCAGCACCCCCGAGTACACCGCCGAGGCCACGTAGCCCAGCTCGATATGGCCGATCTCGCCGCGGCCGGCGCGCTGGGCGTTGCGCTGCGCCAGCTCGAACTGGCGTACCGTGGCCTCAGCCTCCAGCAGCAAGGTGGCACCGGCCTCGGTAAGGCTGACCTCGCGCTGTTGGCGCAGGAACAGCCGCGTGCCCAGGGCCTGCTCCATGTCCTGGATCTGCCGGCTCAGGGTCGGTGGCGCGATGCCCAGTTGCTCGGCGGCCCGGGTGAAGTTGCGCTGGCGCGCCACCGCCAGGAAATAGCGAAAGTGTCGGATGTCCATAAATACGTTAGCCAAAAGGTAATGAACTTGCCGCCAGAGGCTAACGAACTGCGCCAATGGCCGGGATAAGCTCCCAGGACCTCCACACTAGAGAGCCCATGCCATGCACGTCAAACCCCTGCTTCTGGCCATGATCACCTGCTGCAGCCTGCAAGGAGCGGTAGCGGCAGAAACCCAAGCATCCGTTGCCCACAAGGCAATCCTCACCCTGGACCGAGCCCAGGACTTGCTCAAGGCCGCCCAGGAAACCGCCCGGGCCAAGGGTTGGCCCTGTGCCGTGGTGATAGTCGACGACGGCGGCTGGCCGGTTCTGGGCGCACGCATGGATGGCGCACCGGTGGTCGCCGGGATCGAACTGGCCCAGGGCAAGGCGCGCACCTCGGCGTTGTTTCGCCGCCCCTCGGGCGATCTGGAAAACGCCATCAACGGCGGGCGCCCGGCGGCCCTCAGTGCCGGCCTGCTGATGATGAAAGGCGCCCAGCCGATCGTGCTCGAGGGCCAGGTGGTAGGTGCCATCGGGGTCAGCGCCGACACCCCGGCCCACGATGATGAAATCGCCCTCGCGGCCCTGGCCAGCCTTGGCCGGCAGAGTGCGCCATGAGCACCTCCGGCAACCCGCGCCTGACCCTGCTGACCGCCTCCGGTGTCTGCTCGCTGATCATCCTGGACACCAACATCGTCGCCGTGGCGCTGCCCAGCATCGCCCGGGACCTGGGCGCCGACTTCGCCGATATCGAATGGGTGGTCAGCGCCTACATGCTGGCCTTCGCCGCCCTGCTGCTCCCCGCCGGCAGCCTGGCCGACCGCTTTGGCCGCAAGCGCACCCTGCTCTGCGGCCTGGGTTTGTTCATCCTCGCCTCCGTGGGCTGCGGCGCCGCGTCCACGGCCCTGCTGCTGGACCTGGCGCGGGCACTCAAGGGAATAGGCGCGGCGCTACTGCTGACCTCGGCCCTGGCGACCATCGGCCATGTCTTTCACGACGAAACGGAACGCGCCAGGGCCTGGGCCTTCTGGGGCGGCTGCATGGGCTTGGCGATGACCACCGCGCCGACGATCGGCGGCCTGATCACCCAGTACCTGGGCTGGCGCTGGATCTTCTACTTCAACTTGCCGGTGGGCGCCCTGCTGCTCTGGTGCGTCATGCGCCAGGTGCCGGAATCCCGCGATACCCGGGCGGCGCGCCTGGATCCCTGGGGCAGCCTGGTGTTCAGCGCCAGCCTGCTGTGCCTGATCTGGGGCCTGATCGAGGCCAACCGCATCGGCTGGGGCCATCCGGCTACTATCCTGCGCCTGCTGGCCGGGTTGGCGCTGCTGGGCCTGTTCGTGCTGGTCGAGCGCCTGCAACAAAGGCCCATGGTGGACTTGCAGCTGTTGCGCTACCCACGCTTCATCGGCGCCTTGCTGGGCATGTTCGCCTACGCCGGCTGCGCCCAGGTGATGATGACCCTGCTGCCGTTCTACCTGCAGAACGGCCTGGGCTTCTCGGCCATCGCCTCGGGGCTGGGCATGTTGCCCTTCGCCTTGACCATGCTGGTCTGCCCGCGGATCGGCGCACGCCTGGCCGGGCGCTACCCGCCCGCCACGCTGATGGCCGCCGGGCTGGCCCTGGTGGGCAGCGGCAACCTGCTCAGCGCCTGGGCCGTGCAGGTCGGCGGCTACTCGGCCTTCGCCCTGGCGATCGCGGTGACCGGGGCCGGGGCCGGCCTGCTCAACGGCGACACGCAGAAGAACATCATGGCCTGCGTCCCCCGGGAACGTACCGGCATGGCCTCGGGGCTGAGCACTACCATGCGCTTCAGCGCCATCATGCTGGCCATCGGCGTGTTCGGCGCACTGTTGGGCAACCACACCCGGCAACTGCTGCAAGGCAATTTGCAAGAGGTACCCGGGCCCTGGTTGGCCCAGGCCCCGGAGATCGCCTCGCGGGTGGTGGCCGGCGACATGCAAGGCGCCCTGGCCGGGTTGCCCGAAAGTGCCAGGACCCTGGTCGAGCCCTTGGCCCTGCAGGCGTTCACCGGTGGTTTCGGCCTGGTCCTGGCGGCGGCTGGCGGCCTGGCCCTACTGGGGGCGCTGGTGGTGGGACGACTGATGCGCAGCCCCTTGCCGCAGGCCCGGGGCCTGGCCATGGAAAGCCGCTAGGCAGCGCCCTCCAGGCGCCTGGCCAGCACCTGGCCAGCACCTGGAAGGCGCTT
Organism: Pseudomonas sp. B6(2017); assembly: GCF_002112765.1. NCBI lineage: Bacteria > Pseudomonadati > Pseudomonadota > Gammaproteobacteria > Pseudomonadales > Pseudomonadaceae > Pseudomonas > Pseudomonas sp. B6(2017). The sequence goes on along the minus strand of NZ_NEIQ01000013.1, from coordinate 135,856 downwards.
GCAATTTCATAACATTGAGCCAATTGCCGGGGCTGCGAACCCACGGTTAAGGTGCGCCCTGCAATCGGCTTCACCGTCAGGAGACACCTTGGCCATGCACCGCGAATCACCTGCTGCTCCCCCTCCGGCCCCGATCAAGGTCGAGCTGCTGCCCCATGACCCGCAGTGGGCCGAACAGGCGCGGCAGATCGCCCAGGCCCTGCAAGCAGTCTTGGGCGATAACCTGTTGCAGGTACACCATATCGGCTCCACCGCGATCCCCGGCATCCTCGCCAAGCCGGTACTCGACCTGCTGCCCACAGTCCGCTCGCTGGCCGAGCTGGACGAACGCCAGGGAGCGCTGGAGGCCCTGGGGTACATCTGGCGCGGCGAGCTGGGCCTGCCCGGACGGCGCTATTGCAGCCTGGATGAACCGGCCAGCGGTCGCCGCCTGGCGCAACTGCACTGTTATGCCCAGGGCTCGCCGGAGATAGAGCGCCACCTGGCGTTTCGCGATCACCTGCGCCGGCACCCGGATATCGCCCAGGCCTACCAGCGGGAAAAACTCCGCTGCCAGGCCCTGCACCCCGACGACTCCCACGCCTACAGCGATTGCAAGGACGCCTGGATCCAGCAGGTACAGGCCCAGGCCCTGATCGAACGCCAGCGCCACCGCTGACCACATCTACGAGGTAGCTATGCAGCAGCATCCACGGGTAATAGTGCTGGGCGCCGGGATCGTCGGCGCCGCCATCGCCTACCACCTGGCCCGCCAGGGCGCCCAGGTGACCGTCCTGGAGCAGGCCACCCCCGGCTCGGGCGTCACGCGCCACTCCTTCGCCTGGATCAACCCCCACGGGGAATACCCCAGCCCCGTGAAGCCCCTGCGCGAACAGGCGCTGACCGAATACCGGCGCCTGGAGCAGGAGCTGCCGGGCCTGCGGATCAACTGGTCCGGCGCGCTGTGCTATTACCAGGCGAACGCCATGCAACCCACCGCAATGCCCTGCGGGTCGACGCGCCAGTGGCTGGATCGCCAGCGGATTGCCCAACTCGAGCCCAACCTGCAGGCCGTACCGGAACGCGCGCAGTTCGCCCCCGGCGAAGGCAGCCTCGACCCGGTGGCCACCACCCTGTGCCTGCTCGAAGGCGCCCGCGCCCATGGCGCGCAAGTGCTGACCCAAGTCTCGGTGCTGGAGCTGCAAGTAGAAGGCCAGCAAGGGATCGGCGTGGCCACCGCCGCCGGGGTCTATCAGGCCGACCACCTGGTACTGGCCACCGGTTGCGGCACCCCGGCCCTGCTGGAATCGCTGGGCATCGAACTGCCCATGCACGCCTCGCCATCGATCCTGCTACGCCTGGACGCCCCCCGGGGGCTGGTCAAGACCCTGATTTCCAACGACCAGCTGGAGGTGCGCGAAGCCCCTGACGGCAGCCTGCTGGCAGCCGAGGACCACCTCGATGACGCAACGCCCGAGGCCATCGCCCAGCAAGCACTGACCAGCATCCGCCAGGCCCTGCGTGGTGCCGAGGCGGTGACCTTGCGCAGCGCCGAAGTAGGCCAGCGGCCGATGCCCGATGACCAGGTGCCGATCATCGGCCCGCTCGCCCAGTACCCCGGGTTGTACCTGGCGGTGATGCACGCCGGGGTGACCCTGGCACCGATCGTTGGGCGCCTGGTCAGCCAGGAGCTTTCGGGTCACCGCTGCGCGGAACTCGAGCCCTGCCGCCCCAGCCGTTTCGGCCTCTGAGCCAGGCCACCAACGGCGTCGGAGCGCAGGTCAGAAGCTGGCCTTGGCACTCAGGCGCAGGCTGCGCGGCTCGCCCCACAAGCCCTGGCTGTAGAAGCCCAGTTGCTCGTAGTAACGCTTGTCGAACAGGTTATCCAGGTTGGCGCTGACCGACAGGTTGTCGTTGACCTGGTAGCGCGCCATCAGGCTGGTCAAGGCGTAGGCGCCCTGGCCCACATCGGTCAGGCCCCGCGGGCTGGGCACCCGGTTGCGCGAGGTGCGGCTGTTCCAGGTGGTGCCGCCGCCCAGGGTCAGACGCTCCAGGGGGCCCCAGAGGCGATAGGTGGTGAACAGCTTGAACTGGGTCCTGGGGAACTCGGTGTTGATCGCCCGGCCATCGCCATTGCGGGCGATGAAGTGGGTATAGCTGGTGGACAGGTTCCAGGCATCGCTGAGCTGGCCACTCAGCTCCAGGTCGAAACCATCGACCCGCGCCCCGGTACCGGCCTTGTAGGCCTGCTCGTTGGGCCGCCCTTGCACGTTCACCCCGGGGATGGCCTCGGCCAGCCCTTCCTGCTGGGTGCGGTAGACCGCCAGCGCGGCATTGAGCCGCCCCTCCAGGTAGGCCGCCTTGAGCCCCACCTCGTAGCTGTCGCCAGTCACCGGATCGAGGATGCTGCCGTTGGCGCCACGGGCGTTCTGCTGGTTGAAGATGCTGGTATAGCTGGCGTAGGCGCTGTAGGTGGAATCGATGTCGTAGATCAGCCCGGCATAGGGCGTGACTTCATTCTTGTAGCGGTACTGGCGCTGGGCGCCGTAGTAGTTCTGGTCGATCCGCCAGTCGCTGATCCGCGCCCCGAGGATCAAGTGCAACGGGTCGGCCAGGGACAGCCGGGTCACCAGGTAGCCACCGGTCTGCCGGATATGGGTGGCATCGCCCGAGGATCGGGTGCGTGACCACGCCGGCTCGGGGATCCGGCCGTTGCGCCAGTCGGTGAAGCTGCCCAGGGCCGGGGTTCTGCCGGCGGGCTGGTACTGGTCGATGTTCAGGTCGTCGTCGATGCTCATCCAGCCCAGGCCCAGCTCGTGCCCGCGCCCCAGCAACTGGAACGGCCCGCTGGCCGTCACATGCCAGGTATCGCGGCTGCGTTCGCCGTCGTAGTTGAGGAAATTGACCCGCATCCCCAGGCCGCTGGTGCGGTCCGGAAAACCACCGCGAAACAGCGAGTGCATGTCATAGCCACCCTCGTAACGGCTGTAGGCCGTACGCAGTTTCCAGTCGTTGTCCAGGGTGTGCTCCAGGTCGACGAAGGCCGTGGTGGACTCACTGCCGGTGCGGCTCCAGCGGGTGTTGTTGGCGGTCGAACGGCCGAAGTCGGTGCGCGAGCCATCGCTGTAGAACAACGGAAAACCACTGCCCATGCCCCGCACCCGGTTGCGCTGGTATTCCAGGCTGGTGGTCAGCCGAGTGCTGGGGCTCAGCTCGGCGCTGATCACTCCATAGAGCGTGCGTGAGTCGTTTTCCAGATAGTTCACGTAGCTGTCTTTTTCCGAGTAGGCCGCCACCAGCCGCGCCGCCACCCTCCCATCCGCCGCCAGGGGCAGCGACAGATCGAAATCACCGCGCCGCTCCCCCCAGCGTCCGGCTCCGGCCGAGCCGCTGATGGCGAAATCCGCCAGCGGCTTTTTACGCACGAAATTCACCGCTGCCGAAGGGTTGCCGGCGCCGGTCAGCAGCCCCGTGGAACCGCGCACGATTTCCACCCGGTCGTAGATGGCCGAGTCCATGTCGGTGGCACCGAAGTTCCACAGGTTGTTGATGGGCGATGCCAGGCCGTCGAACTGGAAGTTGTCGATAGCGAAACCCCGAGCGGAAAACGCCAGACGATTGCTGTCGCTGCGGGTATAGGAAATCCCCGGGGCGCTGGCCAGGATCTCGGCGGTGGTGGCCAGGCCCTGATCCTCGATGCGCTGGCGGGTGACGACGCTGACCGATTGCGGGGTATCGCGGATCGACAGCGGCAAGCCGATGGCCGTGGACATGGCGCCGGTGGTGTAGCTGCCGGAGTCCTCGGTGGTCTCGCCCAGTTCCTGCTCGCCCTGCACGTTCAGCGTGGGTAGCACCAATGAAGCGTTCGACCTGGAGCGGCGGTCAGGTTCTTCGGCCGAAGCCGAGAGGGACACCAGCAAGCCACCGAACACGGCGGCGGGCAGGCAATGGGCACGACGCGGGAAAGCGCGGGAGTCTGGGCAATACATAGGAATGGTTGTCCGATGAACACTATTGTCGGATGCGCATTATTCACATCCATATCCCGTCCAGGTTTTGCCAGATGCCGAGGATGTTATGGGCGCTGCCGGGTTCGACACGGATAAGCGCCGCCAAGCCGTCGCGGGCCTTCAACCACAGCTGCCGGGGGCCACGCCGAAGCGCTGGCGAAACGCCGTGGCGAAATTGCTGGCATGGCGATAACCCACGAAATGCGCCGCCTGCTGCACCGACCAGCCTTGTTGCAACTGCGCATGGGCGACCTCCAGGCGCCGCTCGCGCAGGTAGCCGAAGACCGTCTGCCCATAGGCCTGGCGGAACTTGCTGCGCAGCGAACTGCTGCTCATGCAGGCCAACTGCGCCAGCTCACCGAGCGAGTGCTCCTCGCCCGGAGCCTGGTGCAGGCGCTCGCGAACCCGCTCCAGCAATTGCCGATCCCGCGGGCTCAAGCTGCCGGCTTGTTCAGCATCGGCTTCCAGCCCGGCCAGGGCATGGGCCAGCAGTTGCAAGGCCACGCCTTCGCACAACAGGGCCTGCAGGCTGCCATGCCAACGTCCGCCGAGCAGGTCGGCGATGGCCTGGCGCAGGTGCACCGGCAACGGCCCGCAGTGCATTCGTGAACCGTTCCCGCGCAGGGCGTTATGCAGCAACTGCGCCCATTGCGCGTCAGGCAGATCCTCCGGGGCGTTGAGGGCCAGGTTCAGGCCGCGCAACCGCGTCCCGGCGAAGTGCACGGCCGACATGGGCCGGCCGTCGGCGCACAGGGTCGTAACGCAGTGACCGGCGAGCAACGCCTGGTCCCGGGTGAAACTCAGCGCCGCATGTCCTTCGAGCACCAGCGCCAGGCTCAGGCATGGCATGCGCAGCGAGTCGGCCCGGTAGCTGTGGAACGCCAGCACGTCGGAGCTCACCAGGACCAGGCCGCCAGGCAGGCGATGCTCGGTGATGCGCCCATGCATCAGGCAGGTAGCGTCATCCTCGTTCCCTGCTCCGGGCAGGCTGTAGCGCACGGCATGGCGTTCGCCAAGCTGACGCAAGTCCCGCAGGTAGTAGCGTTGGTCCAGTTGGGGGGGCGGATGCAAGGCCGGCGCTCGCAGAGAGGAAATCGGGCGACGATATTAGCATTAATTCTCATTCGCACATCTTCATGGAATCATCCGCCCTCGCCCGCTGTCCCCTGTTGATCGCGACGATTTCCCATCCCACGGCAGGAGAACTCCATGGCGAACATCAGCATTGCCCGACAACTGGCCCAGACCCTCGAACAAGCCGGGGTCAAGCGTATCTGGGGCCTGACCGGCGACAGCCTCAACGGCCTCACCGACGCCCTGCAGAGCATGCAAAGCATCCAATGGATGCATGTACGCCACGAGGAAGTGGCGGCCTTCGCCGCTGGCGCCGAAGCGGCGATCACCGGCCAGCTGGCGGTGTGCGCCGGCAGTTGTGGCCCGGGCAACCTGCACTTGATCAACGGCCTGTTCGACTGCCACCGCAGCCGGGTGCCGGTGCTGGCCATCGCCGCACAGATCCCGTCCTCGGAGATCGGCCTGGATTATTTCCAGGAAACCCACCCCCAGGAGCTGTTCAAGGAGTGCAGCCACTTCGTCGAGCTGGTGAGCCACCCGGCGCAGATGCCCGAGGTACTGCACCGGGCCATGCGCAGTGCGATCCTCGAGCGCGGCGTGGCCGTGGTGGTGATCCCCGGGGACGTGGCCTTGCAACAGGTGCCGACGTCCAGCAAGCCATGGCCACCGTTACACGCCCCACGCACCCTGCCAGCGCCCCATGACCTGGACCGCCTGGTGGAATTGCTCAGCCACAGCAAGGCCGTGACCCTGCTTTGCGGCAGCGGTTGTGCCGGCGCCCATGACCAAGTGGTGGCCCTGGCCGATGCCTTGGGCGCGCCGGTGGTGCACGCCCTGCGCGGCAAGGAGCATGTGGAATGGGACAACCCCTTCGATGTCGGCATGACCGGGCTGATCGGCTTCAGCTCCGGTTATCACGCCATGCTCAACTGCGACACCCTGGTGATACTGGGCAGCGACTTCCCCTATCGCCAGTTCTATCCGACGGACGCCTGCGTGATCCAGATCGACCGCGACCCACAAGCCCTGGGCCGGAGGGTGCCGCTGGACCTGGGCGTGGTCGGCGACGTCAGCGAGACCCTCGCCGCCTTGCTGCCACGCCTGCCCTACCAGGGCGACCGGAGCTTCCTGGAAACCTCCCTGGAGCACTACGCCAAGGCCCGCCAAGGCCTGGACGACCTGGCCCGGCCCGCGGCAGCTGGACGGCCGGTGCACCCGCAGTACCTCACCCAACTGGTCAGCGAACTGGCGGACGCCGATGCGATCTTCACCGCCGATGTCGGCACGCCCACGGTATGGGCCGCGCGCTACCTGAAGATGAACGGCCAGCGGCGCCTGCTGGGCTCGTTCAACCACGGCTCCATGGCCAACGCCATGCCCCAGGCCATCGGCGCCCAGGCCGCCTGCCCCACACGCCAAGTCATTGCCCTGGCCGGCGACGGCGGCTTCAGCATGCTCATGGGGGACTTCATTTCCCTGGTCCAGCTCAAGCTGCCGGTGAAGATCATCGTCTACGACAACGCGGCCCTGGGCTTCGTCGCCATGGAGATGAAGTCCGCCGGCTACCTGGACACCGGCACCGACCTGCACAACCCGGACTTCGCCGCCATGGCCAACGCCATGGGTATCCTCGGCCTGCGAGTGGAAGATTCCGCAGGCCTGGAAGGTGCCCTGCGCACCGCCCTGGAACATGACGGCCCGGTGCTGGTGGACGTGGTCACCGCGACCCAGGAACTGGTCATCCCACCGGCGATCAAGCTGGAACAGGCCAAGGGCATGAGCCTGTACATGCTCAAGGCGGTGATGAGCGGGCGCGGCGACGAAGTGGTGGAGCTGGCCCGGACCAACTGGCCCAAGGGCGGCTGGTTCCGGCTCCCCTAGCCTGGGCCTGGACCCGGGGAGTACCGCCCGGTGTCATCGCAACCTCTGGTGGCCCCACCTTGGAGGTGGGCATCGGTGAAGATTGCGCCAATGGCATCCACCAGGATGGCGTTGGAGAAATCACCACGACCCCAGGCATCGGCGCGTTGGCGCCGAAGCCGGCCTGGGGGCTCTTCTCATCGAGCAGAATCCGCTCCAGCCATCTCCCTTGCAGCCGCCCCGCATGGATCAAGCCCGGTGCGGGATCCACGACCTGCCGGCCTCATGCATCACCGATCCCCAGCGCAGCATTTCTGCGACGCCCATTGGCGGTCTTTCCCTGATTCCATCCAACGACTTCAATAACCAGCTGGCCGCAACGACCCGCAAGGGCGCGTTGCGCTGACGGCCTGTTCGACCAACTGTCCACGAGCTTGGCTCCTGTGCATCACATGGATGATCACGCCACGCACTTCGCGCAAGGGCACTGCGGCGGACTGATTGGGCGCATGCAAAGCACGCAAGACCTTTCTTTAGATCAAATGCTTTTGCTTTGGGGAAGGCTAATTCGGAAACGGAAGATGCATCGCTTTTCCTGCGGTCTAGAGTCTAATCCGACAAGCACATTGATGTGCCTCTTGCACGGATGCACGGAGACTGGCGGCCTTCCCCTCCCTACAGACCGTCTGCCTGCAAACAAGGAGTGTTATGAACAAGCCGATCAAGAATATCGTCATCGTGGGCGGCGGCACTGCGGGCTGGATGGCCGCCTCGTACCTCGTCCGGGCGCTCCAGCAGCAGGTAGACATTACGCTCATCGAGTCTGCGGCGATCCCCCGGATCGGCGTGGGCGAGGCGACTATCCCGAGTTTGCAGAAGGTGTTCTTCGACTTCCTCGGGATACCGGAGCGGGAGTGGATGCCCCAGGTGAACGGCGCGTTCAAGGCCGCGATCAAGTTCGTGAACTGGAGAAAGTCTCCCGACCCATCGCGTGACGATCACTTCTACCATTTGTTCGGCAATGTGCCGAACTGCGACGGCGTGCCGCTTACCCACTACTGGTTGCGCAAGCGCGAACAGGGCTTCCAGCAACCGATGGAGTACGCGTGCTACCCGCAGCCCGGGGCGCTCGATGGCAAGCTGGCACCGTGCCTGCCCGACGGCACCCGCCAGATGTCCCATGCGTGGCACTTCGACGCGCACCTGGTGGCCGACTTCTTGAAGCGCTGGGCCGTCGAGCGTGGGGTCAACCGCGTGGTCGACGAGGTCGTGGAGATTCAGCTGAACGACCGCGGCTACATCTCCACCCTGTTGACCAAGGGGGGGCGGAAGCTGGAGGCGGACCTGTTCATCGACTGCTCCGGCATGCGGGGGCTCCTGATCAATCAGACCCTGAAAGAGCCCTTCATCGACATGTCCGACTACCTGCTGTGCGACAGCGCGGTCGCCAGCGCCGTGCCCAACGACGACGCGCGTGACGGGGTCGAGCCGTACACCTCGGCGATCGCCATGAACTCGGGGTGGACCTGGAAGATTCCGATGCTGGGCCGGTTCGGCAGCGGCTACGTCTTCTCGAGCAAGTTCACCTCACGCGACCAGGCTACCGCCGACTTCCTCAAACTCTGGGACCTCTCGGACAATCAGTCGCTCAACCAGATCAAGTTCCGGGTCGGACGCAACAAGCGGGCGTGGGTCAACAATTGTGTGTCTATCGGGCTGTCGTCGTGCTTTCTGGAGCCCCTGGAATCGACGGGCATCTACTTCATCTACGCCGCGCTTTACCAGCTTGTGAAGCACTTCCCCGACACCTCGTTCGACTCGCGGTTGCGCGATGCATTCAACGCCGAGATCGTCTACATGTTTGACGACTGCCGAGACTTCGTCCAGGCGCACTATTTCACCACGTCGCGCGAAGACACGCCGTTCTGGCTCGCGAACCGGCACGAACTGCGGCTCTCGGACGCCATCCAGGAGAAGGTGCAGCGCTACAAGGCGGGGCTGCCACTGACTACCACGTCGTTCGACGATTCCACGTACTACGAGACCTTCGACTACGAATTCAAGAACTTCTGGTTGAACGGCAACTACTACTGCATCTTTGCCGGCTTGGGCATGCTGCCCGACCGGTCGCTCCCGCTCTTGCAGCACCGACCCAAGTCGATCGAAAAGGCCGAGGCGATGTTCGCCAGCATCCGCCGCGAGGCCGAGCGCCTGCGGAGCAGCCTGCCGACGAACTACGACTACCTGCGGTCGCTGCGTGACGGGAACGCGCAGGTGTCTGGCAACCAGCGCGGGCCGACGCTCGCGACGCGGGAAGGCCGGTAGTGGAACGCACCTTGAACCGGGTATCCGCATTCGCCACCACCCACGCTGCCGTGGCCGCCTGTGATCCGCTACAGGCGCGCTCGCTGGTGCTGCAACTGCCGGGCCTGAACCGTAACAAGGACGTGCCCGGCATCATCGGCCTGCTGCGCGAGTTCCTCCCGACGCGCGGCGTGCCCTCCGGCTGGGGCTTCGTCGAAGCCGCCGCCGCGATGCGGGACATCGGCTTCTTCCTGGGGTCGCTCAAGCGGCACGGACACGAGCCTGCGGACGTGGTGCCCGGGCTTGAACAGGTGCTGCTGGACTTGGCACGCGCGACCGATATGCCGCCGCGCGAGACGCTCCTGCATGTGACGGTCTGGAACCCTGCGGCGGCCGACGCGCAGCGCAGTTACACCGGGCTGCCCGACGAAGCGCATCTGCTCGAGAGCGTGCGCATCTCGATGGCGGCCCTGGAAGCGGCCATCGCGGTGACCGTCGAGCTGTTCGATGTGCCCCTGCGCTCGCCCGCGTTCGTGCAAGGGTGCGCCGAGCTGGAAGCCTATCTGCAGAAAATGGTCGAATCGATCGTCTACGCGTACCGCTTCATCTCACCGCAGGTCTTCTACGATGAACTGCGCCCCTTCTACGATCCGATCCAGGTCGGGGGCCAAAGCTACCTCGGCCCCGGCGCCGTGGAAATGCCCCTGTTCGTGCTGGAGCACGTCCTGTGGGGCTCGCAAACCGACGACCAGGCCTATCGAGAATTCAAGGAGACGTACCTGCCCTACGTGCTTCCCGCGTACCGGGCGGTCTACGCTCGGTTCGCCGAGGGGCCGGCGCTCATGGACCGCGCGCTCGACGAAGCGCGAACCGCTGGTGCGCCAGACGAGCCTGCCCGGGCTGGGCTGGTAGCCCTGGAGCGGGTGCTCAAGGTCCTGCTGCGCTTCCGGGCGCCTCACCTCAAGTTGGCAGAACGGGCGTACGAGGCCGGGCGAAGCGGTCCCGCAACCGGCAGCGGGGGGTACGCGCCCAGCATGCTCGTTGATCTACTCACGCTCACGTGTGCCGCGCGCTCGCGCATCCGCGCCGCGCTCGACGAATCCTGACGCGCAAAGCCAGGTCTCATCTCGCAAGGAGAGTTTGCCCCCATGACTCAGAAGAGCCCCGAGAACGGGCGCGACAACAACCATTTCGACGTGATCATCCTCGGCTCGGGCATGTCCGGCACCCAGATGGGAGCCATCCTGGCCAAGAAACAGTTTCGCGTGCTGATCATCGAGGAGTCGTCGCACCCGCGGTTCACGATCGGCGAGTCGTCGATCCCCGAGACGTCTCTCATGAACCGCATCATCGCTGACCGCTACGGCATTCCGGAGCTCGACCACATCACGTCGTTCTACTCGACGCAGCGTTACGTCTCGTCGAGCACGGGCATCAAGCGCAACTTCGGATTCGTGTTCCACAAACCCGGCCAGGAGCACGACCCGAAGGAGTTCACGCAGTGCGTCATTCCCGAACTGCCATGGGGACCGGAGAGCCATTACTACCGGCAGGACGTCGACGCCTACTTGTTGCAGGCCGCCATCAAATACGGCTGCAAGGTCCGCCAGAGGACTAGCGTGACCGACTACCACGCCGATAAAGACGGCGTCGCGGTGACCACCGCCGAGGGCGAACGGTTCACCGGCCGGTACATGATCGACTGCGGAGGCCCTCGCGCACCGCTGGCGACCAAGTTCAAGCTTCGCGAAGAACCGTGTCGCTTCAAGACGCACTCGCGCAGCCTCTACACGCACATGCTCGGGGTCAAGCCGTTCGACGACATCTTCAAGGTCAAGGGGCAGCGCTGGCGCTGGCACGAGGGGACCTTGCACCACATGTTCACGGGCGGCTGGCTCTGGGTGATTCCGTTCAACAACCACACCCGATCGACCAATAACCTGGTGAGTGTCGGCCTGCAGCTCGACCCGCGTATCTACCCGAAAACGGACATCAGCGCGCAGCAAGAATTCGCCGAGTTCCTCGCGCGGTTCCCGAGCATCGGGGCTCAGTTCCAGGACGCCGTGCCGGTGCGCGACTGGGTCAGGACCGACCGCCTGCAGTTCTCGTCGACCGCCTGCATCGGCGACCGCTACTGCCTGATGCTGCACGCGAACGGGTTCATCGACCCGCTGTTCTCCCGGGGCCTGGAGAACACCGCGGTGACCATCCACGCGCTCGCGGCGCGCCTTATCAAGGCGCTACGCGACGATGACTTCGCCCCCGAGCGCTTCGAGTACATCGAGCGCCTGCAGCAAAAGCTTCTGGACCACAACGACGACTTCGTCAGCTGCTGCTACACGGCGTTCTCGGACTTCCGTCTATGGGATGCATTCCACAGGCTGTGGGCGGTCGGCACGATCCTCGGGCAGTTCCGGCTCGTGCAAGCCCACGCGCGGTTTCGCACCTCGCGCGACGAGGGCGACCTGGATCACCTCGACAACGACCCCCCGTACCTTGGGTACCTGTGCGCGGACATGGAGGAGTACTACCAGTTGTTCAACGACGCCAAGGCCGAGGTCGAGGCAGTGAGCGCCGGGAACCAGTCGGCTGCACAGGCCGCGGTGCGGATCCACGCCCTCATCGACGAACGAGACTTCGCCAAGCCGATGTTCGGCTTCGGGTACTGCATCACCGGGGACAAGCCGCAGCTCAACAACTCGAAGTACAGCCTGATACCGGCGATGAAGCTGATGTACTGGACGCAGACCAGAGCGCCGGCAGAGGTGAAAAAGTACTTCGACTACAACCCGATGTTCGCGCTGCTCAAGGCGTACGTCACGACCCGCATCGGCCTGGTTCTGAAGAAGTAGCCGGCCGAGGACGACATAACGCGATGAACAACATTCAACTGGATCAGCCGAGCATCAAGAAGCATCCCCCAGGGGCGCACGACGCGACCACGCGCGTGGCCGCGAGCTGGTACGTCGCGATGCGCTCCAGCGACCTCAGGGACAAGCCCAAGGAATTGACGCTCTTTGGCCGTCCGTGCGTGGCATGGCGCGCAGCGACGGGACGGGCCGTGGTGATGGATCGCCACTGCCCGCACCTGGGCGCCAACCTGGCTGACGGGCAGGTCAAGGACGGGTGCATCCAATGCCCGTTTCACCACTGGCGATACGACGAGCACGGCCAGTGCGTTCACATCCCCGGCCACAACCAGGCGGTGCGCCAGCTGGAACCCGTACCGCGCGGGGCGCGCCAGCCGACGTTGGTGACCACCGAGCGCTACGGCTACGTGTGGGTCTGGTACGGCTCCGCGCAGCCGCTGCACCCGCTGCCCGAAATCGCCGCGGCCGACGTCGACAACGGCGACTTCATGCACCTGCACTTCGCGTTCGAGACGACGACGGCGGTCTTGCGCATCGTCGAGAACTTCTACGACGCGCAGCACGCAACCCCCGTGCACGCGCTCCCGATCTCGGCCTTCGAGCTCAAGCTCTTCGACGACTGGCGCCGGTGGCCAGAGGTCGAGTCGCTGGCCCGGGCAGGCGCGTGGTTCGGTGCCGGGATCGATTTCACCGTAAACCGCTACTTCGGTCCGCTGGGCATGTTGTCGCGCGCGCTCGGCCTGAACATGTCGCAGATGAACCTGCACTTCGATGGCTACCCCGGCGGGTGCGTCATGACCGTAGCCTTGGACGCAAACGTCAAATACAAGCTGCTCCAGTGTGTGACGCCAGTGAGCGACGGCAAGAACGTCATGCACATGCTCATCTCGATCAAGAAGGTGGGCGGTGCCCTGCGTCGCGCCACTGACTTCGTGCTGTTCGGGCTGCAGACCAGGCAGGCAGCCGGGTACGACGTCAAGATCTGGAACGGGATGAAGCCCGACGGCGGCGGCGCGTACAGCAAGTACGACAAGCTCGTGCTCAGGTACCGGGCGTTCTACCGGGGCTGGGTCGACCGCGTCGAGAGCGAGCGGTAATGCGTGAGGCCGAGCCGGTATCGGCCGTGTCGCTGTACCGGGCGCTCGCGAACCTGGCCAGTGGCGTCACGGCCATCACGGGGCTCGCCGCCGCTCGCTTCGTGCCGGTGTCGCTCCTTGCGAGGTATCCATGACCATCTGGCTGCTGCAACTCATGCTGGTGATCGCGCTCTGCAATGTCTGCGGGCGCATTGCCGAACGGCTCGGCCAGTGCGCGGTCGTCGGCGAGATTGCGGCCGGCCTGCTGTTGGGACCTTCGCTGTTGGGCCTGGTCGCACCGAGTTTCTACGGCCTGTTGTTCGCCCCACACACGCTGTCGGCAATGGCGCAAGTTGGCGAAGTCGGTTTGATACTGCTGATGTTCCAGATCGGTCTGCGTATGGACTTGGGCCAGACGCTGCACGGCAAGCGCTGGCGCATACCGGCGGCGATCGCAGCCGGCGGGCTCATCGCACCGGCGGCGGCCGGCATGCTCGTCGCCGTCGCCTCCAAAGACACGCTCGCCAGCGACGCACCGACGCTGCCCTATGTGCTCTTCTGCGGTGTCGCACTGGCGGTATCGGCGGTGCCGGTGATGGCGCGCATCATCGACGACCTGGCGCTGAGCGCCATGGTCGGCGCACGGCACGCAATGTCCGCCGCGATGCTGACAGATGCACTCGGATGGATGCTGCTGGCCACCATTGCCTCGCTATCGAGCGGGCCTGGCTGGGCATTTGTGCGCATGCTCGTCAGCCTGCTCGTGTACCTGCTGCTGAGCGGGCTGCTGGTGCGCTTCGTGGTTCGACCGGCGCTTGCACGGCTCGCATCGACTGCCCATGCGGCGCGCGACCGCTTGGCCGTGTTGCTCTGCTTCGTCATCGCGTCGGCACTGGCGACGTCGCTGATCGGATTCCATAGCGCATTTGGCGCACTGGCGGCGGCGCTGTTCGTGCGGCGCGTGCCCGGCGTCGCGAAGGAGTGGAGCGAGAACGTCGAAGGTTTCGTCAAGCTTGTGCTGATGCCGGTGTTCTTCGCATGTGCGGGACTGCGTGCATCGATCGGCACGATCGACGACCAGGCATCATGGATGTGGTGCGGTGTATTCCTGCTGGGCGGATTCATCGGCAAGTTCGGCGGCAGCTATCTGGGCGCACGCACCACCGGGCTTGCGCCACACGATGCGATGCTGGTGAGCTCGTTGATGAACACACGCGGCTTGATGGAGCTAATCGTCCTGTCGATCGGCCTGCAGATGCAGATCCTTCCGCCAGAGGTCTACACGATACTCGTGGTGTTCGCGCTGGTGACGACGGCGCTGAGCGCGCCTCTGGTTCGATTCACGCTGCGCCTGCAATCGCGCGCAATGAACCAGCAGGCCGCCTGAGCCCGCTTGAGGGGAGAGATCAGCATGAACGCTGCCACCGAAACCAAAGCTCTCGATTTGCTCGATGCCCAGGGTTGCGATGTCCACGATGCCCGCGAACTGCGCAACTTGCTGGGGCAGTTCGCGACCGGTGTCACCGTGATCACCACCCGCACCGCTGACGGCCGAAACATCGGCGTGACCGCCAACTCGTTCTCCTCATTGTCGCTGTCACCGGCACTGGTGCTCTGGAGCCTGGCTCGCAAGGCACCGAGCCTGAAGGTTTTTTGCGCGGCGAGCCATTTCGCCATCAACATACTGGGCGCGCACCAGCATCACCTGTCGGAGCAGTTCGCCCGGGCAGCACCTGACAAGTTCGCCGGTGTAGCTCATTCCTATGGCAAGGCGGGAGCCCCGGTGCTGGACGATGTGGTGGCAGTACTGGTGTGCCGCAACGTCACCCAGTACGAGGGCGGTGATCACCTGATCTTCATTGGCGAGATCGAACAGTACCGATACAGCGGCGCAGAACCGCTGGTCTTCCATGCAGGCCAGTACCGGGGCTTAGGGAGCAATGGAACAGACCCGTAAGCGTCAGCAACCCGGCTCATGTAATCGTTGAATGGGAGGGTCGCTGGGTTTCGTCTGGATGACGGCCGCCGTTCACCGCGGGCGATTTCCTGCGGTACAGCAAAGAAATAGCGCCACGCATATTGAGTTGCTCGAGGATCAGCGGCGACAACCTGGGCAGCTCCTGGAGTTTGCCGGGAGTGCTCGCCATCTGCTCACTATCAGATTAATACAGCCATTTGCAGTTCCCCCCTCCTCCTCTCGGGTCGATCCGGCATCCACTCAAGGGCCGCACAAACGCTGTTGATAAGCATTTGCAACTAAAGATAAGATTCCGCCCCCCTAGCCTGATCCCACCTTGAATGATCGCCGCCGTGTCTTATCCCAGCGATAAACTCGAGCTCTACCTTTCCCACCGTGCCGCGCTGGTCGACTACTCGGCGCCGATTGTCGGCTGTCGGGCCCAAGCCGAAGAGGTGGTCCAGGAAGCCTGGCTGCGCTTCTGCGGCCAGGCCGATAGCGTTGCCCAGCCGAGCAACCCGGTGGGCTACCTGTACCGCATCGTGCGCAACCTGTCCTTTGATCTGCTGCGGCGCTCGACCCTGGAAAACCGCCACCCCGATGGCGACGATCTGCTCAGCGAACTGCCCTCGAGCACGCCTTCGCCGGAGCACCAGGCGCTGCACAGCGACCAGTTGCGCCTCCTGCAGGACGCCCTGACCCGACTGCCGGAACGAACGCGCCGGGCCTTCTACATGCATCGCCTGCAACACCAGACCTTCCAGGAAATTGCCGCTGAGTTGAAGATCTCCACCAGCTTGGCGCACCAACTGGTGCGTGACGCACTGACCCACTGTGCGGAGCATCTGGCCGATGACTGATATCCCCTCCTCCCAACCTGTATCCGGCTCACTGAAGGACGACCTGGTGTGGCAGGCGGCCATGGACTGGCTGCTGCAATGCCGCGCCGCGCCGGATGACCTGGCACTGCAACAGGCCCATGGACGCTGGCTGGCCGCTGATGAGCGTCACGCTGCCGCCTGGCGCAAGGCCGAGAAAGTCTGGTTGCTCAGTGGTTACCTGGAGCCGCCGGAGATACCCGTGCCTCGGCCGCTGCCAGCCTCGGCCCCGCCCCAGGGCCGACATCGCTGGGCGGGCCGAGCGCTGGCAACGCTGGCACTGGCAGCCTGTGTGCTGTTGCTGGTAGGACCCACGCCGCCGACAGACCATGCCAGCCCACTCGGCGAGCATCTGAAGATCAGCCTGAGCGACGGCAGCCATGTCGAACTGGGCAGCGACAGTGCCATCCGGGTGGCCTTCGAGCCAGGTACGCGGGGCGTGACGCTGCTCAGGGGGCAGGCGTTCTTCGAGGTCAGCCACGATGCTTCACGCCCGTTCACGGTCCAGGCAGCGGACGTGAAGGTCAGGGTCATAGGTACGGCGTTCGATGTGGACCTGGGTCGCAACGCCGTCGTGGTGGCAGTGCAAAGCGGAACGGTCCAGGTTCGCGATGGCCGGGGCGAACTCGCGGTGCCTGCCCTGGGCCCCGGCGATAGCCTGCGCCTGGGCCTGGACCACAGTCCACCGCAGCGCAACCGGCTAGCGCCGGACCAGGTTGCGCTATGGCGCCAGTGGCAGTTGGTGGTCAACGACCGGCCCCTGCGCGAGGTGATCGAACAACTGCGGGACTACTATCCCGGCGCCTTGCTGTTGGCCGACCGGGCCCTGGGCGAGCGGCGCGTCACCGCCTCGCTGAACCTGCGTTCGCCGGTCAGCGCGCTGCAACTGGCCATCGCTCCGCTTCGTGGGCATCTCACGCATTGGGGGCCCTACCTCACCCTTATCCGAGAAACCCCTGGAGCGCCGGTAGAAAAATAAATTTCAAAAAATTCTGGAAGTTCTCGATCGCCGTTCGTTTATTGCCCCGTCCAGTTAATAGTAAATATTCTCATTAACAAATGCGGATCATTCGCACCAAGCGGGGAGTTCACCAGAGCATGTCCATTCGCCACCTAGAAGGTCTTCACGGTTGCCGACGCAGCGCGCGCCTATTATTGCTGTCGGTAGGACTGGCGATGTCCTTGCCGGTACTGGCCGGTGACCAGCGGGCCCGGCATAGCATCGACATCGCCCGCCAGCCGCTAGGTACGGCACTGATGGCGCTGGCACAGCAGACCGGCCTGCAGATCAGCGTCGAGAGCCAATTGCTGCTCAACCTGACCGCTCCCGCGGTGCAGGGCGAGCTGAGCGCCGATCAGGCGCTGGCGAAACTGCTCAAGGGCAGTCATCTGGAGTGGATTTACCTCAGTGACGACGCGCTGATGGTGCAACGTGCGACCCACCGGCGCGCAGACCCGGTGCGCCTGGGCAACACCAAGGTCCCCGGCGAGTGGACGCTGCCCCAGGGGGAAACCCGTATAGACCGCGCGACGATCGAAGCGATGCCGGCCGGCAATGGCGACATCACCAGCCTGTTGCGCAGCCATCCCAACGTGCAGTTCGACGACGCCCAGCTCAGCAGCAAGACCCCTGGCGAAATCAGCCCGGCCAACATCAGCATCAACGGCGCGCAGTTCTACCAGAATGCCTTCCTGATCGATGGCATCAACATGAACAACGACATCGATCCGGCAGAAGACCGGGTGCAATTGCTGGACGCGGTGCCGGGGCGCAGCCAGGGCCTGGCCCTGGACACCGACCTGCTGGAGAACATCACGGTCCTGGACAGCAACGTCCCGGCAGCCTATGGCGGCTTCAACGGCGGCGTCATCGATGCACAAACCCGTGCGCCGTCCCAGGCGCTGCACGGCAAGTTCTCGGTGCAGACCACCCGCTCCGCCTGGACCAAATATCACATCGACGAAAGCGAAGAACAGCGCATGGAGAACTCCGGCTCCCCCGACGAGCAGCCCAAGTTCGACAAGGTCACCATTCGCGGCACGCTGCAGGGCCACCTGACCGACAATTTCGGCCTGCTCGGCAGCTTCAGCCAGAAGCGCTCGACGATCCCGCTGGGTTTCTACTCCTATAACAACGTCGAGGAAATGGGCTTTCACGAGGAGAAGCAGCAACGGCGCATCGACAACTACTTCCTCAAGTCGGTCTGGCGGGCCAGCGACCAACTCACCGTCGAGACCAGCGTGACCCATGCGCCTGAGGAGAGTCACTACTTTCGCGCCAACGTGGCCAACTCGGGTTACGACAACAAGGCCGGCGGCACCCAACTGAACCTGCGCACCATCTGGGATGGCGACCTGGCGCGGGTCGAACAGAACCTGGCGTGGAGCGGCCAGGAACAGAGCCGCCAGTCGGATTCGGCCGACTACTGGACCTGGCGCAAATCGAGCACCAAGGACTGGGGCATCGGCAACAAGGCCACCGCCAATACCCTTGAAGGCGGTTGGGGAGATATCGAGCAGCAACAACGTACCTGGCAATACAAGCTCAATGCCGACTGGCGCAGCGTCAACTGGCTGGGCATGACTCATCGCCCGCAAACCGGCTTCGAATTCTCCCGCCAGTACGTGCGCTATGAGCGCCTGACCGATAGCAGCACCTATGTTGCTCCCGCGGCCACCAAAACCTGCACCAACAGCGCCGGGGTTACCGACAACGTCGCCTGCAACATGGGCCAGACCCTGAACGGCTGGGCGGGGCAATACATGAAAAGCCGTACCCGCTACGCCACCGGCGAATTCGACTTCACCACGACCTCCTGGGGCAGCTGGTTGCAGGACGAGATCACCATCGGCCCACTGACCTTGCGCCCGGGCGTGCGCATGGACACCGACGACTACATGGACAAGACCACCTGGGCGCCGCGCTTCTCCCTCGAATATGACCTGTTCGGTGACCGCACTACCCTGCTCAATGCCGGCGTCAACCGTTACTACGGGCGCAGCGTCAGCAGTTGGCAACTGCAGGACGGGCGCAACCGCCTGCGCTTCAACGAAACCCGCGACAGCCTGGACAAGCCCTGGGTGGTCAAGTCCAACGCCGCCAACCAGGTGCGTTTCAATCAGCTGGACATCCCCTACGACGATGAACTGATGCTGGGCGTGGTGCAGCAATGGGCCGGGATCGAATACGCGCTCAAGTATGTCAATCGCAAGGGCCGCGACCAGGTGGTGCAGGTATCCGGCAGGACCTTGGGCGAGCCGTCCACAGACCCGGCGCTGGCGAGCAACTACACCACCTACACCAACGACGGCAAGAGCGAGACCGACACCTACACCCTGACGGTCACGCCGTTGCAGCGCTGGACACTGCTGGGCACCCAGACCGGGGGGCAGCTGGCGCTCAACTGGACCGACAGCAAGGCCTCGGCGCCGACCTACGTCGCCGCTGAAAACCTGTACTACCAGAACAACGTCATCCAGTACCAAGGCAGCTTCATCAACTATGACGACCGGCCTGCCAGCAACTTCAACCGGCCCTGGACGGCCCGCCTGACAACCATCACCGAGATCCCCCAAGCCAACCTGCAGTGGAGCAACTTCTGGCGCTATCGCGCCGGCTACAAGCGCATTGGCGACACGGGGCGCAATGTGGACTACATGGGGACCTCGGTGGATGTCTGGGAAGAACAGAAGTTCCAGGCCGCGCTGACCTGGGACACCCGCCTGGGCTGGCGTATTCCCACCGCCAGGGACCAGACGGTGTTCATCAATGTCGACGTGTTCAACGTGCTCGACAAGAAGTCGGTCAATGCCAACCAGACGATCAACAGCAACTCGGTCTCGACCTATGAGGTGGGCCGCCAGTACTGGCTCGAAGTCGGGTACGCGTTCTGAAATGCGCCGCCACCTGAAGAGTCTTGTGGCCTTGATCGGCATCCTGCTGGTGATTGAATCGGAGCCAGGGCTGGCCTGCGCACTGAGCGAAGTGGCGTGCCTGCGCGAGGCGTACAGCCGCCCCTTCGCGCAGTGGCCGGCGCCCCAGGTGGATGCCGGCGTGGCCTGGCAAGAGCTGGGCCCCTTGCCCGAGCGTGCGCCGTCGCCGGAGCACAACCCCTACACGCAGCAGAAGGCCGATCTGGGCCGCCAGCTGTTCTTCGACCCGCGCCTGTCGCGCTCGGGGCAGATTGCCTGCGCCTCTTGCCATGAGCCGGACCTGGCATTCGCCGATGGGCGTCGCGTTTCCTTCGGGCATGACCGTGCAGCGGGCCGGCGCAATGCGCCGAGCCTGGTGGCCAGCGGCCTGGCCGAGCATCTGTTCTGGGATGGGCGCGCCGCCAGCCTGGAGATGCAGGCCCTGATGCCGGTCGTCGACCCGAAGGAGATGGCTTTCAGCGTCACGCAACTGGTGGCCCGGCTGCGAGACAGCACGGACTATCCGGCGCAATTCGCCAAGGCCTTTCCCGGACAGGCGTTGGGTGCCGAGCAGGTGGCGGCGGCACTGGCGACTTACCAGCGCGATCTGCTGCGGGTTGCCCAACGTACCCCCTTCGAGCGTTTTCTGCGGGGGCAGGCGAAGGCGCTCAGTGACCAGCAGTTACAAGGCCTACACCTGTTTCGCACCAAGGCCCGCTGCATGAATTGCCACTTCGGTCCGGCACTGCAGGACAACCGCTTCCACAATGCCGGCCTGACCTTCTATGGACGTCGCCGCGAAGACCTCGGCCGCTATGAGGTCACCGGGCTGGCGCAAGATGTCGGGCGCTTTCGCACACCATCACTGCGACTCGTGAGCCATACCGGCCCCTGGTTTCACAATGGGCTGGCCAGCAGCCTCGATCAGGTGCTGTTGTTCTACAACGCAGGCATGCCCAGGCCCGTGCCCGTGCCCAAGGGTGCGCAATTGCAGGACCCTCTGTTTCCCGTGACGTCGGCGCAATTCGAGGTTCTGGGACTGGACCGGGTCGAACTGAAGGCGCTGAAGGCGTTCCTGGAGGCCCTGTGAAAATCACAAAGAACTTGGGGTGTGCAAATGCTGTGTGCAGGATAGGGCTATCGATGCCTGATGAACGCTTTCAGGTAGCGCTGACATGGTTCAAGAGAACCACCGCTTCTCCCATAGCACGTTGATACCTGGATTACTTGTTTACCGGGATCGGAAAGGTGCCAGCAACTCGGGGACCTAAAAACTTCGTAAAGACTGCCGCACCCTGGCTGCCAGCCGGCCGTGAATACGCTTGAATGGAAGCTGAGCCGGGCCGCTGGCGCCCGCCTGTCCTGGAGAAGCCCATGGGTAACTTGGCCATGCACCTGCAGGAGAAGGACATCCTCCTTGCCGTCAATCCGTCGAACAAGCACCGGTTGTTCCAGCAGATCGGCCAGCATATGCAACATACCTGGCAGTTGCCGGGCGACTGGGTGGCCGCGAGCCTGGCCCGTCGCGAGGAGGCCGGCAGTACCGCCATCGGCGCGGGCGTGGCCCTGCCCCATGCGCGGCTGGAGGAACTGGACGCGATCCACGTCCTGTATCTGCGCCCCCAGGCGCCCATGGCCTTTGCCGCCCCCGACCAGCAGCCGGTGCGCGACATCCTGGTGCTGCTGGTACCGGCCCCTGCCGAGCAGTCGCACCTGGATCTCTTGGCCGAAACCGCCCGGCTGTTCGCCGACCAGCGCTTCCGCCAGGCCCTGCACGACTGCCGTGAGGCGCGCCAGGTCAAGCAGCTGTTCGACCGCTGGTAACCGTCCGGCCTCGGCCCTGTTCCTGCAGCGCTCCATGAAGATGCTGGCGCTATAGCGCTTGCCGAACAGCCCGGCGCGGCGATGAAACCACCTCCATGGCGCCGCAACAGGTGGTGGCGCAGTTTCAGGGCGGCCCCTTGCCCGGACACCAGGCCACCGAGATGGCAAACCCGAGCCGTTTTCCAAGCGTCGCCTATTCAAGCAACTGACTGACGCCGGAACGGAATACGAAACCCAGGTGGGCGGCTTCTACCTGCTCTGGCTGCTGGTGCGCAGCCGGCGCATCCAGGGGATGCGCCGGCAGGCAATACCCAGGATCACTTGGCCTTGGCGCGCACGAACCGCAGGTTGCGCGCCAGGCTGCTGGTCAGCACCTGGCCATCCTGCTCGAAGCGGATCACCCCCAGGTCCTGGGCGCTGAATCGCTCTGCCGCCAGCGGCTGCATGGGATAGGTGTGCTTGCCGATGCGAATGTAGAGCTTGCCTTGCTTGGGGTAGACCTTGAGCTGCCCGGATGAGGTCTGCAACTTGTAGATCCCCACATACCGCTGGATATCCTGGGGCTTCCAGGGGGCGGCCAGGGTGTAGGTCGAGGCCGGGTTGGTGGACACGATGCGCGCTCCCGAAGTCGCAGCCAGGTAGATCGGCGAGCCGTCGTTATCGGCCGCCATCAGGTGCTCGCTCAGTCGGGACAACGCCAGCGTGTCGGGGAAGGTATTGAGGGTGAAACTGTTGTCGCTGCGTTGCAGCTGGAATTGATGCCCCGAGTCGTCGAGGTAGGTACCGGCCACCAGGGCGTTCAACGGAGCCGGTGGAACGGCCCTGATGCTGGGTACTGGCGGCGGGATATCGTGGCCCGGGGACGGATTGGGCGAGCCCAGCACCGCGTCCATCAGCGCATAGCCACGCGCCGAAGCATCCGGGACCGGCGAATTGCACAGCACCACGGTGGCCAGCTCCATCTTCGGGTACCAGGCCACATGGGTGTTGTAGCCTGCCCAGCCACCGCTGTGGGACACCTCATCGAACCTGCGATAACGCGAGAGGCCGACGCCCATGGCGTAGTAGCCGGGGTCGCCGTCGGCCAGCGGTTCGGTCTGGCGCATCTTCTGCAGCAGGGCCGGGCCCCCGACCTTGCCCGTGGACAAATTGCGCATCCAGCGCATCACATCCACCACGGTGCTGTGCACCTGGCCATCGCCGGTCTGCTCCCAGCGCACATCCGCGAACGTGTAGGCCTTGGTCTTGGGGTCCTGCTCGTAGCTCTCGGCCAGGTTCGGCAATTGCAGCGGGTACTGGTCGACGATGCTCGTGCGGGTCATGCCCAGGGGCTTGAAGATATGGGCCTGGGAGAAGTTCTTCAGCGACATGCCCGAAACCCGCTCGACGATGCTGGACAGCAGCATGTAGCCGCTGTTGCTGTAGCTGAACTCGACCCCGGACGGGAACATCGCGGTGTTCTGCTTGAACAGCATCTGCAGCGCCTGCTGCTGGGTGAAGCGCTGGGAGTAGCCGATGCCGGCCAGCTCGGCCAGGAACATGTAGTCCTGTAGCCCTGAGGTGTGGTGCAGCAGGTGGCGGATCTTGATGTCCTGGGCGTATACCGGCAACTCGGGGATAAAACGCCGGACCGAATCGTCCAGGCTCAGGCGCCCCTGGGCCTCGAGCTGGAGAATGGCGAAGGCGGTGAACTGCTTGGACACCGAGGCCAGGTTGAAGAGAGTATCGGTCTTGATCGGCGCACCGGTCTGCAGGTTGGCAATGCCGTAACCGGCACTCCAGATAACCTTGCCATCACGCATGACCCCCGCGGCGCAGCCGGGCTGGTCCGGCTTCAAATCGCGGAACACCTGGTCAAACGCCGGGGTCGCCGCGGCATTGGCCAGCGTCGTGCTCCCCAGGGAGAGCAACAAGGTTGCAAGCATTGAACGCATGGATGTCTTCCTCTTCTCACGTGACGGTCCTTCATGCTCCTTCGGAGCCTGGCCAGTATCCCCAGGGCATCCGTTGCAATCTGTCGCAAGTCAGTGATTTTCTGTGAAGAAGAGTGCATCGATGCGCAGGCCAGGCATCGGCGCCAGGAACGGCCACTCCCGGTAGCGCCTGGGCCTCAGCGCAACAGGCGCCGCAGGCCGGCCTCGAAGGCCCCGGCAAGCGGTGGCGCGCCCTCCCCGGCCAAGGCCAGCGCCAGGGCGTGGCCGTGGGTGTAGTCCACCAGCAGATCGAACAGTAGCTCGGGCTCGGCGTCGAAGCGCTGCACTTCAACACGCAGTTGGTCGCTGAAGGCTGCCAGCGAGCCGCCGAAAAGCTGCGGATCGCCGAGGACACACAACGTCAGCGCCGGGTGCAGGCGCACCCGGTCCATGTAGTGCCCGAGCATCCATCGGACCCGCTCCATCGGCGCGGCCTGCGCCGCCGGCTCGGGCAGCGGCACGCCATGCACCCGCTCCACCAGCAGGCGCAGCAATTGCTGCTGGTCGCCCACGTGGTAAGCCACCGACATCGGGGTGATGTCCAGTTGCCGGGCCAGGGCGCGGATCCCGAAGCCTTGGGGGCCCAGCTCCTCGAGCAGTACCAGAGCGCAGTCCAGCACCTGGTCCAGGGTCAGGGCCCGGCCGGCAGCCGGGCGCCCGCTGCGCTTGCGTACCTCAGTCATGAAGATCGCCCCGCGATGGGGATTGCACGCGGTAGCGGCTGCTGACCAGGCCATTGGCGTATTGCCGGGTATCGAGGCAGTGCAGGCGCAGGTCCTGCTCCAGGGAACCGAACAGCGGCCGGCCACTGCCGATCAGCACCGGCACCCGGGTCAGGACCATCTCGCCGATCAGTCCCGCCCGGAGAAAAGCCCGGATCAGCGTACCGCCATCGATATAGGCCTGGCGCCAGCCCTCGGCCTGCAACTGCGCCACCAGTTGCACCGGTTCGGCGCCACTGATGCGCACCCGATCGGCCAGGTGCGCCGGCACATCGGCGGGCCCCAGGGTGCGGCTCATCACCACCACCGGCTTGGTGAACGGCCAGGGCTCGAACCCCAGCACCGTGTCGTAGGTGCTGCGCCCCATGACGATGCCATCCACCGAGTCGATGAAGGCCGCATAACCATGGTCTTCCCCGGGTTCACCAGGCGGCAGCCAGTCGATGCTGCCGTCGTCGCGGGCGATGAAGCCGTCCACCGAAGTGGCGATGAATACCTTGCCGAATGCCATGTCGCGGTGCCTCTGGAGAATAAACATACAGCGTATGATAATTCATTCCCGGGGCAGCCTGGCAAGCAGCGACTTCAATTCAAGCTGTAGGACTGCAACACGCCTTGCTTGAAGTACAACTGCAGCATGTGCGCCGGGCCAGTGGGCTTGCCCATGAGCTGGTTGGTCATGCCGGCCACCACTCCATTGCCCCCCGTGGCCAGGTTGTATTCGTTGGCCGCGGCGCCGGTCACCTCATTGGACGGCACATGGCTCCAGGCCTTGGCGAGCATCTGCTGCATGGTCGAGCGTCCGGGTGCATAGCCGCCGCTGTTCACATCGCTGCGGTAGGTCCAGTACTCGCTGCCATCGGAGGCATAGCGCTTTTCCGGGGTATCGCCGCACAGGCGTTGCACATCGTCCAGCGAAGTCTTGCCGACCACGAAGTTGCGCTTGGCGAACGATGCATCGTAGATCTGCGCCTGGGGTCCGGTGCCCTGGGCCATGCCAGGGATATTCAGGCCGCCATTGCCATTGCATGCAGAGACCAGGGCCAGGGTGGCGATGCACATCAGTCGAAGTTTCATAACATCCTCTTCACGTATCCAGGAGCCTTCATGTCCCATGAACGGCTCACCTAGGGGATTCCTTTCGCGGTCGGCCGCACGGCGCGGCCCGGCCTGGGGAATGGGCGAAAAAGATGCTATCAGCGGCCCTCGGCGCCGATTGTCCTGTGGGTCTCCAACACTGTGCTCAGCGTCTCAAACGCACCTGGGTGTCGAGTCGATCAAGTACTTCAAGCAGCGATCCCGGACCTTCGACGCTCACGGCTCCAGCCTTGGCAGGTAGCGTGGCCGAGCGCCGGTCGCGGGCATCCCGGGGTGAATAGCCGAAGGCCTGGCGAAACACCCGGCTGAAGTGCGATTCACTCTTGAAGCCATGGTCGAAGGCCAGGGCCGAGATACGCTGGTTGGCGCCAAGGGGGCTTTCCAGGATCCGCCGCACCCGGTCCAGGCGGCACTGCTGGATATAGGCGACCACGCCCGACTCCTCGGCGAACAGCCGGTACAACTGGGCCCGGGAAATACCCACCTCGCGACAGATCAACTGCGGGCTCAGCTCGGCCGAGCGCAGGTGCGCCTCGATGAACCGCCGCACCCGCTGCAACAACGTGCGATTGATCGGTCCCTCGGCCTCCGCCAGGCTCTGGGCACTGGGCGCCAACGCGGCACTGACCATGGCCAGGGTCGCCTGCTCGACGGCGGCCAGTTCTTCACCATGGAACGACGGCAGTTGCCGGCGCAAGCTACGCAGGTAGTCACCCAGCAGGCTGCCCAAGGGGCCCCGGACCAGGCTGCCATGCAGGTTGGCGGCGCGGATGCGTGGGCTCAGCAGGTCCCGGGCCAGGGTCAGGATCACCGTGTCGCCTGCAATGATCTGCGAGTCCAGCTCCCGGGCCAGGTCCAGCACATAGATGCTCGAAGGCCCGGCCTGCAATGGGGTCCGGCCAGCCATGCCGTGCAACGAATGGTTCAATCCCAGGCAGAGGTACAGGTGGTCCAGGCCATCGCGGCGAATCATCTGCTGCGGGCGGCGGACACCATAGGCTACCGGCTCGCCAGCCCCGACCCAGGAGCCGCAACCGATCAGGATCGAGCCCGCGTAGCCGGTGCTCAACTGGTAGTTGAAGCGCGGCGCCAGCGCCTGCTCGATACCGATCTGGAAGATCGCGTTGACCTCGTCGCGCCACACTTCGAAGCGTTGCGCCGGCGGATAGGCCTGGCTGGAGAAATGAAAAAGATGGGGGTTCAAGGCCGCTGTCCCTGGCTGGAGGCTCAGGCTGCCGGACCCGGGCGGGTCCAGCGCCGTCGCACACCATAAACCAGGACCGCGGCCCTTGCCGACTGGTCGCGACGTACGGCCTGTGGCGCCGGCCTAGGGCCTGGGCGCCGGCAACATCTGGCGCAGCAGGTCGAGCTTCTGTGCCTGGCTCAACTGCCGCCACTGGCGATGCTGCACCGGCGCAAAATCGCAATCGACGTACTCCGGCGGCTCGGTGCCCTCCCAGTAATCCATGTTCACGCTGGCACACTGGCCGCACCTGGGCTTGATCAGCAGGCTGAAGGACTGGCCCTTGGAATCGGGATCGCAGGCCACGCCGAACACCCGGCGCAGCAGGTCAGCACGGCGCGTGGAACTGACGCCCTGCCCTTGCAGCAACTGCTCCAGCAACCCATCGACCTCGCTATAGGTTTCGTCGTTCGGCCCATCGAGCCATACCGTCTCACCGTTGATGCTGCGCATCAGGAATTCGCCATAACTGCCGGGCATGACCTCGGGAGCCTTGAAGCGGTGGCCGCAGTCGGCGCAAACGTAGGTATACAAATAAAACTTCATGGTTCTACCGGAGTGACTATCTGGGGAGAAAGGATTTCGTTGAAATTATCCAGCACCGCCTGGTTGACCCCGCCAGGGTCGCGCTCGGAACCGAAGCGGATCACATTGTAACCCTGGTCCTTGGCGTCCATGCCGATCTGTTGGGTCTTGGAGGTGATGGGGCCACCGTTGTAGCCCCACTCCTTGGCGATCGCCGGATCGGTGAGGTCCAGGACCTTGGCCTTGCTGGCATCGACGTTGAAACGAATCCCGTGGGTCGGCTTGACGCCGTGGTGAGCCATTTCTGCCAAGGGTGTGCTGGGGCTCTCACCGACGTAGAAGGCCGCACCGAAACGGCTGTTGGGGTTGAGGTACTTCGGATCGATGCCGCTGAGCACGCCGTCGATCTTCTTCGGACTGTCAGTGACGTGATACACCGAGGCTTCCGCAGGCGGTGGCGGCCGCTTGCCCCCGGCCATCTTCGGCCCCAGCCCCAGCAAAAGCATGCCCGCCGCGCCTTGCAACAGGTCGCGGTAACCTGGCCCGAGGCGGTCGCCCAGATCGCCCAGCAAGGCCATGCCGAGGAATCCCGCACCGGTCAGCGCGGCGAATCCGGCAAAGGCCGCAAGACCGGCGAAAGCCGCCAGGACCCCAGCTCCGATCAACGCCCCCAGCCCCAGCAGCTCCAAGCCGGTATGCATCCAGCTCTCGAGGTCGAAGACAAACTCCACCTGCACGCTCGGACCACCGATCAGGGTGTTCTGGCTGCCGCTCTTGATATGCGCGCCACAGACCATCTTGCTTTGCAGGCGCGCGGCGGGCTTGCCGTTGATGGTGACCTTGGCGCTGCCTTCGGCGATCAGGACCGGAAACGGCCAGGGCGGATGGTTGAACGGCAGGCCACTGCACGAGGATGAACTGTCCTGGCCGGCGCGCATTGCCTGGCGCTGGTTGATATAG
The DNA here is from genome assembly GCF_002112765.1 of Pseudomonas sp. B6(2017). NCBI lineage: Bacteria > Pseudomonadati > Pseudomonadota > Gammaproteobacteria > Pseudomonadales > Pseudomonadaceae > Pseudomonas > Pseudomonas sp. B6(2017). The sequence goes on along the minus strand of NZ_NEIQ01000013.1, from coordinate 107,591 downwards.
ACATTGAAGCTGCCCTCCACCAGCACCCCCGTGGTGGGCTCGGGCAGGTTGAAGATGGTGCTCAGGCCCTTGACGATCTGGAACATCGACAGGCCGCCCGCGGCGATCGCACCAGCGAGAATCACCGCGGCCACCCCACCGGTGGCCGCCGTGGCGGCGATGATCGCCGCGCCGATCACGGCCCCGGCCACGGCCCCGGCGACCATGGCCGCGACCCCGAAACCGTGGGCGATTTCATCGCCAAGGCGTGCTGCGGCCAATGCGTCCATTGCGTCTATCCCCCTCCCTTGCTGAATCGCCTTGAAGGCCCGGGATATGAGCCTCGCCAGAGCCTAGTAGTATTTGCGCCTCGGGCATGCCGGCACGGAGTGAGTTCAAGCAGTAGTTGGCAAAACCGTGGGCAATATCCTCAATTGGCCAGCAATCGAGAAGCCGGCCGCGGCTGTTCGCGGGCATCGTGGGTACAGGCGACGAAGTCTTCCTGGCGCAGGATCACCAGGGCCAGCAGCGAAGCGACCCCGGTCGCCACGTAGAAGTACCAGGGCGCACTGATGTCGCCGGTGAGCTTGATCAGCCAGGTGGAAATCAGCGGTGCACTGCCGCCGAACGCCGCCACCGGGATGTTGTAGGCCACCGCGATGCCGGTGGAACGGACGCGCGTCGGCAGCAACTCGCTCATCAGCGCGTAGGTCGAGGAGGCATACAACCCGAACAGGATCGCCACCGCCATCAACGGCCAGAACAGCGTAGCCGGGGTCGCCGTGGGCGCGGCCTTGAAGAACCAGTACATGGCCAGGGTCGCCAGCACGCCGATCACCATCAGGAACGGCTTGCGACCGTAGCGGTCGGTGAAGGCGCCGCCGAAAGGCATCACCAGCGCCGCTGCAAGGCTGGCGACGAACACGTAGAGCAAGGTGGTGCCGCTGTCGAACTTCAAGGTGTTGGACATGTAGGTCGAGGCGAACGTCAGCACCAGGTAGAAGATCGAGCTGTGCAGGGTGATGATGAAGAACACCAGGGCGATGGCCCGCTTCCACTGCCAGACCTCGCGCAGCGGCGCCTTGGACGTCTGCCCCGCTTCGACCAGGGCCAGGAACTCCGGGCTGTCCTCCAGCTTCAGGCGGATGTACAGCGAGATCACGCCCAAGGGCCCGGCGATCACGAACGGGATGCGCCAGCCCCAGTCCTGCATCACCTCGGCGCCCAGGGTCCAGGTCATGCCATTGGCCACGGCACCGCCCAGCAACAGCCCGAGCACGGCGGTGACCATCAGCCAGCAGGTGGCGAAACCCCGGCGGCCCGGGCCGGCGTACTCGGAAATGAAGCTGGTGATGGTGCCGATCTCGCCCCCGGCGGAGAAGCCCTGCACGCAGCGGATCAGGATCAGGAGGATCGGCGCGGCGATACCGATGCTGGCGTAGGTCGGCAGCAAGCCCAGCAGGCAGGTGGAAGCGGACATCAGCACCAGCACGGTGATCAGGGTCTTGCGCCGGCCGATCTTGTCGGCCAGTGGACCGAAGCACAGGCCGCCCAGGGGCCGGATGAAGAAACTCAGGGCAAAGGCGGCGAAGCTCGCCAGCAGGCTGCTGGTGGGGTCGTCGGAGACAAAGAAGGCCTTGCCGATGTACAGGGCCAGGAAACCGTAGACGCCGTAGTCGTACCACTCGATCAAGTGGCCGGAAGTGGCGCCGATGAAGGCCCGGCGCCGCTGGCGCCGGGAGTTGGAAGGTGGCACGCCCATGTCGGGGACTCCTGTCGTGGTGCTATCCATGGAAAAAAGTTGTGTCAGAGCTCGGCCAGTGCCTGTGCAGGGTCCTTGAGCCACTGGCGCAGGCGGGTCTTGAGGATCTTGCCGTAGCTGTTCTTCGGCAGCTCGGCGCAGAACAGGTACTTGCGCGGCTTCTTGAATGAGGCCATGCGCTCCACGAACCACTGGCCGAGGGCCTGCTCATCGAGGCTCGCCGATGAGCGTGCGACCACGAAGGCCACCACAGACTCGCCCCACTCGGCGTCGGCCTCGCCCACCACGCAGACCTCGAACACGCCGGGGTGCTGCATCAGCACTTCCTCGACTTCCCGCGGGTAGATGTTGCTGCCACCGGAAATGATCACGTCCTTGCAGCGGTCGGTCAGGGTCAGGTAGCCCTGCCCATCGAGGAAACCCACATCGCCGGTACGCAGCCAACCGTCCACCAGGGCCGCCTGGGTGGCTTGCGGATTGTTCCAGTAGCCCTGCATCACCGGCGCCCCGCGCACGGCGATTTCTCCCGGTTCGCCGGGCGCCAGGGGCTGGCCCGAAGCATCCAGGACCTGCACTTCGACGCAGGCCTGGGCCCGCCCGACCGAAGCGGCGATGGCCGGCCAGGCGGCCTGGTCACGGTCGGCGATGGTCTCCCGGGACAAGGCAGTGATGGTCATCGGGCATTCGCCCTGGCCGTATATCTGCACCAGTCGTGGGCCGAAGGTATCCAGGGCCGCGGTCAGGTCCGCCAGGTACATCGGGCCGCCGCCGTAGACAATGGTCTTGATTCCCTGTCCGGCATAACCCTGCTGCCGCGCCTGCTCCACCATGCGCTTGACCATGGTCGGCGCGGCGAACAGGCTGACCTGTCCCAGCTCTTGCGCCAGCTCGAACAGCTCCTGTGCCTGGAAGCCCCGGGACGCCGGCACCACGTGCCGGGCGCCACAGCGTACGTGGATGAAGTTGTACAACCCGGCGCCATGGGACAGCGGCGCGGCATAGACCACCGCGTCGTCCGCCGAGACCGGGTCGACATCCAGCGGGTAGCACAGGGACATGGCCAGCAGGTTGCCGTGGGACAGCATCACCCCCTTGGAGCGCCCGGTGGTGCCGGAGGTATAGAACAGCCAGGCCAGGTCGCTGTCCTGTCGCGGGCAGGGCTCCAGGAGCTCGGCACCTGCCGCCTCCCCAGGCATGGCCGCCGCTACCGCCAGTTCGCGACAGCCCTCTGGCAGCGCCGTACCGTCGAAGACCCGGCCGTCGTCGGTGTAGATCAACCGCGCCCCTGCATTACCGGCGATCCAGGCGGCCTCCAGGGCGTGCAGCTTGTGGTTGATCGGCACCGCCACCGCCCCGCTCCACCAGATGGCGTACAGCAGTTCGAGATAGGCGCAGCTGTTCTTCAACAGCAGCGCCACCCGTTCGCCGGGGACGATGCCATGCTGTTGGCGCAGCTCCAGGGCCCGGTCGCGGGCCCTGGCGGCAAACGCCTGGTAGTCGGCAACCTGCCGGCTACCCTCGAACAGCGCCGCGCGCTGCGGCCAGCGCTGGGCCGCATCGAGCAGCCATTGGGCGATATTCATCCTCAGGTCCTGACCGCTTGCAGCACGCTGGCATAGTTGGCCACGGCCATGCCGCCCATGTTGAACAGCAGGCCGAATTCGGCGCCGGGCACGCCCAGGCCAATGGGCTCGCCGACCAGCTGGGCAAAGCCCAGGGCATGCATCGATACCCCGGTGGCCCCCACCGGGTGTCCCTTGGCCTTGAGCCCGCCGGACAGGTTCACCGGCAGGCGTCCGCCCTGGCGCACGATGCCGTCGTCGATGGCGCGGTGCCCCTCGCCCTTGGGCGCCAGGCCCATGGCCTCGTAGATCAGCAGTTCAGCGATGGTGAAGCAGTCGTGGACCTCGGCGAAGCTCAGGTCGCCCAGGGTCACCCCGGACTCACGCAGCGCACCATGGATCGCCCGCTGCGGGCCTTCGAAGGCCAGCACGTCGCGGCTGGCCATGGGCAGCAGGTCGTTGACCTGGACCATGGCGCGGATCGCTACCTGGCGCCGCATCGAGCGGGCGCGATGGGACGAGGCCAGGACGATCGCCGCCGCGCCGTCGCTGATCAGCGAGCAGTCGGTCAGGCGCAGCGGTGGCGCGATCAGCGGGTTGCTCTGGGAGACGCTGTTGCAGTGCTCGAAATCCATCAACCGGTGCATCTGCGCCAGGGGGTTGGCCATGGCGTTGGCGTGGTTCTTCACCGCGATCGCCGCCATCGAGGCCAGCGGGCTGTGGTAGCGCTCGGTGTACTGCTGCGCCACCTGGCCGAACAACTGGGCGAAGCTCAGGCCGGCCTCCCGCGTATCGTTCTGGTAGCCGGCGCCAGCCAGGGCCCGGGTGACCTCGGCGGTGCTGTTGCTGGTCATTTTCTCCGCGCCCACCACCAGCACCAGTTCGGCGGCGCCACTGCGGATCGCGTTGATCCCGGCCTGGATCGCCGCCGAACCGGAAGCACAGGCGTTCTCGCAACGGGTGGCAGGCTTGAAGCGCAGTTGGGGATCGGCCTGGAGCATCAGCGAGGCGGGAAAACCATCGGACACCAGGCCGGAGTTGAAGTGGCCGAGAAACAGTGCGTCGATCTCGGCTGCATCGATCGCAGCGTCCGCCAGGGCTTCGCGCGTGACCTTGACGATCAGGTCTTCGAGGTTCAGGCCGTCCAGGCGACCGAAAGGACTGTGGGCGGCAGCGACGATGGATACGGAATCGTGGGTCATGGTGATTTTCTTCTGTCCTTGAAGCGGGGATTCCATAGAATGATCCAGCGCCCGAATCCCAAGCTAGTTGGGGCAACTACCTACTCCTGTAAGTAGTGCCCGCCTCCTGGCAAGTACGCCGACCATCTCGAGGCAGGATGCCCAATGACCCTACATACCCAGCGATTCCAGGACCTCGAGCGCCTGGCGTTCCAGGTTTCCCCCGCACCGCAGTTGATCACCGGGCACCGACGGATACTCGACTGCAACCAGGCCTTCGTCCGCCTGTTCGGTTATGAACGCGAGCACCTGCGCGACCACCTGACCCTGCTGCTGTACCCCTCGCACGCCGACTACCAGAGCATTGGCGAACGCAGCGAACACTGGCTGCGCAGCGGCCCCAGCGACTCCTACAGCGACGAACGCTTCATGCAGCATCGCAATGGCGAGGTGTTCTGGGCCCGGGCCCAGGGGTTCTCCCTGACCCCGCTGGACCCGTTCGAACTGATGGTCTGGCACTTCGAGCGCCTGGACCGCCAGCCGGCGCCGTCGATCCGACTGACCCCGCGCGAACGAGAGATATCCCTGCATATCGTCAACGGCCTGACCTGCAAGGAGGTGGCGCGCAGGCTGGGCATCTCCCATCGCACCGTGGAAGTGCACCGCGCCCGGCTGATGAAGAAACTTCAGGCCAAGAACAGTGCGGAGCTGGTGTCGAAGATCATCTTCATCGGTTGAGGAGCTAGGCCAGCATCTGGCTGGCACTGATGCGCAGCAATTGCAACGGGCCGACCGTGGCCCCCTGCACACTGCCACCCTCGTGCAGGATCTGGTTCACGGCATCCATCTCGGCGCTGCGGCCGGCGACCAGCTGGTAAGTGCTGCTGGGCAACTCGGCGGTGAAGCCCTGCTCGACGGTCCAGTAGGCCAGGGTCAGCGCGGCGGTGAAGTAATGCTGGCTGGCAACCGGTACCTGTACCTCTTCGTCGTTGTCGTCATAGACGATGAAATGCCCGACGAAGGATGCCACCCCCAGGCGCTTGAGCATGGGCCAGCTCAGGGCCGCGGGCACGAAGGCATTGAGCTTTTCGGCAATGATCGGCGAATAGCCCCGTTCTTGCAGCAGCTCGACGATCCGGTCCTCGTCGGCCTCGGGGTGGGCTCCCATGACTTGCAAGGCATCGAGCACGGCGCGGTGGGCGGTTTCATGATCGACGTCGGGAGAACAATGGGCACAGTCTGGCGGGCAGGTATCGCTCATGGCAGGTCGAAGGTCCATATCGGTGGTGGAAAACGCGCGGCAGGGTAAACCCTTGGCCGCCCGGACTCCAGCACCCTGGCTGGCGCTACTTGATCACCACCGGGTTCACCGGGGCGCCGCTGCCGCCGACGATCTTCAACGGCGCTGCGGTGTAGAGGAAAGTCCACTGGCCATCGGCCGCGCAGTCCTCGGCCAGGTCCTCGAGCAGCACGATCTCGGTGAAGGCGATGCCCAGGTTGCGCATCAGTGCGCAATGCAGCGGGATCTGCACCCCCGACGCCGGATCGGTGATCACCTCGTTGGCGATGGTATCGGTCACCAGGTTGGGGATCTCCATCTGGTCGAACCACTCCACCAGCTCCCGGCTATAGGTCAGCCCCGGCTCCACCAGGTCCTTGAAGAACTCGGTCTTGCCGTACTCATAGAAAGCACCCATGGAGCCGGTGCGGATGATCAGGATGTCACGCTTCTCGATGACAACGCCCTGGGCCTTGGCCGCGGCCAGCAGGTCCCGGTGATCGAAGGTCTCGCCACGGCCCAGGTACTTCTTGCCCCGGTGGCGGGCCATGTCGATCAGTACCGCACGCCCCACGATCCCGCGTTCGGCGATCGGCAGCACGCTGGCCTTGGCCATGCCACCCACCGTGGTGCTGGCGTCGTAGCCGTTCCACAACTGGTTGTCGTACCAGGCATGGCCCAGGGCGTCGTACTGGGTCGAGCCCTGCAACTGCATGAAGATCACGTCGTCGCAATACTCGGCACCGCCGCCCATCGAGGGCTGCTTGCCGGCCTGGTAGTGACTGCGGTCCAGGGTGTTGAAGCGCATGGATGGGCTGCGCGCCGGCCACATCGGATCGCCGCCCGGATGGCCGATCTGCACCTGCAGGGTGAAGGTCTTGCCCTGGCGCACCGCGGCAACGCCACGCAGCACCTCGGCCTGCTGCAGGTAGTTGAGGGCGCCGACCTCGTCGTCTGGCCCCCATTTGCCCCAGTTCCTGGGCAGTCCCTCGAGGAGCCTGGCGATATCGGGCTGGTTGTTGTGGTCGATCCCGCACATATCGATTGCACTCCTTAGCTTGGGTTGGAACAGCCGGACGCCTTCTATACACAACGAGCGCAGTCCAGAGCAAGGTAAGTGTTGCCAGCGCAAGAGTCTCCGAGCCGTGCCTGCCCGGGGTCCTTTGCCCAACCTCAACGCCCGGAAAAACGCAGGCGCGAGAGCTGGCGCAAGTCGCCTTCCTGGTAATAGTCGTCGCTCCAGCTATCGTTGGTGGCCAGGGGCTGGACCTGCTTGAGCGCCAGTTGCCGGGCGAAGTAACGGAACCGGTAGTGCTCGTAGAACCGCAGCAGTTCCAGGCCATAGCGGTCCGCCAGGTCGGTATCGCCACGGATGATCAGGAAGTTCTCGTCGTTGCCCTGGCTGGCGCCGACGCTGAGGTTGTGGCTGCCGCTGATGATCACCGGCGCATCGCTGGTGAAATCGGTGACCACCGCCTTGGTGTGCACCAGCAAGTTGCCCTTCTGCCCCTTGAGGCCTTCCTTGAGCCAGCCTTCCAGGCCGTTGTTGAGCAAGGCTGTAGCGGCGAACTCCGCCGTGCGGTCGGCATGGAAACCGGTGATGCGGCTGGCGGTGTTCTGCAGGCCATAGCGCAGCACGTCGTCGTGGGGCTGGCCGAGCAAGGCATCGAGGATCCGGTCGGGCAAGGCAAAGGCGGTGACGAACAGCAAGTCACGGCGGGCGCCGTTGATGATCCGCACGAACTCGTCGAGGTCGCCCTGCCCGGTCCGCGGCGAGAAACCGGCGAACAGCGCTGCCGCAGGCTGCATGGGGTTGTGCTGGGTCAACCATTTGCGGGTGGCACCGACATCCGCCGGCGCTGCCCAGATCTGCTCGAACACTTGCAGGTAGCGGCTGGCGATGTCCGTGTTGTCCAGGCAGTGCACCACGTTGACCTGGCGGTACACGCCATTGGCGGTGAAGTTGGTGCTGCCGCACAGGACCGCGATGTCCTGGCGCTGCCCGCCGGCATCCAGGCGGCCGAGGACGATGAACTTGTCGTGGAAGATGGCGTGGGTCACTCGCCCGCGCTTACAAGCCTCGGGCAAGTGCTGCAGGCTGGCCTGGTTCTGCGCCGTGTCATCGTCCCCGGGACCTGCGTGATACAGCACCCGCACCTGCACGCCCCGGTCGAAAGCGGCATTGACCGCAGCGACAATGGCCGGCAACTGGTACTCGTAGATGGCGATATCCAGGCACCAGCTGGCATCGGCGGCCCGCTGGATGAATCCCAGCAGCTGCCCCAGCAGGCCGTTTTCCAGCCATTGCCGGGGCGCGTCCGGCCAGGCTTCGATGGGCAGGTTCTTGTTGGCGCTGAGCCAAGCGTCCAGCTCGGGAAACTTGCGCGAGAACGCCTGGCTGGCAGCCACTGCCCGATTGAAGATCACCCGTTGCCCGGCAGGCAGGCCATTATCGGTGGTGATGCCAAGTTGCAGCATTTCTCCCAATTGCGGCGCAGCGGCGCTGCCATAGACCAGGTACACCCGGTAATTGAGGGTGGCACCGGGGTGGACGGCGTAGTCGGCCCAACGGAATTTCTGCAACGGCGCCTGGTTGCTGGGCGTGGCGTTGTACTGGGGGAAGGTGTGGGTCTTGCCGGGAAAGGTCAGGCTGTTGAACAGGAACAGCCAGGGTTTGTCGCCGGTCTGTTTCTCGATGGCGAAACCCAGCAAGCCCTGGCGGCGACTGGCATCCAGGTCCATGGCCAGGAGCACGCCATTGGTGCCAGCGTAGGCCTTGACCCGAAAATCGTCCTTGTCGTTGTGCACCAGTACCCGCATGGCATCGCTCCACTGATTGGCGCAGGCAGTGTAGCTGCCGCTACCGGCCGTGCATGGCTCGATATGAGCCCTGGGACAGCGCTCTTGGAGCAACAGGTAGATCGCGCTACCAAGCCTTGCGGCCACTGCGCGCCCGTACGCAGCCTCGGCACGAGCCACGGGGGTTGGGGCGCTACAGGTCGATATGGTGGTAGTCGGCACCCAGGCGCTGGGCCAGCTCCCGGGCGCGACCGAGGCGGATCGGGCTGCGCTCGATGTCCAGCAACAGGGTCGGACAGTTCAGAGCGTCGACCGGCGGCAGGGTCTTCAGGCGCCCATCGGTGATCAGCAGCACCCGCTGCTGTTCCGCCGGCCAGCGCCGTTGCCGCTGCTCCAGCCACTGCCCGGCCTCGGCCAGGGCCTGGGGCAATGGCGTACCGCCGCCGGCGCCCAGGCCATCGAGCCAGTGGCGCAGGTCCTTGGAAGCCTTGAGCCCCTGGACCCGCCAGCGGGGCGCCCGACCGCTGGCGGTGAGCAAGGCCAGGCGCGCCCGTTGCCGGTAGGCATCGTCGAACAGTTGCGCCAGCAGGCCCTTGGCATCGCTCAGGGCATGGTGCCGGCGTGTCGAGGCCGAGGCGTCGACGATCACCAGCCACAACTCATGGGGCGTGCGACTGCGCAGTTGCCACAGCAGGTCCTCGACCAGGCGTGGGCGGCCCTTGAGCAAGGTGCCGGGCCAGTTGATGCGACCGCAACTCGCCGCCCGGCTGCGGCCTTGTCGTCCCTGGCCCAGGCGCCCCGGCCGGGACTTGGCATCCGCCCCCAGGCCAGAGCGGGAACGGATGCCTAGGGCTTTTTTGGCCAGCTGGGTACCTCGCGCCGGGCGCCGGTGGGCAGTGCCTGGGCCGGCATGTCACCCCATTGGCCCGCGCCTTCGCTGGCCTCGCGCTGCGCCCCGGACTGCTGCGGTGCCGGCGACTGGGGCTGCTGCGCCGGTGCGGCGGGCGCCTGCCCGCGCCGATGGCGCAAGGCGAATTCCGCCACCGCGTCGATATCCTCCTCGGCGATGGCCGAAGCGCCACGCCAGGCGGCATGGGCCCGGGCGGCCCGCAACCAGACCAGGTCGGCACGCAAGCCGTCGACCCCGGCGGCGAAACAGCGCTCGGTGATCTGCGCCAGGGCCTGGTCATCCAGGGCGATACGCTCCAGCAGCGTCCGCGCCTGCTGGCAGCGCTGGCGCAGTTCGGCCTGGGCCTGGGCCCATTGGTTGCAGAAGTCCTGCGGATCACTGTCGAAATCCAGGCGCCGACGGATGATCTGCCCGCGTTCCAGGGGCAGGACCTGGCCGCTCAAGGCCACGTTGAGGCCGAAGCGGTCCAGCAGTTGCGGGCGCAACTCGCCCTCCTCCGGGTTCATGGTGCCGATCAACACGAACTTGGCCGAATGCCGATGGGAAATGCCATCGCGCTCGATGAGGTTGGTGCCACTGGCCGCCACGTCCAGCAGCAAGTCCACCAAGTGGTCGGGCAGCAGGTTGACCTCATCGACATACAACACCCCGCCGTCGGCCTTGGCCAGAACGCCCGGGGAGAACTGCGCCCGCCCCTCGCCCAGGGCTGCATCCAGGTCCAGGGTACCCACCAGCCGCTCTTCGCTGGCCCCCAGGGGCAAGGTGACGAACTGCCCGCTGGCCAGCAAATCCGCCAGCCCCCGGGCCAGGGTCGACTTGGCCATGCCCCGTGGCCCCTCGATCAACACGCCACCGATCTTCGGGTCGATGGCGGTCAGGCACAGGGCCAGCTTCAGGGCATCGGCGCCGACCACGGCCGACAAGGGGAAATGCGGGGTGTCGCTCATCTGGGGTTCTCGCTTGGGTCTGGGTGTCCCGAAGGACGATTTCGCGAGCCGGCTCGCGATCGAGTGCGCAGCATTCACCGCCTCAGGGCACCTCTTAAAAACGTAGGCGAGGCAGTCAGTGCAAGGCAAAAACAGGTGAAAAAGCGCAGTTTACAAGGGGTAAATGAGCATTTTGACCGGGCTGGCGCACCAGCCTGTTTTTAACGCGGCGATGACAACGCAGGTAGTTTTTTAAGGTGCCCTCAGGAGTCTTCTTCTATATCCAGCAGCAGATGCTCCAGGGCCTCGCGATAAGCTCCGGGCTCCTGCCACAGGCCGCGCTGCTGGGCCTCCAGCAAACGCTCGGTCATATCGCGCAAGGCGTGGGGATTATGCTGGCGAACGAACTCGCGGGTCGAGTCGTCCAGCAGGTAGGCATCGGCCAGCAAGGCGTATTGATGGTCGTCGATCAGTTCGGTGGTGGCATCGAAGGCGAACAGGTTGTCCAGGGTCGCGGCCATTTCGAAGGCCCCCTTGTAACCGTGGCGCTTGACCCCCTCGATCCATTTCGGGTTCACCGCCCGGGAACGGATCACCCGGTTGAGCTCTTCCTTGAGGCTGCGGATCTTCGGCAGGTCGGGCTGGCTGTGATCGCCGTGGTAGCTGGCGACCTTGGCCCCGCCCAGGCTTTCCACCGCCGCCAGCATGCCGCCCTGGAACTGGTAGTAGTCGTTGGAATCCAGCAGGTCGTGCTCGCGGTTGTCCTGGTTCTGCACCACCGCCTGGACCCGGCCCAGGCGAGCGGCGAACTGCTCGCGGGCGGCGGTGCCTTCATCGCTGCCGCCGTAGGCGTAGCCGCCCCAGTTGAGGTAGACCTCGGCCAGGTCCTCGCGGCTCTGCCACAGCCGACCGTCGATGGCGCCCTGGACCCCGGCGCCATAGGCCCCGGGCTTGGCCCCGAAGATCCGCCAGCCAGCCTGGCGCGCCGCTGCTTCCGGGTCCAGGCCGCCAGCCTGCAAGGCTTCGCGTTCGGCACGGACCCTGGCCGCCAGGGGGTTCATGTCGGCCGGCTCGTCCAGGGCAGCCACCGCCTGCACCGCCGCGTCGAACAGGCGGATGAGGTTGGCGAAGGCATCGCGGAAGAACCCGGAAATCCGCAGGGTCACGTCGACCCGGGGCCGGTCCAGCAGGCTCAGGGGCAGGATCTCGAAGTCGTCGACCCGCTGGCTGCCGGTGGCCCAGACGGGCCGCACGCCCATCAGCGCCATGGCCTGGGCGATATCGTCGCCACCGGTGCGCATGGTGGCCGTGCCCCAGACCGACAAGCCCAGTTGCAGCAGGTGATCGCCGTGATCCTGCAGGTGGCGCTCGAGGATCAGGTTGGCCGACTGGAAGCCGATGCGCCAGGCAGTGGTGGTGGGCAGGTTGCGCACATCCACCGAATAGAAATTGCGCCCGGTGGGCAACACGTCCAGGCGTCCGCGACTGGGCGCGCCGCTGGGGCCAGCCGGCACGAAGCGGCCTTGCAGGGCATCGAGCAGGCCGCGCATCTCCGCCGGCCCGCAGGCATCCAGGCGCGGCGCCACTACCTCGCGCAAGCCTTCGATGATGCTGCGCACCGGCTCCCAGCCGGCTTCGTCCAGTTGCGCCACCGGGCCTTGCAAGGCCGCCTCGATCAGGCGCCCGGCGTAGATTTCCAGGCGCTCGCGCACATCCCCGGCGGTACGCCACAAGGCATCGCTGAGCTGTTGCAGGGCCTGCGGCCGCCGCCCGGTCCAGGGCTCGGCCAGGGCGCAGTCCAGCGGGTCGAACCCCAGCTCGAAGGCCTTGGCCAGGGCCCGCAGCAGGCTGGCGTGGGCGCCCTTGCCATCGCCCCGGGGGATGCGCAGCAGGGCCAGCAACGTATCGATGCGCAAGCGCCCTTCTGGCGACTCGCCGAACACATGCAGGCCGTCGCGGATCTGCGATTCCTTGAGATCGCACAGGTAGGTGTCCAGCCGTGGCAGCCAGAGCGCCGCATCGGCTTCGCCTTCCAGTGGTCCGTCCAGTTGCAGCTCGCGGTCGATCTGGGTCTCGCGCACCAGGCGCAAGATGTCCCGTTGCAGCTCCCGGGCGCGGCGCGGGTCGAGCAACTGGGCCTCGTAATACTCGTCGGCCAACAACTCCAGGTTACGCAGCGGGCCATAGGTTTCGGCGCGGGTCAGGGGCGGCATCAGGTGATCGATGATCACCGCCTGGGTCCGGCGCTTGGCCTGGGCACCCTCCCCTGGGTCGTTGACGATGAACGGGTAGATGTTCGGCAGCGGCCCCAGCAAGGCGTCCGGCCAGCACTGGGCCGACAGGCCGACGCCCTTGCCCGGCAGCCACTCGAGGTTGCCGTGCTTGCCGACGTGGATCACTGCGTGGGCGCCGTAGACCTGGCGCAGCCAGAAATAGAACGCCAGGTAGGCATGGGGCGGCACCAGGTCCGGGTCGTGGTACACCGCGCTGGGGTCGACCTGGTAACCCCGGGCCGGCTGGATGCCGATGAAAGTCAGGCCCAGGCGCAGGCCGGCGACCATCAGCCGCCCGTTGCGGAACATCGGGTCCTGCTCCGGGGCGCCCCAGCGCTCCAGCACCGCTTGGCGGTTGGCCTCGGGCAGTGCCTGGAACAGACGCTGGTAGTCGTCCAGGGCCAGGCTCTGCTGGCAAGGGCGCAGGTCGAGGCTGTCCAGATCGTTGCTGACGCCACCGAGCAATTGCTGGATCAGCTCGGTGCCGCTGGCCGGCAGCTCGCCAGGCAGCGGATAACCCTCGGCCTGCAAGGCCTTGAGAATGTTCAGCGCCGCCGCCGGGGTATCCAGGCCCACGCCGTTGCCGATGCGCCCGTCGCGGGTCGGGTAGTTGGCCAGGACCAGGGCGATGCGCTTCTGGTGGTTGTCCAGGCGGCCCAGCTCGACCCAGTTGCTTGCCAGCCGGGCGACGAAGTCCATGCGCTCGGGCTGGCCGCGGTAGCAGACCACGTCCGACTGGCTGCGCTCACTGCGCCAGGCCAGGTCCTTGAAGCTGATGGGCCGGCTGATGATGCGCCCATCCAGTTCGGGCAAGGCGATGTGCATGGCCAGGTCCCGTGGGCCCAGGCCCTGTTCGCTGGCCTGCCAGCCCGGCTCGTTATCCTGGGCGCAGATGGCCTGGATCACCGGGATGTCGCGGCGAAACGGCCGCAGGTGCGGCGCCTCGGGGCTGGACTGGGCGAAACCGGTGGTGTTGAGGATCACTCCCGCACCGGTCTCATCCAGCCAGTCTTGCACCTGCGCCAGGCAGCCAGGCTCCTTGAGGCTGGCCACGGCGATCGGCAAGGGGTTGAGACCGGCAGCCGCAAGGCGCTGGCAGAACAGGTCGATGAATGCGGTGTTGGCCGCCTGCAAGTGCGAGCGATAGAACAGCAGCGCCGCCACCGCCTGGCCGGGCTGCCAGTGGGCCTGCCAATCCGCCAGGCTGGCCTGGCTCCTGGCCGGGTGATAGAGCGCGGTGCGCGGCAGCACCTGCGGTTCGCTCCAGGGGTAGTCGCGCCCCAGCAAGCCGCTCAGGCAGCGGTAGAAATTCAACGCATTTTCTCGCCCGCCCTGGCGCAGGAACTGCCACAGGCGGTCGCGCTCCACGGCCGACACCGTGCTCAGGTCGCTGAGCTCCGGGTCGGGCCGGTCGTCCCCCGGCACCAGGATCAGCTGCACCCCGCGTCGGGACAGCTCCACCAGTTGCTCGACGCCATAACGCCAGTAGGCGATGCCACCGTGCAGGGAAATCAGGATGACCTTGGCATGGCGCAGCACCTGGTCGACGTACAGGTCCACCGAGGCGTGGTTCTGCACCTGCATCGGGTTGGCCAGGCGAAAGCTGGGGTAGTCCGCTGGCAGTTGCTCGGCGGCCTCGGCCAGCAGCGCCAGGCTGGAGTCGCCGCTGCACAGGATCACCAGCTCGGCGGGGGTTTGTCCAAGGTCGGCGATGTTGTCATCCGACACGAATCCGCCGGGCTGGGTCCTGAGCAGGTGCATGGGTCAGGCGCCCAGGGCGGCGCGCAGTTGCGCTTCCAGCTGGGTTGCGTCCAGTTCCTGGCCGATCAGCACCAGGCGGGTGATGCGTTTCTCATCAGCGCCCCACTTGCGGTCGAAGTGCTTGTCGAAACGGGTACCCACGCCCTGGAGCAGCAGGCGCATCGGCTTGCCGGGGATCGCCGCAAAACCCTTGACCCGCAGGATGCCGTGCTTGACCACCAGTTGGGTCAGGGCATCGAGCAGCAGGCTTTCGTCGGCCTCGGGCAGCTCGATGGAGATCGAGTCGAAGGCGTCGTGGTCATGGTCGTCATGATCGTCGTCATGGTGGTGATCATGGTGGCTGTGACGGCTGTCGATGTGCTCCTCGGAACCGGCACCCACGCCCAGCAGTACGTCCAGGGGCAGGCGCCCGCTGCTGGCCTCGATCACCTTGACCGCCGGCGGCAGCTCCTCGGCCACTTCCTGGCGGACCTTGGCCAGGTCGGCCGGGTCGATCAGGTCGGTCTTGTTGAGGATCACCAGGTCGGCGCTGGACAACTGGTCGGCGAACAGCTCGTGCAGTGGCGACTCGTGGTCCAGGTTGGGGTCGAGCTTGCGCTGGGCGTCCACCTGGTCCGGGAAGGCGGCGAAGGTGCCGGCGGCCACGGCCGGGCTGTCGACCACGGTGATCACCGCATCGACGGTGCAGGCGCTGCGGATTTCCGGCCACTGGAAGGCTTGCACCAGGGGCTTGGGCAGGGCCAGGCCGCTGGTTTCGATGAGGATATGGTCCAGGTCGCCACGGCGGGCCACCAGTTCACGCATCACCGGGAAGAATTCTTCCTGCACGGTGCAGCACAGGCAGCCGTTGGCCAATTCGAAGACCCGGCCGCTGGCCTCTTCCTCGGTGCAGCCGATGGAGCACTGCTTGAGGATCTCGCCGTCGATGCCCAGTTCGCCGAACTCGTTGACGATCACCGCGATACGACGGCCCTGGGCGTTGTCCAGCATGTGCCGCAGCAAGGTGGTCTTGCCCGAGCCCAGGAAGCCGGTGACGATAGTGACGGGAAGTTTGGCCAGTGTTTTCATCGGATGCCCTTTTGGCGAAGGAGGCGGGCATACGGGACGACAGGCACGGCGCGGGCCAGGTGCTGATTTCGCCACCGGATCACCCCGCCCGGTTGTAGTGAGAATCTGGGTCGAGGCAGGTCTCCTGGCTGGGGGCTTGCCAGTCCAGGACTGACGCTTCCTGTGCCTTCCCGCCGGCGTCATGGACGCCAGGCAGTGGCCGTGCAGGAATGGAACCCTTCACAGTTGCGGGGGCAGCCGCGGCTTCTACCGCGTTCCCGTCTTAGCTTCGACCGCTGGCCGAAGAACCTCGAAGGCGCAAGGCTACGCAGAGCGCGGAGGACGGTCAATGCACATATGCGGCGGCTTCCCGTGCCAACCGGCGATTGACGGCGCTCCCTTGCCCATGATTTGCTACACAACTTGTTACGGGTGCCCTTCACAGGGTGAAACGGGAAACCGGTGAATCACGCGCTTGCCGCGATGACCAGTCCGGTGCTGCCCCCGCAACGGTAAGCGAGCGAAGTGTCAGATCCACTGTGCCCTGGGCATGGGAAGGCGACACTTGCCGGCATGGCATGACCCGCCCTGCCCCTCGCGAGCCCGGAGACCGGCCCGCAATACACGAATGACAAACCCGCGGTGGGCGGGCGCTGTTGCAAACCCTGCGTGAACGCCACGCGGGGTTTTCCTGCGCCGCTTCCCGCTGACAAACCCAAGGGAACGCGCCATGTCGATCATCAGCAGCACCAGCCATTCCGCCAGCAGCACCGCCACCCTGAGCCAGCGCCTGGTAGCCGCCATCGGTGCCTCGATCCTTGGCGCCTGCCTGGTGTACTTCGCCGGTTTCTCGCACATCGAGGCGGTACACAACGCCGCCCACGACACCCGCCACAGCGCCGCCTTCCCTTGCCACTGAGACCCGTCCGATGATCAAGCGTATCGCGCAAACCGCAGGCTTCACCGGGCTGCTGGCCGCCCTGCTGCTGACCTTGCTGCAAAGCTTCTGGGTCGCGCCATTGATTCTCCAGGCGGAAACCTACGAAAAGGCCCCGGCCACCGAGGCAGTCCATGAACACGCCCCGGGCGCCATGGCCGGGCACGTCCACGATGAAGAAGCCTGGGAACCGGAGGACGGCTGGCAGCGAGTCCTGTCCACCACCGGCGGCAACCTGGTGGTCGCCGTGGGCTTCGCCCTGATGCTGGCAGGCCTCTACACCCTGCGCGCACCGAGCCGCACTTCCCAGGGCCTGCTCTGGGGCCTGGCCGGCTACGCCACCTTCTGCCTGGCGCCCACCCTGGGCCTGCCGCCGGAGCTGCCGGGCACCGCCGCGGCCGACCTGGTGCAGCGCCAGACCTGGTGGGTCGGTGCCGCCGCGTCCACTGCCGTGGGCCTGGCACTGATCGTGTTCGCCGGCAACTGGCTGCTGAAGTTGCTGGGCGCGGCCATCATCGCCGTGCCCCATGTGATCGGCGCTCCCCAACCGGAAGTGCATTCGATGCTGGCTCCCGAAGCACTGGAGGCCCAGTTCAAGATTGCCTCGCAATTGACCAATGCCGCCTTCTGGCTGGCCCTGGGCTTGATCAGCGCCTGGCTGTTCCGGCGCAAGGGCGAGGATGGCCAGCGGGCATGATCACCGAGCCGGTCCTGGTGGTCGGCCTGGGTTGTCGCAAGGGCTGCCCGGCCAGCGCCCTGCGCGCCCTGCTGGACCAGGTGCTGCGGGCCCATGGCCTGGACCTGGGCCAGGTACAGGCCATGGCCAGCATCGACCTGAAGCAGGATGAACTGGGCCTGCTGGAGCTGGCGCAGCAGTTGTCGCTGCCATTGACCTTCTTCAGCAGTGCCCAACTGGCGCCCTACGACTCCCGCCTGAGCCACAGGTCGCAGGCCGCATTCGAACGCACCGGCTGTCATGGCGTCGCCGAAAGCGCCGCCCTGGCCATGGCCGAATGCCTGCAAGCAGGCTCGGCGCAACTGCTGGTGCCCCGGCAAAAATCCGCCGAAGCCACCCTGGCATTGGCAGGCCCTTGAAAAACGTAGGCGAGGCAGCCAGCACAAGGCGAAAACAAGCGAAAAAGCGCAGTTTACGCGCGGTAAATGAGCATTTTGAACGGGCTGGCGCACCAGCCTGTTTTCAACGCAGCGATGGCAACGCAGATAGTTTTTCAACGGCCTGTTAGCTGTTTGCCCGTAGAATCGCCGCTAACCCCCGCCCTCGATCATGAGCGATCTTCATCATGAAGCCTGCTCGCCCCCTTTTTCACAGGACACTGCCATGACTGTCTACTTCATCGGCGCCGGCCCCGGCGACCCGGAACTGATCACCGTCAAGGGCCAGCGCCTGATCCATCGCTGCCCGGTGATCATCTACGCCGGCTCCCTGGTGCCCCAGGCGGTGCTCGAGGGACATAGCGCAGTACGGGTGATCAACAGCGCCGAATTGCACCTGGAACAGATCATCGAGGCCATCCGCGAAGCCCATGCCCAGGGCCAGGATGTAGCCCGGGTGCACTCCGGCGATCCGAGCCTGTACGGCGCCATCGGCGAGCAGATCCGTTGCCTGCGGGAGCTGGGGATTGCTTTCGAGATCGTCCCCGGAGTCACCGCCACCGCCGCCTGCGCCGCATTGCTGGGAGCGGAGCTGACCTTGCCCGATGTCTCCCAGAGCGTGATCCTCACCCGCTACGCGGACAAGACCAGCATGCCGGCCGGGGAAGAGTTCGCCAGCCTGGCGGCCCATGGCGCCACCATGGCCATCCATCTGGGGGTCAACCATCTGGAGCGCATCGTCGCCGAACTGCTGCCCCACTACGGTGCCGACTGCCCGATCGCGGTGGTGCACCGGGCCACCTGGCCGGACCAGGACTGGGTGCAGGGGACCCTGGCGGATATCGCAGCCAAGGCAGCCGCCAAGGGCTTCCGGCGCACCGCGCTGATCCTGGTGGGCCGGGTATTGGCCGCCGATGCCTTCAGTGAGTCGTCGCTGTACCGCGCCGGCCACGCACACCTCTATCGGCCCTGACCCACTTGTTCACGCCCAGGGGCCTGGTTCCGGGCATAAAAAAACGGCGCTCACGGGGCGCCGTTTTTTTGTGTCGCAGCGAACGCCTTAGTAGTAGGCGTTTTCTTTCTGCGTATGGTCAGTGACGTCGCGCACGCCCTTGAGCTCAGGAATACGCTCGAGCAGGGTGCGCTCGATGCCGTCCTTCAAGGTCACGTCGGCCTGGCCACAACCCTGGCAACCGCCACCGAACTGCAGCACGGCGATGCCGTCTTCGACCACGTCGATCAGGCTGACCTGGCCGCCGTGGCTGGCCAGCCCGGGGTTGATCTCGGTTTGCAGGTAGTAGTTGATGCGCTCGTTGATCGGGCTGTCGGCGTTGACCATGGGCACCTTGGCGTTGGGAGCCTTGATGGTCAGCTGGCCGCCCATGCGGTCGGTGGCGTAGTCGACGACTGCATCATCGAGGAAACCTTCACTGAAGGCATCGATGTAGGCAGTGAAGCTCTTGAGGCCCAGGGCCTTGTCCTCGGGCTTTTCTTCGCCCGGTTTGCAATAGGCGATGCAAGTCTCGGCGTACTGGGTACCTGGTTGGGTGATGAAGATGCGGATGCCGATCCCCGGGGTGTTCTGCTTGGACAGCAGATCAGCCAGATAATCGTGGGCGGCGTCGGTAATGGTTATGGCGCTCATGATGGTTCCTCGCAGACGTGGGCGCAGTTTACGCCAATCGATGTCGCTGAAAAAGTCCTAGTGTTTTTGTCAGGATAGACCTTGGTCTGAGACGCCCCCGTAGCCTTCTGCGCATCCGGGGGCGGCGACCGCTCTATCTCAGAGGTTTTCGTAGCGGTTCATATCCATGACCCCGGCCTCGACCGGATCGGTTTCCTGCAAGAAGCGGGTCTGATCATGGAAGTACTGCCAGAACTGCGGATGGCTGCGGCGGATGCCCCAGCGCTCGACGATCTTCTCGAAGCTTTCGGCATCGCGGGCTTCCTGCATGGCCGTGACGAACTCCGGCACCTCGGCGGACGGGATGTCGAACATGAAGTTCGGGTAGCTGCTGAGGATGCCCGGGAAGATGGTCAGGGTATCCAGCCCCGGCTGGTAGCGCAGCGATTCGCCGAGCATGAAGGCCACGTTGCTGTGGGCCCGGTTGCGCAGCATGCTGTAGAACTGGCGCTTGCCGCCGGGCGTCTGGACCCGCAGCAAGGTGGCCTCAGGCAACTGCTCGATGACCTTGAGCCCGGCCGCCGGCCGCGACGCCAGACCGCTCAGGGCCTGTTCGGCATCCTGCAGGGCCGGAGCGATGTTGGGTCGCGAGCAATAGGCGCTGTCGCAGCGGTTGATCGGGTCCGGCTTGGCATTGAGCTCGCCGTAGCGCGCCAGCAACTGGTTGGCGAAATCCTTCTTCGGATCCTTGGCGTCCAGCTTCAGGGCGCTGCGCTTGCTGTCGTCGATGGACTCGTAGTCCAGCCACATCTTGAACTTGCCGCTGTTCTGGTACCAGTCGTCGAGGAAGTCCTCGCGGGTGCCGGCCGGCATCAGGCGCAGGAAGTTCTGCTCGGCGCCATTGCGGATCAGGTCGAAGTACAGCCGGGTCTGGGCCTGGTGCGAGACGTTGCCGAACACGTCGAAGTTCACTGCCAGCTGGTAATAGGTGCGCTCCAGCAATGGATAGTCGAACAGCCACATCGTCTGCGGAATCTCGCCGATCAGGCCCTTGGTCACCGAGGCGCTGTCGAAGTGCCGGAAGATGCTCAACAGCGCGTTGTCGTTGCCGGCCCACAGGGTCGACCAACTGGGCGCCGGGGCCTCGGCGTAGGAATCACGGCGCAGGACCTCGTACTCGTTGCGCTTGTCGCGGTAGGCCAGCCACAGGCTGAGCACGCTGCCAACATCGTCGTTCTGACCCGGCATCGCCAGCAGGGGCGTGGCCTGGCCGCGATAGGCCGGGTCAGTGATGTACAGGTCATGTTCCGGGGCCTGGAACAGCGCCCAGAAGTTGTCGCGGATCACATCGGTGGCGATCTGTCCGCGGCATACCGGGCCACGAATGAAAGTCCGCACGAAGTACTCGGCGTTATCCAGCATGAACTGGTAGCGGGCCTTGGCCGGAATCGCCTCGAAGGTCTCGAACGGGTTGGCCCGGCGCGCCGGCCCATAACCGGGCAAGGCGTTGACCTGCCAGTCGCCGCTGTAGAACAGGGTCTTGACCCGGGCCAGCTTCGCCGCGCCCAACGGGTAAGTGATGTGGGTCTTGTGCACGATCACCCCTTGCACCGGCCACAGGCGGTAGTACACCTGGGTACCCGGGTCGTCGTTGGGGCGTCGGGTATTGATCAGGTCGATGGGCTGGCCAGTGGGGGTACGCGAGCGCACCCACTGGAAGAAATGCCCCGGCTCACCGCCTTCGAAATAGATGTGGGCGAGGAACCAATGCTCGTAGAGCCAGCGCGCCACCAGGCTTTCCCGGGCGCCAGGGGCGTTGAGCAGGTTTTCCCATTGGACCACCTGCAGGCTTTCCCGGGTGCTGGGGGCCAGGCCCTGCTCATCGATCGGCGCGCCGGAAGCCAGCCAGCGCTGTAGCGTCTGGTACTGCTGGCTGGTCAGGCCGGTGACCGCCAGGGGCATGCCTTCCTTGGGATGGGCGCCGGCATACCCGTCGAACTCGGCCGGCTGCGGGCACATGTTTTCCCGGTTCAGGCCCAGGACGATCTCACTGGGCAGCTTGGCATTGGGTTGCAACGGCGTCCGGTGCCCCAATTCCAGCATGCGCGCCATCAGTGCCGCCTGGCTGCCCTGGGCGTCGAGCACCGAATAGAACCCGCGGCTCTGCCAGGCCGCCTTGCCGCTGGCGTCGTAGAACAACCGGGTCGGATCCTGGGCCTTGCTCCGCTCACCGTCGTATACCGGCGCCTTCGACGCGCCACGGGCGGCACCTTCGCCACTGCCCAGGTTGAGCTGGCAAGCCGAGTCGTAGCAGGCATGGCAAGCCACGCATTTCTCGGTGAAGATCGGCTGGATATCGCGGGTATAGGAAATCGCCGGCGCCGGACCTTGCGCCATGCACAGTGAACTCAATAGCAGCAGCACGCTGCTGACGGCAAAACGATACGGCATGTCCCTGGTCCCGAAAATAAAAACGTCGCGATTCTACCGGTCCGCCCGGCGAACCAACATGAACGATATTCATGCAAAACCGGCACATGCCGCAAAACCATGCAGGTTTGCTATTCTCCACGCCCTCCGTAATGGCCTTTCCAGGTAGCTCCCATGTCTGACCGCAGTGCTCGCCTCCACGCTCTCCAGCAAGCCCTCAAGGAGCGCATCCTGATCCTCGATGGCGGCATGGGGACCATGATCCAGAGCTACAAGCTCGAGGAGCGGGACTACCGTGGCGAACGCTTTGCCGACTGGCCCAGCGACGTCAAGGGCAACAACGACCTGCTGGTACTGACCCGTCCGGACGTGATCGGCGCGATCGAGAAAGCCTACCTGGACGCCGGCGCCGACATCCTCGAGACCAACACCTTCAACGCCACCCAGGTGTCCCAGGCCGACTACGGCATGGAAGCGCTGGTCTACGAACTGAACGTAGAAGGTGCCCGCGTGGCTCGCAAGGTGGCCGACGCGAAAACCCTGGAAACCCCGGATAAGCCGCGCTTCGTCGCCGGCGTCCTGGGCCCGACCAGCCGCACCTGCTCGATCTCCCCGGACGTCAACGATCCGGGCTATCGCAACGTCACTTTCGACGAACTGGTGAGCAACTACACCGAGGCCACTCGTGGCCTGATCGAGGGCGGCGCCGACCTGATCCTGATCGAGACCATCTTCGATACCCTCAACGCCAAGGCGGCGATCTTCGCCGTGCAGCAGGTGTTCGAGGAGGACAACGTCGAATTGCCGATCATGATCTCCGGCACCATCACCGACGCCTCCGGCCGCACGTTGTCGGGCCAGACCACCGAAGCGTTCTGGAACTCCGTGCGCCATGCCAACCCGATCTCGGTGGGCCTGAACTGCGCCCTGGGCGCCAAGGACCTGCGTCCCTACCTGGAAGAGCTGTCGACCAAGGCCGACACTCATGTTTCGGCCCACCCCAACGCCGGCCTGCCCAACGCCTTCGGCGAATACGACGAAACCCCGGCGGAAATGGCCGCGGTGGTCGAGGAGTTCGCCGCCAGCGGCTTCCTCAACATCATCGGCGGCTGCTGCGGCACCACTCCGCCGCATATCCGGGCCATCGCCGAGGCCGTGGCCAAACACAAGCCACGGGTCATCCCGGAGATTCCCAAGGCTTGCCGACTGTCGGGCCTGGAGCCGTTCACCATCGATCGCCAGTCGTTGTTCGTCAACGTCGGCGAACGCACCAACATCACCGGCTCCGCCAAGTTCGCCCGGCTGATCCGCGAAGAAAACTACACCGAGGCCCTGGAAGTCGCCCTGCAGCAGGTCGAGGCTGGCGCCCAGGTGATCGACATCAACATGGACGAAGGGATGCTCGATTCCCAGGCCGCCATGGTCCGCTTCCTCAACCTGATCGCCGGTGAGCCGGACATCTCCCGCGTACCGATCATGATCGACTCCTCCAAGTGGGAAGTGATCGAGGCCGGCCTCAAGTGCATCCAGGGCAAGGGCATCGTCAACTCGATCTCGATGAAGGAAGGCGTCGAGCAGTTCAAGCATCACGCGCGCCTGTGCAAGCGCTACGGCGCGGCCGTGGTGGTCATGGCCTTCGACGAGGTCGGCCAGGCCGACACCGCCGCGCGCAAGCGCGAGATCTGCCAGCGCAGCTACGACATCCTGGTCAATGAAGTGGGCTTTCCGCCGGAAGACATCATCTTCGACCCGAACATCTTCGCCGTGGCCACCGGCATCGAAGAGCACAACAACTACGCCGTGGACTTCATCGAAGCCTGCGCCTACATCCGCGACCACCTGCCCTACGCCCTGTCGAGCGGCGGGGTGTCCAACGTGTCGTTCTCGTTCCGTGGCAACAACCCGGTGCGCGAGGCGATCCACTCGGTGTTCCTCTACCACGCGATCCAGAACGGCCTGACCATGGGTATCGTCAACGCCGGCCAACTGGAGATCTACGACGAGATCCCGCCGGCCCTGCGCGACAAGGTCGAGGACGTGGTGCTCAACCGCACTCCGGAAGGCACCGACGCGCTGCTGGCCATCGCCGACGACTACAAGGGTGGCGGCGCCAGCAAGGAAGTCGAGGACGAGGCCTGGCGTTCACTGCCAGTGGGCAAGCGCCTGGAACACGCGCTGGTCAAGGGCATCACCGCCCATATCGTCGAGGACACCGAGGAGTGCCGCCAGCAGTGCGCGCGGCCGATCGAGGTCATCGAAGGCCCGCTGATGAGCGGCATGAACGTGGTTGGCGACCTGTTCGGCGCCGGCAAGATGTTCCTGCCCCAGGTGGTCAAGTCGGCCCGGGTGATGAAGCAGGCCGTGGCCCACCTGATCCCGTTCATCGAAGCCGAGAAAGGCGACAAGCCCGAGGCCAAGGGCAAGATCCTCATGGCCACGGTCAAGGGCGATGTGCATGACATCGGCAAGAACATCGTCGGCGTGGTGCTGGGCTGCAACGGCTACGACATCGTCGACCTGGGCGTGATGGTGCCGGCGGAGAAGATCCTGCAGACCGCCCGCGACGAGAAGTGCGACATCATCGGCCTGTCCGGCCTGATCACCCCGTCGCTGGACGAGATGGTCCATGTCGCCCGCGAGATGCAGCGCCAGGATTTCCACCTGCCGCTGATGATCGGTGGCGCCACCACCTCCAAGGCCCACACCGCGGTGAAGATCGAACCCAAGTACAACAACGACGCGGTGATCTACGTCACTGACGCCTCCCGCGCCGTGGGCGTGGCCACCCAACTGCTGTCCAAGGAACTCAAGCCCGGCTTCGTCGACAAGACCCGCCAGGAGTACGTGGAAGTACGCGAGCGCACCGCCAACCGCAGCGCCCGTACCGAGCGCTTGAGCTACCAACAGGCGATCGCGGCCAAGCCGCAATATGACTGGGCGGCCTACCAGGCCACGACCCCGTCCTTCACGGGCGTGAAGATGCTCGACAACATCGACCTGCGCGAGCTGGCCGAGTACATCGACTGGACGCCGTTCTTCATCTCCTGGGACCTGGCCGGCAAATTCCCGCGCATCCTCACCGACGAAGTGGTCGGCGAGGCAGCGACGGCGCTGTACAAGGATGCCCGCGAGATGCTCGACAAGCTGATCGACGAGAAGCTCATCAGCGCCCGGGCGGTATTCGGCTTCTGGCCGGCCAACCAGGTCAACCATGACGACATCGAAGTCTACGGCGACCACGGCCAGACCCTGGCCACCCTGCACCACCTGCGCCAGCAGACCATCAAGCCCGACGGCAAGCCCAACCTGTCCCTGGCCGACTTCGTGGCGCCCAAGGACAGCGGTGTGACCGACTACGTCGGCGGCTTCATCACCACCGCCGGCATCGGCGCCGAGGAAGTGGCCAAGGCCTACCAGGACAAGGGCGACGACTACAGCTCGATCATGGTCAAGGCCCTGGCCGACCGCCTGGCCGAAGCCTGCGCCGAATGGCTGCACCAACAGGTGCGCAAGGAGCACTGGGGTTACGCCAGGGACGAACACCTGGACAACGAGGCGCTGATCAAGGAGCAGTACAGCGGTATCCGCCCTGCCCCGGGCTATCCGGCGTGCCCGGACCACACCGAGAAGAGCACCCTGTTCGCCCTGCTCGACCCCGAGGCCAGCGAAGGCAAGGCCGGGCGCAGCGGCGTGTTCCTCACCGAACACTTCGCCATGTTCCCGGCGGCGGCGGTCAGCGGCTGGTACTTCGCCCACCCGCAGGCGCAGTACTTCGCCGTGGGCAAGGTCGACAAGGACCAGGTGCAGAGCTACACCCAGCGCAAGGGCCAGGACCTGGCCGTGAGCGAACGCTGGCTGGCGCCGAACCTGGGCTACGACGACTGATCGCAGCCGCTTGTGCAGGGGGTGCCAGGCACCCCCTGATGCCCGCCGGTATTGTCTATGCTCTGTTGACACCCAACCGTGTCGAGGGATTTATGGACGATCCAAGCAACAACCAGCCACCGACCTTCCTGCAAATGCTGCAAAGCGTCCTGGCGGCAGCCTTCGGCGTACAAAGCGGGAAGAATCGCGCCCGCGACTTCACCCACGGCAAGCCCAGCCACTTCATCGCGCTGGGCATCCTGTTCACCACCTTGTTCGTCCTGGTGCTGCTGGGCATCGCCAAGCTGGCGATGCACCTGGCGGGAGTCTGAAGCGCTAGCGCAGCAGCAACTGCAACCCGAAGGGGTAGCGATAGCCGTCCGGCTTGCCCTGGGCGGACAAGGCGCGGAAATTCACCCCGCTCCCGGCACGGTCTCCCAGGCGCAGCAATTGCTGCGCCTGGCCCGGGGTCAACGGCTGCAATAGCGGCAAGCGCCAATCCGGCCCGCCCTGGCGCCGGGTGTCGAGGCCCAGCGCGTCGTCGTGAAGCGTCACCAGGGCCCAGCCGCCCAGGGTGAAGTGCCCGGCGACCAGGACCGACAATTGCCCATCGATCAAGGCCTGCAGCGCTTGCGGCGAGCTGTTGAGACCGCTGAACAGCACGTCCTTGCCGGGCTTCAGGCCCAGCTCGCGGGCCGCACTCATGGCCCCCAGGGCCATCTCATCATTGGCCGACCAGACCAGCCGGGCCTGCGGGTAACGCCGCAGCAACTGCTGGGCCTGGCGGTAGGCACGCTCACGGTTCCATTCGCCATAGACCAGCTGGCGCAGGTGCACCTGCGGGAATTCGGCCAGGGCCCGGCGCAGGCCCTGCTCGCGCAATTGCGCCGAGGGCGTGACCTTCAACCCGGAGAAAGCCAGGAGCTCGATGCTCTGCCCGTCCGCCACCGGCCCGTGCTGGCGCACGAGTTCCTTGAGCATCAGGTAGCCGGCCTCTTCGTCGTTGCCCAGCATGCTGCCGATCCAGTCGGAATACTTGTGCCGGTTCTGGCCGATCAGCTCACGCTGGTCCTGGGTCAGCGCGCTGTTGACGAGGAACAGCTTGATCCCGGTGCCCTGGGACAAACGCAGGATCTGCGGGGCGATGTACTGCTCGTTCACCAGCACCAGGTAGTCCGGTCGATGTTCGCCCTGGATCACCTGCCGCGCCTGCTCCAGGGTCCGGCCGGCGTCGCGCTCGGCATAGAGGATGCGCAAGTCCATGCCCAGGTCGCGAGCGGCGGCCTGCATGAAATGCGAATAGCTGACCCAGAAGGTTTCGGTCGAGTTGCCGGGATTGAGGAAGACCACCGAGGTCGCCTGAGCCATGCTCCAGAACGGCAGGCTCAGCCACACCACGCACTTGCACAACAGCTTGAACATCACGAAAAGAGCCCCAGAATGATCCCAGCAGTATAACTGGCAAGATGCTGGCCAATAGCGGTAAATTGTCGTGATTGTCCGACAATCCAGGCTCTGTAAGGCCTCTCTACTACTGGTGGCTGACCCAGAACACGGCCGTACCCACGACCAGTATGATCAGAAAGAGAATGGCCCAAGCATCGACACTGCTGTCACTTTTCCTGGCTTTGGTTGGATGGCTCATAGCATCGCCTCTAGTGGATTTTATCGGTGACTGCTCAAAGACACGCCCACAGTTAAGACCAGGATTTCCCACACCACAAATGTGGATACTGAGAAAGCCCTACCGTTAGTCGTTTTGGTTCTTTGCATATACTCAAACATCACTTTTGCGCATAACCGCAAACTGGTATCGTTCGGCGGCTCCGATCGGAGTGCGCGGCCGTGCGCGCAGATTTGCTTACGTAGGTGGTGTTGAGCGTCAACGAAGGCAAGACGAGGTGGATGCGGTGACAGACCGCGATCGACTCCAGTCAAAGCGTCCTGAGCACCTGTTCACCGCAGTATTTGCCGAGTGCGCCTGCAAGCCACCTGTAGCCTGAGAACTGGACCTATATGTACGTATACGACGAGTACGATCAGCGGATCATCGAGGACCGCGTCAAGCAGTTCCGTGATCAGACCCGACGCTATCTGGCAGGCGAGCTGAGCGAAGAAGAATTCCGCCCCCTGCGCCTGCAGAACGGGCTTTATATCCAACGCTTCGCCCCGATGCTGCGGGTCGCCGTGCCTTATGGCCAGCTGAACTCGCGCCAGGCGCGAATGATGGCCAAGATCGCCCGCGACTACGACAAGGGCTACGCGCACATCAGTACCCGGCAGAACGTGCAGTTCAACTGGCCGGCGCTGGAAGACGTGCCGGAGATCCTGGCCGAGCTGGCCACCGTGCAGATGCATGCCATCCAGACCAGCGGCAACTGCCTGCGCAACGTCACCACCGACCAGTTCGCCGGCGTCGCTGCAGATGAACTGGTAGACCCGCGCCCATGGTGCGAGATCGTCCGCCAGTGGACCACCTTCCACCCCGAATTCGCCTACCTGCCGCGCAAGTTCAAGATCGCCATCAA
Organism: Pseudomonas sp. B6(2017); assembly: GCF_002112765.1. Classification (NCBI taxonomy): domain Bacteria; kingdom Pseudomonadati; phylum Pseudomonadota; class Gammaproteobacteria; order Pseudomonadales; family Pseudomonadaceae; genus Pseudomonas; species Pseudomonas sp. B6(2017). The sequence continues at coordinate 79,616 of NZ_NEIQ01000013.1, read as the reverse complement.
TGGCTCGACCGCGGACCGCGCGGCCATCGAGGTGCACGACATCGGCCTGGAGCCGCACTACAACGCCGCCGGCGAGCTGGGCTTCCGGGTCCTGGTGGGCGGCGGCCTGGGCCGGACCCCGGTGGTCGGCGCCTTCATCAACGAGTTCCTGCCCTGGCAGGACCTTCTGAGCTACCTCGACGCCATCCTGCGGGTCTACAACCGCTACGGCCGGCGCGACAACAAGTACAAGGCGCGGATCAAGATCCTGGTCAAGGCCCTGACCCCGGAAGTGTTCGCCGAGAAGGTCGAGGCCGAGATGGTCCACCTGCGCGGCGGCCAGACCACCCTGACCGAGGCCGAAGTGCATCGCGTGGCCCGGCACTTCGTCGATCCGGACTACAAGGCCCTGGACAACCAGGATGCCGCCCTGGCCGCCCTGGACCAGGAGCACCCCGGTTTCGCCCGCTGGCGCACCCGCAACACCCTGGCCCACAAGAAGCCGGGTTATGTCGCCGTGAGCCTGTCGCTCAAGCCCACCGGCGTGGCCCCTGGAGATGTCACCGACAAGCAGTTCGATGCCATCGCCGACCTGGCCGACCGCTACAGCTTCGGCTTGCTGCGCACTTCCCACGAGCAGAACGTGATCCTCGCCGACGTCGAGCAGAGCCAGCTGTTCACCCTCTGGGGCGAACTGCGGGAAAACGGCTTCGCCACCCCGAACATCGGCCTGCTGACCGACATCATCTGCTGCCCTGGCGGTGATTTCTGCTCCCTGGCCAACGCCAAGTCGATCCCGATCGCCGAATCCATCCAGCGCCGTTTCGACGACCTGGACTACCTGTTCGATATCGGCGAGCTGGACCTCAACATCTCCGGTTGCATGAACGCTTGCGGCCACCACCACGTGGGCCACATCGGCATCCTCGGTGTCGATAAGAAAGGCGAGGAGTTCTACCAGGTCTCCCTGGGTGGCAGCGCCAGCCGCGACGCCAGCCTGGGCAAGATCCTCGGCCCGTCCTTCGCCCAGGACGACATGCCGGACGTGATCTCCAAGCTGATCGACGTGTACGTGGAACAGCGTACCGAGGACGAGCGCTTCATCGACACCTATCAACGTATTGGCATCGACCTCTTCAAGGAGCGCGTCTATGCAGCGAATCATTAAGAACAACGAGGTCGTCGACGAAACCTGGCACCTGCTGCCCAAGGACGCGACCCTCGACGGCATCTCCAACTGCGACGACCTGATCGTGCCGCTGGCACTGTGGCGCGACCACGGCCACGCCCTCAAGGCCCGCGACGGCGGCCTGGGCATTTGGCTGGACGCGGACGAAGAAGCCGAAGAAATCGGCGACGATGTCCATAACTTCCAGGTAATCGCCCTGAACTTCCCGGCGTTCACCGACGGCCGCAACTACTCCAACGCCCGCCTGCTGCGCGACCGCTATGGCTACAAGGGCGAACTGCGAGCCATCGGCGACGTGCTGCGCGACCAGCTGTTCTACCTGCGGCGCTGTGGTTTCGACGCTTACGCACTGCGGGCCGACAAGGACCCCTACGAAGCCCTGGAAAGCCTCAAGGACTTCTCGGTGACCTACCAGGCCTCCACGGACCAGCCACTGCCGCTGTTCCGCCGCCGCTAGGCCTGCGCCAACAAAAAGCCCTGGAGCGGTTTCCCGCTCCAGGGCTTTTTTGTATCTGTCGTCTTCTAGACCGTCATCGCGAGCAAGCTCCTACAGGAAGGTTCGAGCCTTGTTGCAGGAGCAAGGCTTGCCCGCGATCGCTCACCAGAAGAGCACCAACGGCAAGCTCGCGCGCAGCATTACCAGAAACGCTGCTGGGTCAGGCGGCTCCACCAGGTCAGCAACACGCGGTCGACCGAACCGCTAGCCGCCAGCCCTACCCGCTCCTGCAGGCTCTTGCGCTCGGCGTAGTGCAGGTGGAAGACCTCGGCCGCCTTGGCTTTCTCGGCCAGGTACTCGTCGCTGGTCTGCAACTCGTCCACCAGTTGTTTTTCCTGGGCGGCCACACCCAGCCAGACCTCGCCGGTGGCCACTTCGTCGATGGCCAGTTGCGGGCGATAGCGGGCCACGAAGTTCTTGAACAATTGATGGGTGACGTCCAGGTCCTCCTGAAACTTCTCCCGGCCCTTCTCGGTGTTCTCGCCGAACACCGTCAGGGTGCGCTTGTACTCGCCGGCGGTGAGTACCTCGAAGTCGATGTCGTGCTTCTTCAGCAGGCGATTGACGTTGGGCAACTGCGCCACCACGCCGATGGAGCCGAGGATGGCGAAGGGGGCGCTGATGATCTTCTCACCGATGCAGGCCATCATGTAGCCGCCGCTGGCCGCGACCTTGTCGATGCACACCGTCAGCGGTACCCCGGCCTGGCGAATACGCGCCAGCTGCGAGGACGCCAGGCCATAGCTGTGGACCATGCCGCCGCCGCTTTCCAGGCGCAGCACCACTTCATCCTTGGGCGTGGCCAGGCTCAGTACCGCGGTGATCTCGTGGCGCAGGCCCTCGGTGGCCGACGCCTTGATATCGCCGTTGAAATCCAGCACGAACACCCGCGGCTTATCCTCGGCGGGCTGTTTCTTCTGCTTCTTCTCGGCCTTGCCCTTGGCCTTGCGCAAGGCCTTGAGCTGCTCCTTGTCCAGCAGGCTCTGCTCCAGGCGCTCGCGCAGGTCCTTGTAGAAATCGTTCAGCTTGCTGACCTGCAACTGCCCGGCCCCCTTGCGCCGACCCTTGCTGCGCAGCGCGGCAGCGGTGATCAGCACCACCAGGATGGCGACCACCAGGGTCACGGTCTTGGCCAGGAAACTGGCGTACTCGATGAAAAACTCCACGGAAACTCCTTACGCATGATCGCCACCCACCGGCGGCGCAATGGGCCCAAGCATACCGACGCGACCGGTCGGCCACCAGTCGCGAAACCTTGTGGGGCCGCGCTCCAACAATCATTTCAAACAAGCGTATGTTTTTTCATTGACAGCTCACCGGCATCCTCATAACCTCGCAAAACTTTCAACGTACCGGGATGACGCGGACGTGGGCAGCATCTATCTGATTCGACATGGCCAGGCCTCTTTTGGTGCAGACGACTACGACGTGCTGTCGCCCATCGGCGTGCGCCAGGCCACCGTCCTCGGCGATCACCTGGCGGCCCTCGGGGTGAACTTCGATCGCTGCCTGTCCGGCGACCTGCAACGCCAGCAGCATACCGCCCAGGCCACCCTGGAACAGCTGGCTGTCGCTGGGCTGGCCACGCCGGCCCTGGAGATCGACCCGGCGTTCAACGAATTCAATGCCGACGCCATCATCCGCGCCCTGTTGCCCGACCTGCTGCCCCAGGAACCCGAAGCGCTGCACACCCTGCGCAACGCCGCGCAAAATCGCGGCGAATTCCAACGCATCTTCGCCCTGATCATCCAGCGCTGGCTGGCCGGCACCTACGACCCGCCCGGCCTGGAAAGCTGGCTGGGCTTCGTCGAACGGGTCCAGGGTGGCTTGCAGCGCATCCTCGAAGCGGCGGACAACCGGCAGAAGATCGCCGTGTTCACCTCCGGCGGCACCATCACCGCCCTGCTCCACCTGATTACCCGGATGCCTGCCCAGCAGGCCTTCGAACTGAACTGGCAAATCGTCAACACTTCGCTCAACCAGCTGAAGTTCCGCGGTCGCGAAGTGTCCTTGGCCTCCTTCAACGGTCATACGCACCTGCAACTGTTGAAGGCACCGGAGCTCATCACTTTCCGCTGAGCCCGGCTTACCGTGAACCCTTGCTGTAACCACCCATAAAAGGATCGAACCATGACCTCCGTAGCTGACGCCGTACAAGCCATGCAAGCCAAGTTCAACCCAGCTGCCGCTGCCGGCCTGGACCTGGTCTTCGGTTTCCGCATCGATGACACCAAGCACTTCTCGCTGGTGGTGAAAGACAGCACCTGCGAACTCAAGGAAGGCGAGAACCCAGACGCCCAAGTCACCCTGGTGATGGATGGCGAAACCCTGGACGGTATCGTCAGCGGCGAAACCGACGGCATGCAGGCCTTCATGGGCGGCAAGCTGCGCGCCGAAGGCGACATGATGCTGGCCATGAAACTGAGCGAGCTGTTCCCAGCCTAAGACCCCGCAAGGTCCGGCCATCCACGAATCCCGCCCCCTGGCGGGATTCGTCGTTTTCAGCCCGCGCCAGCTGGCAACGGCGCCACCCCGGACGCTGCCAACAGCTCACGGGTATAGGGATGTCGCGCCGCCGCGAACAGCTGCTGGGTCTGGCCGCGCTCCACCACCTGGCCGTCCTTCATCACGATCAGGTCATGGGCCAGGGCCTGGACCACCGCCAGGTCGTGGCTGATGAACAGGTAGGTCAGGCCATGCTCCTGTTGCAAGCGCCGCAGCAGCGCCACCACCTGCTTCTGCACCGTGCGATCCAGGGCCGAGGTCGGCTCATCCAGCAGGATCAGCTCAGGCTTGAGCACCAGGGCCCGGGCGATGGCGATGCGCTGGCGCTGGCCACCGGAGAACTCGTGGGGATAACGGTGCCGAGCGGCCGGGTCCAGGCCCACTTGCTCCAGCACCTCGATCACCGCCCGCTCCTGTTGCCCAGAATCCAGGTCGGTGTGTACCCGCAAGCCCTCGGCGATGATCTGCTGCACGCTCAGGCGCGGGCTGAGGCTGCCGAAGGGGTCCTGGAACACCACCTGCAACTGCCGGCGCAGCGGCCGCAACCGCGCCCCGTGGAGCGTCTCCAGGGCCTGGCCATTGAAACGGATGCGCCCTTGTGCAGCGATCAGCCGCAGGATCGCCTGACCCAGGGTCGACTTGCCCGAGCCGGACTCACCGACGATGCCCAGGGTCTTGCCCCGTTGCAGTTGCAGGTCGATGCCATCCACCGCCTTCAGGTAACGCCGTGGCCGCCACCAGCCGCCGCCCTGGCCGAACCAGACCTTCAACTGCTCCACCGCCAGCAGGGTTTCACTGCTGCCCCGGGGCAGCGCCTGGCCGCCGGGCTCGGCATTGAGCAATTCCAGGCTGTAGGGATGTCGCGGTGCCTGGAACAGCTGCTGGCAATCAGCCTGCTCGACAATGCAGCCGCCACGCATCACCGCCACTCGCTGGGCGATATGGCGCACCAGGTTCAGGTCATGACTGATGATCAGCAGCGCCATGCCCAGACGCTGTTGCAACGCCTGGAGCAACAGCACGATCTTGCGCTGCACGGTCACGTCCAGAGCGGTGGTGGGCTCGTCGGCGATCAGCAACTCCGGTTCGCAGGCCAGGGCCATGGCGATCATCACCCGCTGGCGCTGGCCGCCAGACAACTGGTGCGGATAGGCCCTGAGCCGTTCCCGGGGGTTCTGGATACCCACCAGCTCCAGCAGTTCGAGAATCCGCTCCCGGGCCTGGGCGCCGGCCAGGCCCTTGTGCAGGCGCAGGGTCTCGCCCAACTGCCGCTCGACGCTGTGCAGCGGATTGAGCGAGCTCATGGGCTCCTGGAAGATCATCGCGATGCGGTTGCCGCGCAGTTGGCGCAAGCGGGCCGGCGCTACCCCCAGCAGTTCCTCCCCGCGATAGCGGATGCTGCCCGCGATCCGCGCCGCACGCGGGTCGAGCAATTGCAGGATGCTGTGGGCGGTCACCGACTTGCCGGAGCCGGACTCGCCCACCAGCGCCAGGCACTCACCAGGGCGGATCTGAAGGTCCAGGCCATGCACCACCTCGGTGGCACCGAAGGCCACCTTCAGGCCACGCAGTTCAATCAGGGCTTGGGTCATCTTGGGTACTCGCAGTTTCAACTCTTGGGATCGAAGGCATCGCGGCAGCCTTCGCCGATGAACACCAGCAACGACAGGATCAGTGCCAGGACGAAGAACGCCGTCAGCCCCAGCCAGGGCGCTTGCAGGTTGCTCTTGCCCTGGGCCACCAACTCGCCCAGCGACGCGCTGCCAGCCGGCATGCCGAAGCCGAGGAAGTCCAGGGCCGACAAGGTGGCGATGGCCCCGGTAAGAATGAACGGCAGGTAGCTCAGGGTGGCGTTCATGGCATTGGGCAGGATGTGCCGGCCCATCACCTGCAGGTCATCCACCCCCAGCGCCCGGGCCGCCTTGACGTACTCCAGGCTGCGGCTACGCAGGAACTCGGTACGCACCACATCCACCAGGGCCAGCCAGGAGAACAGCGCCATGATCCCCAGCAGCCACCAGAAGTTCGGCTCGACGAAACCGGACAGGATGATCAGCAGGTACAGCACCGGCAGCCCCGACCAGACCTCCAGCAAGCGTTGCCCCCAGAGATCGACCCAGCCGCCGTAGTAGCCCTGCAGGGCGCCGGCAACGATGCCGACCAGCGCACTGATGGCCGTCAGCGACAAGGCGAACAACAACGACACCCGCACCCCGAAGATCACCCGCGCCAGCACGTCCCGGGCCTGGTCGTCGGTGCCCAGCCAGTTGTCGCCACTGGGCGGGCTGGGGGCCGGCTGCGTCAGCTCGTAGTTGATGGTGTCGTAGCCGAAGGGAATCGGCGCGAACAACAACCAGCCGCCCTGTCCCTCGATCAACTGGCGAACCGCAGCGCTGCGGTAGTCCGGCTGGAACGGCAACTGGCCGCCGAAGTCCTGTTCGGTGTAGCGCTTGAAGGCCGGGAAATACCACTGCCCCTGGCACGCCACCAGCAACGGCTTGTCATTGGCGATCAGCTCGCCGCCCAGGCTCAGGGCGAACAGGCCGAGGAACAGCCACAACGACCACCAGCCACGCCGGTGCGACTTGAAACGTTGCCAGCGCCGCCGGCCAAGGGGAGACAGGGGCATCAGAGCTTCCTCGCCGCGAAATCGATGCGTGGGTCGACCAGGGTGTAGGCCAGGTCGCCCAGCAGTTTTATCAACAAGCCGAACAGGGTGAAGATGAACAACGAGCCGAACACCACCGGGTAATCCCGGGATACCGCCGCCTCGTAGCTCATGCGTCCCAGGCCATCGAGGGAGAAGATCACCTCGATCAGCAGCGAACCGCCGAAGAACACCGTGACCAGCGCCTGGGGCAGCCCCGCCACCACCAGCAGCATGGCGTTGCGAAACACATGGCCGTACAACACCTGGCGCTCGGTCAGGCCCTTGGCCCGCGCGGTGACCACGTACAGGCGCGAGATCTCGTTGAGGAAGCTGTTCTTGGTCAGCAGGGTCAGGGTGGCGAAGCCGCCGACCACCAGCGCGCTGACCGGCAGCACCAGGTGCCAGAAATAGTCGGCGACCTTGCCCAGGGTGCTCAGTTGGTCGAAGTCGTCCGAGACCAGGCCGCGTACCGGGAACCAGTCCAGCAGGGTGCCGCCGGCGAACACCACGATCAGCAACAGGGCGAACAGGAACCCCGGCATGGCGTAGCCGACGATGATCGCCGCGCTGCTCCAGACATCGAAACCCGAGCCGTTGTGCACCGCCTTGCGAATCCCCAAGGGAATCGACACCAGGTAGGTGATCAGGGTCGCCCACAGGCCCAGGGACAAGGTCACCGGCAACTTGTCCAGGATCAGGTCGGTGACCGTGGCGCCACGGAAGAAGCTCTTGCCGAAGTCCAGCCGGGCGTACTGCCCGAGCATCAGCCACAAGCGCTCGCTGGCGGGCTTGTCGAAGCCGTACTGGCGCTCGATGTCCGCCAGCAGCTTGGGGTCCAGGCCCCGGCTGGCCCGGGACTCGCCGGCCACGCTCTCCACATGCCCGCCGCCCACCGCGGCATTGGCGCCGATACCCTGCAAACGGGCGATGGCCTGCTCCACCGGTCCTCCGGGAGCGGCCTGGACGATGACGAAATTGACCAGCAGGATGCACAACAAGGTCGGCACGATCAGCAGCAAGCGCCGCAGGCTATAACCCAGCATGGACCACCTCCGCGCTGCGCTTGTGCATCTGGCCCTGGGTCAGCGCCGTCGGGCTGATCTCCCACCAGCTGTCCAGTCCGGCGTCATACAGCGGGGCGACCGCCGGGCGACCGAAGCGGTTCCACCACACCGTGGAGATGCCCGGAGGGTAATAGTTGGGAATCCAGTAGTAGCCCCACTGCAACACCCGGTCCAGGGCCCGGGCATGGGCCAGCATGCTGCTGCGGCTGTCGGCCCGGACCAGGCCCTCGAGCAAGGCATCCACCACCGGGCTCTTGAGCACCATGTAGTTGTTCGAACCCGGATCTTCGGCCCCCTCGGCGCCGTAGTAGTTGAACAGCTCGCGCCCCGGAGCCTGGGACACCGGGTAGCCGACGACGATCATGTCGTAGTCGCGGCTGCGCACCCGGTTGGTGTACTGCGCGCTGTCCACCTGGCGAATGTCGAAGCCGATGCCGATCTGCGCCAGGTTGCGCTTGAACGGCAACAGCAGGCGCTCGAAGCCCTTCTGGCCATTGAGGAAGGTGAACTGCAGCGGCTCGCCGGCGGCATTCACCAGACGATCGCCGCTGGGGGTCCAGCCGGCCTCGCGCAACAGTTGCAGCGCCTGCAACTGCTGGCCACGGACGATCCCGCTGCCATCGGTCCTGGGCGCCTCGAACACCTGGCTGAAGACCTCATCCGGGACCTGAGCGCGCCAGGGTTCGAGGATCTTGAGCTCCTCTGCCGAGGGCAGGCCCACCGCCGCCAGTTCGCTGTGGGAGAAGAAGCTGCGCTGGCGCAGGTACATGCCGCGCATCATCTGCCGGTTGCTCCACTCGAAGTCCCACAGCAAGGCGATGGCCTGGCGTACCCGGCGATCCTGGAACAGCGGCCGCTGCAGGTTGAAGACGAACCCCTGGGTGCCCTGGGCCGCGCCAGGGGCCAGGTGCTCGCGCTGCAGGCGGCCATCGTCCAGGGCGGCACCGGCATAACCGATGGTGTAGGCAGTGGCGGAGAACTCGCGGTTGTAGTCATAGCCGCCGGCCTTGAGGATCTGCCGCGCCACATCGGTATCGGAAAAGAACTCCAGGCGCAGGCGATCGAAGTTGTAGCGCCCGCGCGCCACCGGCAGGCGCTCGCCCCACCAGTCCTTGACCCGCTCGAAGGTCACGCTGCGCCCGGCATCCACCTTGGCCACTCGGTACGGGCCACTGCCCAGGGGCGGCTCGAAGCCACCGCCATCGGCAAAATTGCGTCCGCGCCACCAGTGTTCCGGCAGCACCGGCAACGACGCCAGGTCCAGGGGCAAGGTGCGGCTCTCGGCATTCTTGAACACAAAGCGCACCTGGCTCGGCGACTCCACCAGGACCTCGGCCACATCGGCGAACTGCTGGCGGTACTTGAGGCTGCCCTGGGTCATCAACAGTTCGAAGGTGAAGCGCACATCGCTGGCGCTGATCGGCCGGCCATCGGCGAAGCGCGCCGCCGGGTTCAGGTACAACCGCAGCCAGCGCCGGTCCGGGGCCAGCTCCAGGCCCTGGGCCACCAGGCCGTACACCGTGTAGGGCTCGTCCTGGGAGCGGTAGGCCAGGGGCGCGTAGACCCAGCCGTCGACCTCGGCCACCCCGGTGCCCTTGTCGATATAGGGCACCAGGTGGTCGAACGGCCCGCTCTCCAGGGAAGAACGGCGCAAGCTGCCGCCCTTGGGCGCGTGCGGATTGACGTAGTCGAAGTGACTGAAGCCGGCCGGATACTTCGGTGCCTCGCCGTACACCGTCAACGACGGTTGCACGGCGGCCGACACTGCCGGGCTCAGCAGCACCCACAGCCAGAGCAAGAAGATGGTTCGCAACGGCATTGCAACAAGCCCCTCTGGACAGTGCCCGGGGGCTCGCCGGCCTTGATGGCCCGCGTGCCAGGTTCCCGGTCACGGTTCTCGATGATCGCAACGCCCCGCTCCTGCCTGTGTTGTGCAACCAGGCCGGCATTTTTATAGAGCGGGGTCTAGATCCATTGGTTACTAAAAAGCCTTCGGACTGCCGTTATCGGCTCGTTTCAGAAGCTGTAGCTGAGCCGGGTGTACAAGGTCCGCCCGAAGGGGTCCGAGTAACGCGGGTCGTAGCCGCTCTGGAAGGTGTAGGTCTGGTTGCTGAACGGCGGCTCGCGGTCCAGCAGGTTCTTCACCCCCAGGGTGACGGCCAGGGACTTGCGCCAGGTGTAGGTGCCCGCCAGGTCCCAGACGCTGTAGGCGCCAACGCTGTGGTGGGTGCTGGGGTCCGAGTCGTGATAGCCGCTGGTGTAGCGGTTGGTCAGGCTGGCGCCCAGCGGCCCCTGGTTCCAGGTCGCGGTCAGGCTGTGGCGCCAGCGCGCCACCGCACCGGCGGAGGAGAAATCACCGCCGCGAAAATCCCCCAGCTTGTCGATGAAGGCGCCCTTGAGCTCTTGCTGGTACTCGTAGCGGTTGACGTAGGTGCCTTGCAACGCCACGCCGAACTGGCCCCAGGCCAGGGCCGGCAGGCGGTAGTCGAAGTTGACGTCCACCCCTTCGGTCTTCAGCTTGCCCAGGTTGGACAGGCCGGTGACCACATGGTCGATGGAGCCATCGGCCTTGCGCACCAGGCGATCGGGATACAGGCCGGGGTTCTCGAACGGCGAGGACTCGGGGAACTCGGCGATCTGGTTGGCAATATCGATCCACCAGAAATCCAGCCCGGTGGTCAGGCGCTCGAACGGCTGGTAGACGAAACCCAGGGTCACGTTGCGCGCGGTCTCGGGCTTGAGGTTGCGGTTACCGCCAGAGCTGCGGTTGAACTGCTGGGCGCAGTCGCGGTTGGCGATCCCGCCATTGCTCGGATTGCCGCCGGCACACAGCACCGGATCGTTGTAGTTGGCGTTGGTGAAGGTGGTATAGCTCGGGTTGTACAACTCGTACAACGAAGGGGCGCGGAAACCTTCGCTATAGGCACCGCGAACCACCAGCTCGCGAAACGGCTGGAAGCGGAACGAATACTTGGGGTTGGTGGTGCTGCCGAAATCGCTGTACTTGTCATGGCGCACCGCCGCCGACAGCTCCAGGCTGTCGAGCACCGGTACGTTGAGCTCGGCGTACTGGGCCTGCACGCTGCGATCACCCGTCACGGCGCCATTGGGATCGACTCCCAGGTTCTGCAAGTCGCCGGCAAAGGCCGCGAAATCCTGATGGAAATCCTCCTTGCGGTACTCGCCCCCCAGGGCCAGGCCGGCCGGCCCCGCGCCGAACCAGTCGCCGATCTCGCGGCTGGCACGTCCGTCGATGGACTTGACCCGGCCCACAGCGGTGCCGTAGTCGCCGCTCACCCTGTTGGCCGCCAGCAAGGCCTCACCTGCGCTGGTCTGGGGCCCGAAGGGGTTGATCACTCCGTTGGCGATCCCCTGGCGCACCGCCTGATCGAGCACATAACCGCTGCGGATGGTGTTGGTCACCTTGTTCTGGTTGTAGGCCGCGCCCAGGTTGTAGTCCCAGCCGGCCACATTGCCGTCGAAGCTCAGCAGCAAGCGCTGGTTGCTGTTGTCGTCTTCATGCCGGCGGGCGCCGACCGGGGCTTCGCGCCAGTTCACCGATACCGGTTGCGAGGAGTCGAGGACAAAGTCGCTGGGCCCCGGGGTGATGCCATTGCCCGGGTAGAACGCGGTACCCGGGTTGACCTGGTTGCCCATCAGGGTGCCGGGGCCGATCTGGGTGCGGTTCTGGTTGCGCGCCCAGAAATACTCCAGGCTGACGTTATGTTCATCGCCAAGTTTGCCGGTGGCCTTGGCGAAGGCCGAGGTCTTCTCGGTTTCCGGCACCAGGTCCAGGTAACTCCACAGGCTCTGCCGGCAGATGCCATTGCGCGACAGCAACCCCGGGGCGTTGCAGCCGGAACCGGCCAGGGGGTTGGTGGCGTTGCTGCCCTGGCTCCAGTTGGCCGGGAAGGCCGTGCCCGAGGTGTAGTCCAGGCCGCGACCGGGCTGGTAGTTGTAGGTGTAGCCACGGTCCTTGGCCGCCAGGCGTTCCTGCTTGTCGTGGCTGACCACGCCAAAGACATTGAAGCGATCTTCCTCCAGGTCGCCGAACCCCCAGCTGCCGCTGAAGTTCTTGCTCTGGCCACCGCCCGAATGGGTCGGGGTGTCGTAGCTGGTGCTGACCTGGCCGGTGGTGAGGCTGGTCTTGGTGATGAAGTTGATCACTCCGCCGATGGCATCGGTGCCGTACAGCGCCGAGGCACCGTCACGCAGGACCTCGACCCGGTCGATGGCGGCGAAGGGAATGGTGTTCAGGTCCACCCCGGAACCGTTGCTGGAGCTGGTGGCGTTGTTGCTCAGGCGCCGGCCGTTGAGCAGCACCAGGGTCTTGTTCGGACCGATGCCACGCAGGTCGGCGAAGGCCGCTCCGCCGCTGCTGGAGCCCACCGAACGCCCGGAGCCCACCGAGGACTGGTTGGCGGAAATGCGGTTGATCAACTCCTCGGTGCTGGTCACGCCCTGCTCGCGCAGCTTCTCGACCCGCAGGATGGTGACCGGCACCGCGGTCTCGGCATCGACCCGGCGGATCGCCGAACCGGTGACTTCGACCCGCTGCAACTGGGTGGTGGGCTCGGCGAAGGTCGCCGGGGTCGGCGCCACGCTGGCGGCCGGGGTCGCTGCGGCGCTGATCACCACGCCCTGGGCGCCCTCCTCGTCCTTCAGGCCAGTGCCTTGCAACGCCAGGGCCAGGGCCTGGTTGTGGCTCAGCTGGCCCTTGATCGCCGGGGCCGAATGCCCGGCCACCAGCGCCTGGGAAAAAGAGATCGGCAGGCCGCTCTGGCGCGAGATGCTCAGCAGCGTCTGGTCCAGCGGACCAGCGGGCAGGTCGAACGACTCGCTGGCGGCCCAGGCCGGCACGACCTGCAGAGACAGCAGCAAGGCCAGGCTCAAGGGGGATTTACGGGGTACAGACAGACTCATGGATAACCATCCCTGCGTTAGGTTTATGCAGGGATGTGCAATGGCCAGCGGTTTTTTATAGGCCCGGTTTAGACCGTTGGGAGCTGACCTTATACCCGCCGGGATGTACCGCTCTTCCTATCGCTGAAGGTCCTGCGGACCTTGGCGCAGCCTCGCCAGCTCGGCAGCGACCGCCACTTGTGTAGTCGCCGCAGGCTGCGCAGGCCCACGGGATTCAACTGCCGAAGTGGTAGCTCAGGTCCAGCCACCATTGGCGCCCGTAGGCGTCGTAGTTGCCGGTGGGGTAATAGGGCCAGCCAGCGGAATCATCGTGCTTGTACTGGTTGAGCAGGTTATTGACGGTCAGGCCGAGGCTGGCGCGGTCGTTGATCTTGTAGCGGGCGCTGGCGTTGAACACCGTCCAGGGCGACAGCCGGCCATCGCCGTTGCCATTGGTGACGCTGCCGTAGCGGATCCCCATGAGGGTCGCGCTGTAGTGCGCATAGTCCCAGGTCAGGCTGGCGTTGGCCTTGCTGCGCCAGTCATGGTTGCTGCGGTCGGAGCGCAAATCCAGGCTCGCGGCCTGGTCGGACTCCTTGTAGTAATGCGAAAGCACCAGGGTGTAGCCCAGGGTCGAGCTGAATGCCCCGTAGTCGCCAGCGCCCCAGCGAATGTTGCTCTTGAGATCCAGGCCGCTGACCCGCTCGCTGGCGGCGTTGATGGCATTGACCCGCACCTGCTGCAGCTTGTTGGGGTCCACCGCGGCATTGCCGGGATTGCGCTGGACCCGCGCCAGCACCGCCTGGCAACTGGCCGAGTTGATGTCCTGGGCACCGCTGCGGCAGGCGTTCTCTTCCTGCAACAGGCGGTTCTGATCCACGCTCGTCAGCAAGTCGTCGATCTGCACCCGCCAGTAGTCGGCGGAAATATCGAAGTTGCGCGACGGCGACCAGACCAGGCCATAGGTCCAGGACTTGCCGCGCTCGGACTTGAGGTCGCTGGTGCCACTCTGCACGTAGTCCACCCGCCCGCGATCGCAGGCGCCCTCCACGCCCTTGCTGCAGCCGTAGTAGTCGATCTGGTCGGGGTAGTAGCCGTTGTTGTCGGCCTGGTAGATGTAGTTCAGGTCCGGCGCACGAAAGCTGGTGCCATAGCTGCCGCGTACCAGCAGGCTGGTCAGCGGGCGCCATTCCAGGCCCAGGTTGTAGGTCTTCTGCTGCTCGCTGCGATCGGCGAACTTGTACTGGTCCCAGCGTCCGGCCAGGGACGCCAGCACGCTATCGGTGACCGGCACGCTGAACTCGCCGCCCAAGGCGTAGCGCTTGCGCGAGCCACCGGACTCCTGCGCCGGTGCAGCACCGTAGAACAACCCCTCGTTGAGCCCCGAGTCGGGCTCGATGCGATACGACTGCTTGCCCATTTCCAACACCCCGGCGAAGCCCACCGGCCCGGCCGGCAAGTCGAACAGATCACCGTTGATCGAGGCGTTGTAGGTCTGCGAAACCGAGCGGCTGGTCTCGGTCTGGTTGCGACGGAACTGGCGCCACTCGTCGGGAGTCAGCGGCCGGTCCAGGCGCGCCGGGTCCGGAGCGAACACCGGGTGGCCATCCTGGGTACCCAACTGCGGCCCCAGGTAGAAATCGCGGATGGTCGACAACGGCCGGTAGCGGGTGCTGCGCACGCTGCGATATTCCGAGCGGTTGGCCGCCAGCTCATAGCTCCAGCCACTGTCGCCGAGTTGGTCGGACAGCCCCAGGGTGCCGGTCCAGGAGGTCTCGCGCCATTTGCTGTTGTTGCTGGTGCGCCCGCCGATCTCCTCTTCGGAGAAGCGCCGGAACCAGCGCTCCAGGTTGCCGGTGTTGGCGTTGATGAAATCCGGCGAGGTGAAGGTCGGGCCGCGGGTGTTGTTCTGGATATGGTCCAGGCCGTACATCAGGTCGGCGTACAACTGGCCGCTGTCGCTGAAGTGCCAGGTACCGCGGGTGTAGCCGTCGTAGTTTTCCTTCTGGGTCTGCAAGGTCCAGTAGTCGTTGTACATCTGGTCAGTGGTACAGCGCCCGCCGCTACCGCCCAGGTGATTGCCGAAGGTGCCCTGGTAGGCGCCACACCCGGGGCCCAGGTAGCGGCCGGTATCGAGATTGCGCCGGTAGCCGACGTCCACCGCCGGGCTGCTGTCCATGAACCCGCGATCGTCGGCCCAGATTGGTTCGCGCCGGGTCAGCTCCAGGCCGAACAGGCCATCGAAGTCGCCCCAGCTGCCGCCACCGCTCAATTGCAAGCGCTGGTTGTCGCCACCGCCACGCTCGCTGGTGCCACCGCGCAGGTTGAGGTCGATGCCGTCGATCTTCTTCTTGAGGATGATGTTGACCACCCCGGCGATGGCATCCGAGCCGTAGACCGCCGAGGCCCCGCTGCTGAGGATCTCGATGCGCTCGATGACCGCCGAAGGAATGTTGGCCAGGTTGGTGAAGTTGACCTGGCCGCCATAGGCGGTCGGATAGTCCGCCACTCGCCGGCCGTTGATCAGCACCAGCGTATGGTTGGGACCCAGGCCGCGCAGGTTGAGGGCACTGGCGGCTGGCTGCCAGGTGTTGCCGTAGTCCTCGCCCTGGGTCATGCCAGTGTTCTGGGTCTGGGTCGCCAGGGCGTCGTAGACATTGCGATAACCCCGGGCCTCCATCTCCTGCTGGGTGATCACGGTGACCGGAGTCGCACCGTCGGTCTGCGCCCGGGCGATGCGCGAGCCGGTGACCGTGACCTTCGATAGCCGTGGCTCGCTGGCACTGGCGGAGCTATCGGCGCGGACCGCGACCGGGGCAGGCTTGGCCGCTGCCGGGCGCAAGACCAGGCCCTGGTCGCTGGCCTCCACTTCCAGGCCGCTGCCTTGCAACGCCCGCTCCAGCGCCTGGCGAGTTTCCAGCGCGCCACGAATGGCCGGCCCCTGCTTGCCTTGCACCAGGTCCTGGCGAAAGGAGATCGGTACCCCGCTCTGGCGCGAGATATCCAGCAGCACCTGGTCCAGCGGCCCCTTGGTGATATCGAAGGAGAAGACTGCGGCCGCCGGTTCCTGGGCCAGAAGCGGTGCCGGGCAGCTGGCGATGCCCAGGACTACGGCCAACGACAATCGGCATAGATGCCGGAGCGGACGGTTGAAACAGTTCTGTGAAGACATCCCGAAGCCCTTCCCTGTTGAATGCAGTTGCAGGGAATGAGCAGCGGCAGGCGGTTTTTTATAGGCCGTGGGTTAGGCCAAGGGGCTATGAGCTTATAACCCGCCTTGGCGCGGCTCGATGCTGACCCAGTAGGGGCTGTGGTAACGCACCCGGATCGGCAGCGAGCGCTCCAGCAGTTGCAGGGTGCGATCACTTTCGTCCAGCGGATAGAGGCCGCTCAAGCGCAAGCCTGCGACCTCGGGATCGACCCGCAGGATGCCGCGTCGGTAACGGCGCAATTGCTCGACGATTTCCCCCAGCGGCCGATCGCGCGCCTCCAGCAAGCCCCGGGTCCAGGCGCTTTCATAGCCCTTGGCCGCCTCCAGGACCAACAAGCCCTGGCCGTCGAAACGCAGGCTCTGCCCCGCCGTCGCCACTTGCCGGGTGCCATTGGCCGTCAGCACCTCCACCTGGGAATGCAGCATTACCAATTGGGTCGAGGCTTCATCGCGACGCACCAGGAAACGGGTGCCCAGGGCACGCATGCGGCCATGCTCGGTCTGCACCACGAACGGTCGCGACGGATCCCTGGCCACGTCCACCTGCAATTCCCCACTGCACAGCTCCAGGTGGCGCTGGACCTGGTCGAAATGCGCCAGCACCCGGGTCTGGGCATCGAGCAGCAGCGCACTGCCGTCGTCGAGGGTCAGGCTGCGACGCTCGCCCACGCCGGTGTACAGCGCGCCGGCGGGCGGCCACCAATCCAGCTGGCGCCCCAGCAGCCCCGTTGCCAACGCCGCGCCCAGCAGCCCCAGGCTGCTGCCGATGAAGCGCCGCCGACTCGAGGGGGCATTGAGGCTGTGCAGCAGGCTGTCGCGGCTCAGCTGGCGCAGGGCATTGTGTTGCAGGGCCGCGAACCCGCCGCCCATCAGGCCGATGACCTGCTCATGCTCAGGGTCGGCGCTGCGCCAGGCGGCGAACGCCTCGGCTTGCACCGCGCTCATCTGGCCCGACTGCAACAGGGCCATCCACTGGGCGGCCTCGTCCACCACCGCCGGGTCGATCCGCGAGCGGCTCATGTTTCCACCAATGCCAGGTAGCAACGCTTGAACGCCTCGGCCATGTACTGCTGCACCCGGCTGGTGGACACCTCCAGCAAGGCGCCGATCTGGGCATAGGTCAGGCCGTCCAGTTGGTGATAGAGGAAGGCCGCCTTGGCCTTGGCCGACAGGCCATCGAGCAGACGGTCAACCGCCAGCAGCGCCTCGATCAGCAAAGCCCGTTCTTCGGGCGACGGGTGCACCGGCGCAGGCGCCAGCGCCAGGCTTTCCAGGTAGGCACGCTCCAGGTCCTGACGGCGCCAGCCTTCGTAGACCAGGCGCCGGGCGATGGTGGTCAACAACGCCCGTGGTTCACGAATGGCGCTCGGATCGGGCAACGCCAGGACCCGCACGAAGGTTTCCGAGGCGATGTCCTGGGCGCTGTGGTGACAGCCCAGGGCCCGGGCGACGGAAGCGCACAACCATTGGTAGTCCTTTTTGAACATCTGCCCGATCAGCGGGTAATGAGGGTTCGGATTCGTACCCATGCCTTGCTCCCTCGGCAGGCGCTCGAGCGCCTGGCACACCGATGATTGCGCCGGGCCAGTCCCGGTCCCGGATTGAGGCAGCGACTGTGCAACAGCGTCGATCCTGTTTTGAAGTAATTAAAAATTCTCTTTCACTAACTAAAAAACATAAGCCATCCAGCGGCCTCTGCACCCTGGGTGCCGCTTGATTGATCTCGGTCAGCAGGTGATTGCCTGTGCCCCCCTACTCTTGCGCCTCCATCACGGCCACGGACGGCTCATCGGGAGCCGCCAGCCCCATCACTCAAGGAAGAGTCTTGTCATGCGATCACTGAAGATCATCCTGCTGTCCACCGCTTTCAATGGCCTCACTCAACGCGCCTGGCTCGACTTGCGCCAGGCCGGGCATCGTCCCAGCGTCGTGTTGTTCACCAGCGAAGAGGAAGTCTGCCGGCAGGTCGAGGACGCCGGCGCCGACCTGGTGATCTGCCCCTTCCTCAAGGACCGGGTGCCACAACAGCTGTGGAGCAACCCCAAGCGGCCGGTGGTGATCATCCACCCGGGCATCGTCGGCGATCGGGGTGCCAGCGCCCTGGACTGGGCCATCAGCAAGGAACTCAAGCGCTGGGGCGTCACTGCCCTGCAGGCGGTGGAAGAAATGGACGCCGGGCCGATCTGGGCCACCCACGAATTCAACCTGCCGGCCGGGATGCGCAAGTCCGAGCTGTACAACGGTCCGGTCAGCGATGCGGCGATCCACTGCATCCGCGATGTGGTGGAAAAGTTCCGCAACGGCTACACCCCCGAACCACTGGACTACGACAAGCCCTCGGTGCTCGGCCGCCTGCAACCGAACATGAAGCAGGCGGACCGCACCTTCAGCTGGCATGACTGCGCCCGGTTCATCAAGCGCAGCATCGATGCCGCCGATGGCCAGCCCGGAGTCCTGGCCAGCCTCGCCGGCGGCCAGTACTACGTGTACGACGCGCACCTGGACCCGCGCACCGGTACCCCGGGAGAACTGCTGGCGGTACACGACGACGCGATACTGGTGGCCTGCGGCGACAGCAGCCTGTGGATCGGCTCCCTGCGGCTCAAGCCCCAGCCCGGCGAAGAGACCTTCAAGCGTCCGGCGCGCCATGTGCTCGGCGAACGCCTGGCCGCAGTGCCGGTACTGGACTGGTCGGTGGTCAGCACGCCGTTCAGCGCCGAGGCCTACCAGCCGATCCGTTATCGCGAATCCGGCAAGGTCGGCGAGCTGACCTTCGAGTTCTACAACGGCGCCATGAGCACCGAGCAATGCCAGCGCCTGGTCAGCGCCCTGCAATGGGCCAAGGCCCGCGACACCCAGGTGTTGCTGGTGCGCGGCGGCCGTGGCGCATTCTGCAATGGCGTGCACCTGAACGTGATCCAGGCGGCAGATGAACCGGGCCTGGAGGCCTGGGCCAATATCCAGGCCATCGACGATGTCTGCCGCGAGCTGCTCACCGCCCGCCAGCTGGTGGTCAGCGGCCTGACCGGCAATGCCGGCGCCGGCGGGCTGATGCTGGCCCTGGCCGCCGATGTGGTCCTGGCCCGGGCCGATACCGTGTACAACCCGCATTACAAGAGCATGGGCCTGTTCGGTTCCGAATACTGGACCTACAGCCTGCCCCGCGCCGTGGGCCAGCCCCTGGCCCGCCAGCTGACCGAGGCCTGCCTGCCCATCAGCGCCCTCCAGGCCCTGCAGATGGGCATGGTCCAGGAAGTGGGTCCACGGGATCCCGAAGAGTTCGGCCTGTGGCTGCTGCAACGGGCCAACGCCGTGCCCAGCGACCCGCGCTACCAGCACCTGCGCCAGCGCAAGCTCGACGCCGACCCGCAGTTGATGCAGCACTGCCGCAATGCCGAGCTGGAAGAAATGCACATGGACATGGTGCAGAACCGCAAGGGCTTCGCCGAGAAATGCCGCAATTTCGTGTACAAGCGCAAGACCTGCTGCACCCCCGAGCGCCTGATCGAAAGCTGGGCCAAGCCCCAGGACATCGCCCTGGTGGGTTGAACCGCGTTCCCCTCCTGAACCGTCGCCCGGCTTGCCGGGCGGCGACTTCAGGCCCCCGGCTGCAACAGCAGCGCCACCAATGCGGTCCAGCCGGTCTGGTGGCTGGCCCCCAGCCCGCGTCCGTTGTCGCCATGAAAGTACTCATGGAACAGCACCAGGTCACGATCCCGGGCATCGGCCTGCAACTGCGGGTAGCCGCTCATGGACGGCCGCCGCCCGTCTTCATCCAGGAGAAACAACCGGGTCAGGCGCTGGCCCAGGCTGTCGGCCACCTCTTGCAGTGACGCCAGGTAACCCGAGCCCCGGGGATATTCCACCGAGAAGTTGACGTCGTAGTAGCGATGGAATTCGCGCAGGGATTCGATCAGCAAGTAATTGATCGGCATCCACAGCGGCCCGCGCCAATTGGAGTTGCCGCCATACAGGCGCGAACCGGACTCGGCCGGCTCGTAACGGGCGCACAGCTGCTTGCCGTCGACCTGCAGGGCGAATGGCTGCTCGAAGACCCTGGACAGCGAACGAATCCCGAACTCCGAGAGGAACTCGTTCTCGTCGAGCATGCGCTTGAGCAAATCCTTGGTTCGTTCCCCACGCAGCAAGGCCAGCAGCAGGCGGTTGCCCTTGCCCGGCTCGTACCAGCGCGACACCAGGTTGGCCAGGTCCGGCCGATGGTGCAAAAAGCCCAGCAGGCGCTGGGCCAGCCCCGGCAGGCATTCATGTTCGTGCTGTTCCAGCACCTGCACCGCGAACAACGGCAGCAGGCCGACGATGGAGCGCAGGCGCAGCGGCTCGCTGCGGCCGTCGGGACGTTGCAGCACGTCGTAGAAGAACTGGTCCTGTTCGTCCCACAGGCCCTCGGCGCTGTCGTCCACCCGGTTGATGGCCCCGGCGATGTACAGGAAATGCTCGAAGAACTTCACCGCGATATCCACGTATACCGGGTTGCGCCGGGCCAGTTCCAGGGCGATGCGCATCAGGTCCAGGGCATAGGCCGCGACCCAGGCGGTGCCGTCGGCCTGGTCCAGGCTGTACCCCGGCGGCAAGGGCGCGGAACGATCGAACAGGGCGATGTTGTCCAGGCCGAGAAAACCACCCTGGAACAGATTGCGGCCCTCCGAATCCTTGCGATTGACCCACCAGGAGAAGTTCAGCAGCAGCTTGTGCAGGACCCGTTCGAGAAAGTCCATGTCGCCCTCGCCCGTGAGGGCCTTCTCCTGCTGGTAGACCCGCCAGCAGGCCCAGGCATGCACCGGCGGGTTGGCGTCGTCGAAGCGCCATTCGTAAGCCGGCAACTGCCCATTGGGGTGCATGAAGCGGTCCTTGACCAGCAACAGCAGTTGCTGCTTGGCGAACCCCGGGTCGATCAGGGCGAACGCCACCGCCTGCAAGCCCAGGTCCCAGGACGCGTACCAGGGGTATTCCCAGGTGTCGGGCATGCTGACGATGTCGCAGTTGGACAGGTGTCGCCAATGGCTATTGCGCAAGTGCTGGCGCGATTCGGGCGGCGCCGGTTGCCCGGGGTCGCCGTCGAGCCACTGGTTGACGTCGAAGTAGTACAGCTGCTTGGACCACAGCAGCCCGGCCAGGGCCTGGCGCTGCACATTGCGCGCATCGGCGTCGGTGATGCGCTGCTGCAAGGCCCCGTAGAACTGGTCGGCCTCGGCGCGGCGCTGCTCGAACAGGCGACGGGCATTGACCGGCCCGCTGCCCGCCGGGGCGAAGCGCAGGTACAGGCTACGGCTCTGGCCGCCGGCCAGTTCCAGGGCGAAATGCGCGGCGGCCTTGGAGCCGGAGTCGAAGGTCACCGCCGTGGCCTGGCCGTGCACCAGGTAATCGTTGATCCCATCCTTGAACGGCCCCGGGCAGGCCAGGCCCTCGAGCCGCTGGAAATTGCTCTGGTTGTGGCAGAACAACCACTGGCAGGGCTCGGCTCCCCAGGCGCTGACCTCATGCTCGGGCAGCTTGGGATGCCGGGCCAGCAGTCGCTCACCCTCCAGGCGCAGGCTCGGCCGGGGCTGGCCACCACCCCAGCTCCAGGTGTTGCGCGCCCAGACCTGGGGCAAGACCCGCAGGCGCGCCGGCTGGTGGTAGCGGTTGTGCACCGTGACCCGCATCAACAGGTCGTCTACGGTGTGCTTGGCATACTCCACCGTCACGTCGAAGTAGCGGTCGTCCTCGAAGATCCCGGTGTCGAGGATTTCGTACTCGGCATCCTCCAGGCCACGGCGGGCGTTCTCCGCCACCAGGTCGGCATAGGGAAAGGCTCCCTGGGGATACTTGTAGAGCATGCGCATGTAGGCGTGGCTAGGCACGCCGTCGAGGTAGAAGTACAGCTCCTTGACGTCCTCGCCATGGTTGCCCTCGGCATTGTCCAGGCCGAACAGGCGCTCCTTGAGAATCGCATCGTGCTCGTTCCACAACGCCAGCCCCAGGCACCAGTACTGGTCCTTGTCGGAGAACCCGGCCAGGCCATCCTCGCCCCAGCGATAGGCGCGGCTGCGGGCGTGGTCATGGGGGAAATACTTCCAGGCTTCGCCGTCGGCGCTGTAGTCCTCGCGGACCGTGCCCCATTGCCGCTCGCTCAGGTAAGGGCCCCACTGGCGCCAGTGTTCGGCGTCCGGTCCGTGCAGGCGCTGGCCTTCGGGGGTGTCGAGGATGCTGCTCGGGGATCTTGCCGGCATGGGGAATGTCCTTGGCCACGGGAACCCATGGCAGTGTAGAAGCAGACGCGCCCGGCGCCGGTGACAAAGCCTTCATGTTCGAATCCGGAGCGAAGCGGTTAATTGCCCGGCGTCTGCTTCGTTATAATCGGCAACCCCTTTTATGGCAGTGCGAAATCGATGATGTTCAGTTGCAAAGCGTTTTTCCCGGGACTGTTGTTGGCGGCGCTGGCTGTCCCGGCCCAGTCCCAAGGGCTCGACCTCAAGTATCCCGAACCGCCACTGGCGGCTCCCAGCGCCCGGCCCCAGGCACCGGAACCGACCGTTCCAGGCCTCAAGCTGTCGGTCAAACCTTCGGTGAGCTACGAATACAAGTGCAGCGGGCAATGCACCTACGAAACCGATATCGACCAGTTGCACGACCGCGAGACCCGCCACAGCACCAGCATCGGCTTCGACTGAGCACCAGTGACGGGCCCGATGCACTGCGCCACGCGACCTTGCGGCCGCAACGCGCCCCGGCGCAGGCTCGACAGCGGCTACGGGCAGGAAGTTCGGCATTGATCTGTGGGGCTCGCATGCCTACGCTGCTACACAAACCCGCTTGCCCGCCCAAGGATCACCCATGCTCCCCCTACCCCGCACCGCCCTGTTCATCACGCTCGCCGCCAGCCTGCTCGGCGCTTGTACCAGCGTGACCCGCGAAATCGAAAGCGAACCCACGGTCACCTCCGCCGGGATCCTGGCCTTTCGCGATATCTGCCTGAAATCCGCACCGTCCTTCAACGGCGCCGCCACTGCAGCTCGCGAGCATGGTATCGGGGAGTTGAACGACGCGGGGTTCGCCAGGATGGGCATGAACCAGGATCAGAGCCTTGGGGTCCAGGTGCGGGCCAACCAGGAATGCGCCGTCACCACCCCGAGCCAGAACGACAGCTCCCTGACCCGGCAATTCCTCAGCGTTGCCGGCAAGTTCTCCAGCACGCCGGTGGCACAGACCCTGCCCGCCAAGCTCACCATCGACGGCAAGGTATTCCTGTTGATGCACGATCGGCGTGGCGGCGAAGCCTATGTGATGCTCAAGGCGCCTTGAGCAAGCCGCCTGGCCCTGGCGGCTCCTGGTGCAATGCCCGAGGGGCCGTATCCTCCATGGCCAGCAAGCGCAGCAGGCTGGCGCCATCCATGGGTTTGTGGAACAGATAGCCCTGGGCCGCACCAACCCCCAGGCGCCGCAAGTGTGTCCGCTGCTGTGGAGTCTCGACACCTTCGGCCACCAGTTCCAGCTCGAGGGACCGGGCCAGCCTGACCACGGCCTCGATGATCAGGCTTTGCTTGGGCTCCAGGGCATTGCCGATGAGCCCTGCATCGAGCTTGACCTGGCTGAAGGGAATGTCCGCCAGGCGGGTCAGCGAGGAATACCCGCAGCCAAAGTCATCGAGGGACAGGCGTACCCCGTTTCTCACCAGGAGGCTGATGTTCTCGATGCTCGGCATATCCAGGACCAGGGCCTCGCGCTCGGTAATCTCCAGGGTCACCTGGCTGGCCGGCACCGCGGTGGCCTCGATCCGCTGCAGAATCTGCGGGGCAAGTCCTGGCTCGCGTAACTGGCTGGCCTCCAGGTTGTAGGAAAACACCAGCCCAGCCCCATGGCCAGCCGGCAACCGGCGTTGCAAGTCCAGGCCCTGTTGCAACAGGCCATGGAACAGCCGGCGCTGTTGCTCAGGTCGCTCGAACAGAGCGAGAAAAGCACCAGGCCCCAACACGCCCCGGCTCGGATGCAGCCAGCGCACCAGGGTCTCGGCCCCAATGATGCGTTGGGTCTTGAGGCACACCTGGGGCTGGAAAAAAGCCACGATCTGTCGTTGTTCCAGGGCCAGCAGCGCCTGCTCTTGCGTGAGCGGCTCGCCCGGCGCCAACTGCCAGTGGTCCTGGCCGGTCCTCCTGGACTTGAGAGCCAGGGCCTTGAGCAACAACTCGCCAAGCTGGGAGGCCTCCGGCTCATCGAAACTGCCCAGGTCGTGCTTGCCCGAATACTCAAGCAAATTCGCCAGGCCCCAGCGGATCGAGGTCTCCAGGTTAGTGCTCGCGACCATCAAGAAGAATGGGTAGTACTCGCAGAGCCGACGTAGGTAATGGATAGCGCTAGTGGCTGGCAGGGAGTCGCAGATCACCAGGTCCGGGGCCTGCGTGCAAGGGGGAAAGCAGGTCCAATCGTCGTCGCTACAGACCACCTGGAGCTGCACGAAGGCGGGGCTGTCGAGTATCCGGGCAAAGCGCCGGGCCCTGAAGGTGTTCGAACACAACAGCAATACGTTCAGGGTCTTCATGGACTGCGGCTCCGGGTAAAAACCCATGCTAGCCAAAGCGCCCTCGAGCTGAATTCAAGATACATCCTGAATAGAAGTAGGAAAAATCTCTGGCCTGGACTACACAGGCAAGCCCCGTAGAGAGCGACGCTAGCTGCCAGGCCCCTGGCTCGCCAGAGCCCCGATCTCGCCACGCAACCATTGCAGCCCCGGCGCATGTTGCTGCTGGCGGTGCCAGATCAGGCTGACCTGCACCGGCGCTGCCAGCAACGGCAAGCTGGCGATGCGGATCGGCAGCAACGCGGCGAAATGTTCCGCCAGGTGCCGTGGCACCGTGCCCAGAAGATCGGATTACGCCACGATCAGCGGGATGCTCAGGTAGTTGGGTACGAACAGCTGCACCTGGCGCCTGACCCGCGCCGAGCCCAGCACGATCTCCAGCGGCGAACCACGCCCGCCACGATCGGGAATCGCCACATGCTGGCCACCCTGGTAGGCCGCCAGGTCCAGCTCGGGAACGAAGGCCGGATGGCCGACGCGACCGATCACCACCAACTGCTCCTCCAGCAATGGCTGGTAGCACAGGTCCGGGTTGTCGAAATACAGGTAGTCCACCGCCAGGTCGAGCATGCCCGCACTGAGCCAGGCCGCCAGCGAGTCGGCGCTGTCGCTGCGCACCGCCAGCCGTACCCGCGGCGCCATCTCCTGCAAGTGCCGCGATAGCGCCGGCAACAAGCGAGCCTGGGCGTAGTCGTTCATCGACAGGGTGAACAACTGGTCGGCCGCCGCAGGATCGAACTCGGCAGCCGGGTCCAGGCCCTGTTGCAGCAGATGCAGGGCCTGGCGCACCAGCACATGCAGGCCCTGGGCCCGGGAAGTCGGTTGCATGCCCCGGGCCGTGCGGACGAACAACGGCTCGTCCAGGTGCCGGCGCAGGCGCGCCAGGGCATTGCTCACCGCCGGCTGGCTGAGATTGAGCCGCAAGGCGGCCCGGGACAGGTTCTGCTCCTGCATCAAGGCATCGAACACCCGCAGCAGGTTGAGGTCCAGGCGCTGGATATTCAGCTTCATGAATAATGCTCATTCCTACTATCCATTGGCTGGATAATTCTCCCGGAGCTAGGCTGCAGTCAATAAAAACAACAACGGGAGCAGCGCCATGCGCGACACCACCCAGCACTTTCGCCAGCAATACCGGGCCGCGGTCAGCCCGCGCTACAACCCATGGCTGCACGGCGGCTTCGTCCTGGCCTACGGCCTGCTGTGCATCGGCCTGCTGTGGAGCACCCTTAACCGGGTACAGCCGCTGGAATGGCTGGCGATACCGCTGGCGCTGCTGTTCTTCAACCTGTGCATCTATGTGGTGCACCGTTGGCTGGGGCACCACAAGCGGCGCCTGGGACGCCTGTTCTACGCCCGGCATACCGGCGATCACCACAGTTTCTTCACCCCGGGGCTGATGGCCTACGAAGGCTTGCGGGATTGGCGGGTAATCCTGTTCCCGGCCTGGCTGATCGTGCTCCACAGCCTGCTGTTCGCCCTGCCCCTGTGGGGGCTGCTGCGCCTGTGGAACGCCAATGTCGCGGCCTTGTTCGCCAGCTGCACGCTGATCGGCTACCTGGCCTACGAGATCTTCCATGCCTGCGAACACTTGCCGGCCGGCCATCCCCTGGCGCGCCTGCCCTGGATCCGCCAGATGCGGCGCCTGCACGAACTGCATCACCGCCGCGAGCTGATGCAGGAACGCAACTTCAATATCGTCCTGCCCTTGATGGACTGGCTGTTCGGCACCCTGTACTGGCAGCCGGAGCAAACCCCGGCACAGTCCCACTGCGTGACCAGGTCCACGCCCCTGACCCGCATGCAGCATCAGGTCGACATCCCCCGCAGCAGCGCCAGCACCCTGGCCTATGCCGCCAGCCCAAGGTGCTGGCCGCAATGGCATCCCTCCTCGCTGCGGGTCGAGGGCGCCGCCGGCCCCCTGGCCGGCGGCCAGGGCTTCGAGGAAGACATCCACGCCGGCGGGCGCAACGGCCACCTGAGCTGGCGGGTCGAGGAGTACCTGCCGGGGCAGCGCTGGCGCGCCACGGCCCGGGGCGATCATGGTCTATGGTTGCAGGTCACCTACCAATGCCAGCCCCTGGCAGGCGGACACACCCGTTTCGTGCGCACCCTGGAATATGGTTTCGACAACCTGCTGATGCGCCTGGGTAATCGCTTGCTATTCAAACGACGGATAGAACGGGAGTCCGCGGCCTCGATGCAGGCATTGTGCAAGATGGCCCAGCAAACCATCGCAGCGCAGCCCGCCGCGCCGGCTGCCAGCCCGTCCTGAACCGCACACCGACAGGAGTCATTGCATGAACCAGATCGCCCCTCGCCGCTTCGGCCTCGGCCGGATCATCCTGCTGCTGGTAATCGCCATCCTGGCCTTCCTGCTGCTGGCGCCGACCAAGGTCCAGCCAGTGGCCTGGCAGCCCTCGCCTGCGCCATCGATGAGCCAGGGCCCTTACGCCGAGAACCAGAAGCTCAAGGCCGTGCAGGCGGTCGGTGCCCGGGATATTGCCGGCCCCGAGGCGCTACTGCTGGAAAACGACCAGTTGCTCACCGGCCTGCATGATGGCCGGGTGATCCAGACCAGCCTCGACGGCACGGCCCTCAAGGTACTGGCCAATACCGGTGGCCGGCCCCTGGGCCTGGCCCGGCATCCGGACGGCCGCCTGATCATCGCCGACGCCATCAAGGGCCTGCTGGCCCTGGACGGACAGGGCCAGATCCAGGTCTTGAGCGACACGGCCAATGGCCTGAAATTCGGCTTCACCGACGATGTCGCGGTGGATGCCGCCGGTCGCTACGCCTATTTCAGCGACGCCAGCAGCCGTTGGGGTTATGGCCACGACGGCGAGGCGGTGATCGAACACGGTGGCGATGGCCGCCTGTTGCGCTACGACTTCCAGAGTGGCCGGACCGAGGTCCTGCTCGACGGCCTGGAGTTCGCCAATGGCATCGCCCTGGGCCCGGACGAGGCCTTCGTCCTGGTCAACGAGACCGGCGCCTACCGCATCAGCCGCTACTGGCTCAAGGGCGACAAGACCGGCCAGCACGACCTGTTCATCGATAACCTGCCGGGGCTGCCGGACAACCTCAGCTTCAATGGCCGTGATCGTTTCTGGGTGGCCCTGTATGCGCCGCGCAATGCCCTGCTGGACGGCACCGCCGCCTACCCTTTCGTGCGCAAGATGCTGGTGCGGGCCATGCAGGTATTGCCCAAGCCGGTGGAAAAGCGCGGCTTCGTGCTGGGCCTGGACACCCAGGGCCGGGTGATCGCCAACCTGCAGGATGGCAGCAGCGGCAACTATTCGCCGATTACCACGGTGCGCGAGTACGGCGATGCGTTGTACCTGGGCTCCTTGAGTGCCCGGCACATGGCGCGCTTGCCATTGCAGCAAGCGTTGGAGTACTGAGGCCTGGGGCCGCCACTTGGGGTCGCTGCCGCAGGTTGTGCACGGCCAGCCGGACGCGCTGAACTGCGGGTCGCTGAAGGTCCTGCAGGCCTTGGCCCGGCCCCGCAGGCTCGGCGGCTGCAGGCAGGGGCCCTCTCGCCGTTGCCGCAGGGATACAAGGAAATGCAGGTCGGTTATCGGCGGCCTGTGGTCGAACCACAGGCGCCAGGGGCGGGAGGTCAGGAACGGGCGGTGAGTTTCTGGGAGATCTCATCCTTGATCAGCAGGCGTTTTTCCTTGAGCTTCCTTACTTCATCGTCTGCGGCGGCCGCTGCTTCGGCCTTGAGCACCTGGTCGTCGATACTGTTGTACTTGTCGAACAGTGCATTGAGGTGGGGATCCTTGGCCCGACGCTGTTGAATGTCTTCTTTGCTGCAGCTCAGGTC
Organism: Pseudomonas sp. B6(2017); assembly: GCF_002112765.1. Lineage (NCBI taxonomy): Bacteria > Pseudomonadati > Pseudomonadota > Gammaproteobacteria > Pseudomonadales > Pseudomonadaceae > Pseudomonas > Pseudomonas sp. B6(2017). Next base: position 51,216 of record NZ_NEIQ01000013.1, on the reverse strand, counting down.
CTGGTAAAGATCGTGGGTCACCGGCATGGAACACCTCCGTGGTTGATCGGCAGCAGGGGCGTCCTCACGCCCCTGCCAGCCATCAGCATGGCCTTGGCTCCCCGGGTCTGTCGACCGCCAATCAGACCAGCGGTAACCGTTCGTCGCCGTCGGCTGCCCTGGATCAATTCCCGCCCAGGGCCGCCGCCAGGAACGGCGCGGTACGGCTTTCACCCTGCCTGGCCACCTGCTGCGCAGTGCCGCAGGCTACCAGGCGACCACCCTGGTCGCCCGCGCCCGGGCCGATATCGATGACCCAGTCGGCCCTCGCCACCACGCGCATTTCATGCTCGACCACCACCACGCTGTGTCCTGCGGCCACCAGCTTGTCCAACTGCTCCAGCAGCCGGTCCACGTCCCTGGGATGCAGGCCCGTGGTGGGCTCGTCCAGCACATAGAGGGTGGCGCCACGGGCATTGCGTTGCAGTTCGGTGGCCAGCTTGATGCGCTGCGCCTCGCCACCGGATAGCTCGGTGGCCGGCTGGCCCAGGCGCAAGTAGTCCAGGCCGATGTCGCTCAGCACCTGCAGGGCCCGCAGGATCGCCGGCTGCTCGGCGAAGACCGGCAAGGCCTGCTCGACGTTCAATTGCAGGACCTGCGCGATGTTCAGGCCCTGCCAGGTCACTTCCAGGGTCTGCGGGTGATAACGCGCGCCATGGCAGGTCGGGCATGGCGCGAAGACGCTGGGCATGAACAGCAGCTCGACGCTGACGAAACCCTCGCCCTCGCAGGCCGGGCAACGGCCCTTGGCGACGTTGAAGGAAAACTGCCCGGCGTCATAACCCCGGGCCCGGGCCTCGGGGGTAGCGGCGAACAGCTTGCGCACCTGGTCGAACAAGCCGGTGTAGGTCGCCAGGTTGGAACGCGGAGTACGCCCGATGGGCTTCTGGTCCACCTGCACCAGGCGCTTGACCCGCTCCATGCCCGCCACCACCCGCCCGCCGCTGGCAACGGGAACCTCGTCCTCCAGGTCCAGCTGCGCGGCCTCCTCAGCGGCAGGCATCTTGCCCAGGTGGGCGCCGACCAGTTCCAGCAGCGCCTGGCTGACCAGGCTCGACTTGCCGGAACCGGAAACCCCGGTCACGGCGGTGAAGCAGCCCAGGGGAAACTCGACGTCCAGGTCCTTGAGGTTATTGCGGGTGATGCCGGCCAGGCGCAACCAGTCCCGGGGCTGGCGCGGGGTATGCGCCACGGGGGCCTGCCCGGCGAACAGGTAGGGCCGGGTTTGCGAAGCCTCGATGGTCGCCAGCCCCGCCGGTGGCCCGCTGTACAGCACCTGGCCACCGCGCTCGCCGGCCGCCGGCCCGACATCCACCAGCCAGTCGGCCCGGCGCATGGTCTGCAGGTCGTGCTCCACCACGAACAATGAGTTGCCCGCGGCCTTGAGGCGCTGCAAGGCCGCGAACAGGGCCTCGGCATCCGCTGGATGCAGGCCCGCGGAGGGCTCGTCCAGCACATAGATCACCCCGAACAGCTGCGAGCCCAGCTGGGTCGCCAGGCGCAAGCGCTGCAACTCGCCCGGGGACAGGGTCGGCGTGCTGCGCTCCAACGCCAGGTAGCCCAGCCCCAGGTCCACCAGGGTAGCGACCCGTTCCAGCAGATCCTGGGCGATGCGCTGCGCCGCCAGGCGCTTCTCCGGCGACAGCTGCGCCGTGTCCTGCGCTACCTGCGTGCCGGCGGCCACCGGCGCAAGCACCTCGGCCAGTTGCAGCAGCGGCATGCGCGCCAGCTCGCCGATATCCAGCCCGGCGAAAGTCACCGCGAGCGCCTCGCGCTTGAGCCGCTTGCCGTCGCACAAGGGGCACTGGCTGCCGCGCATGAACTGCGCCACGCGCTTTTTCATCAAGGCGCTCTGGGTATGGGTGAAGGTGTGCAGCACATAGCGCCGGGCGCCGCTGAAAGTGCCCATGTAGCTGGGCTCCTGCTGGCGCGCCAGGGCCTGGCGGGTCTGTTCCGGGGTGAGCCCGGCATACACCGGCACCGTCGGCGTGTCTTCGGTGAACAGGATCCAGTCGCGCTGCTCCCTGGGCAGGTCGCGCCAGGGAATGTCCACGTCGTAGCCCAGGGTCACCAGGATGTCCCGCAGGTTCTGCCCCTGCCAGGCCAGGGGCCAGGAAGCCACCGCGCGCTGGCGGATGGTCAGCGATGGGTCGGGGACCATGCTCGCCTCGTCCACCTCGTACACCCGGCCCAGGCCATGGCATTGCGGGCAGGCGCCCTGGGGGGTGTTGGGCGAGAAGTCCTCGGCATATAGCATCGCTTGCCCGGGCGGATAGCTGCCGGCCCGGGAATACAACATGCGCACCAGGCTGGACAAGGTGGTCACGCTGCCCACCGAGGACCGCGTGCTGGGGCTGCCGCGCTGTTGTTGCAGGGCTACCGCCGGGGGCAGGCCGTCGATGCGGTCCACGTCCGGCACCCCGACCTGGTCGATCAAACGCCGCGCATAGGGCGCCACCGATTCGAAATAGCGTCGCTGGGCCTCGGCATACAGGGTCGAGAACGCCAGGGACGACTTGCCCGAACCGGACACGCCGCTGAACACCACCAGCGCATCCCGGGGAATGTCGACGTCGACGTTGCGCAGGTTGTGCTCGCGGGCGCCACGCACCCGCACGAATCCGGAACTGTGGGTTGCTGCGGTGCTGTCCGGGGAATCAGCGGAACGATCGGACGAAGAAGTCATGGACCTGCCTTGTCTGGGGAATCATGAAATGCGAGGAGCGCGACCACCGATCATCACATACCCCCCAGGGCCCAGGGCAAGCCCGGTGGCCAGCGGCTACTCAGCGCCGTTGCGGTTGCCGGGCTCCCTGCTCCGCCGACAGCCCGGTGTGCCGCAGGTCGTAGCGCAGTTCGGCGATCAGCTCGCAGATGGCCCGGGAGCTGGTCAGGGAACGAGTGGAGATGCCGGTCACGAACAGGTCGACGCGGCCAGAATCCGGATCGCAGATACGCACGGTCATGGCGCCGTCGTGGCCGATGGTGCACTGGCAGTGCAGGGGCAGGAAGCTGGTTTCGATGATTCTGCGCAGTTCGAGGGTAGAGATCACGGGCAGAGGATCCAAAGAGGTTGAAAGGAAAAAACCGCGCAAGACAAGCATTGTTATTGTGGGATCAGGCGGTCGGTGCCCCTGTCCTTGGTCATCGGCCAAACAGTACAAGTTCATTCAATTCGGTACAGAATAGAGGCTTGACGCCAACTTGTCGTCGCCATGCCGGATTTCCGTGCGGGACGTCACACTGGCGCCGTCAAGTCTCAAGCAGCGAGCGCACCATGGCGGTCAACTCCTCGGGTCCGTAGGGCTTGCTCAACAGGTAGGTACTCGGGCTGAGCAAATGGTCCGGCGAGATCAGGTCGCGGGTGTGCCCGGAAGTGAACAGCACGGCGATCGGCGGGACCTGGGTCTTGGCCCAGGTGGCAAGGTCGGTGCTCTTGATCAGGCCGGGCATCACCACGTCGGTGAAGATCAGGTCCACCTTGAGCCCCTCCAGCAACATCTGCATGGCGGCATCGCCGCTGGCCGCGGTACTGACCCGATACCCCTCGAGCCTGAGCATCTCCACCGCGGCGCTGCGCACATCGGCGTTGTCCTCCACCACCAGGATGCTCTCCTGGCCGCCCGCGCCATGGCTATGGGGCTTGCGCACAGCGGGCGCCTCCTGCCCCGCACAACGGGCGAAATACATCCGCACCCGGGTCCCCTGCTCGGGGCTGCTGAAGATCTCCACATGGCCGCCGCTCTGCTTGACGAAACCGAACACCATGCTCAACCCCAGGCCGGTGCCGTGGCTATCGCTCTTGGTAGTGAAGAACGGCTCGAAGGCCTGCTCCAGCACCTTGGCCGACATCCCCCTGCCACTGTCGGCCACGGTCAGGCACAGGTACTGGCCGGGCTCGATGTCCTTGTCCAGGCACTGCTCGCGCTCCAGCACCAGGTTCTCGGCGCGGATCTGGATCGTACCCTCACCGCCCATGGCGTCCCGGGCATTGAGCAACAGGTTGAGCACCGCATTCTCCAACTGGTTGCGGTCGACATGGATGCACCAGGGGTCCTCGGGCAGTTGTACGTCGAGGCTGATGGTTTCCCCCAGGGCCCGTTGCAACAGTTCGCCCAAGTCTTCATACAGGTGGCGCGGATCGTAGACCGCGGGCGACAACGGCTGGCGCCGGGCGAAGGCCAGGAGCTGCGCCGACAACTTGGCTCCACGCTCCACCGCTGCCAGCGCGGCCCCGGTCCGTCGTTGCACATTGACGTTGTCCGGCTCGTGGCGGGCCAGCAGGTGCAGGTTGCCGGAGATCACCTGCAACAGGTTGTTGAAGTCATGGGCCACGCCACCGGTGAGACCGCCGATGGCTTCGAGCTTCTGTGCCTGGCGCAGGCGCTCCTCGGCGCTCAGCCGCGCGTCGACCTCCCTGAGCACCCGCCGCTCCAGGTCGCGGGTCAACTGGCGCAACGCGTCTTCGGCGAGCTTGCGCTCCTGGATATCGATCAGCACCCCGGGAAAGCGCAGGGCCCGGCCCTGGTCGTCGAGCTCGCAACGACCGCAGGCCAACACCCAGCTGTAGCTATCGTCGACGCGACGTATCCGATATTCCGCGTTGTACGCGCCGCCATGGGTCAGGCTGTAGTCCACCAGTTCGCGAATGCGTGGCAGGTCATCGGGATGGATGCGGCTCTCGGCGATGGCGATCGGCAGATCATCCAGGGCTTGCCCGACCGGGTAGGTAAAAGTCCGGGCAAAACGCTCGTCGCTGGAAAACCGGTCGTGCTGGATGTCCCACACGAAGGAACCGAGCAACGCCCCGGCATTCAAGGCCAGCTGGACTCGCTCGTTCTCGGCGCGGTAGGCCGCCTCGGCAGCCTGTCGGCGCTGCTCGGAAATCACATGGGCGGTGGTTTCCACGACGATGGCAATGACCCCCGCCGGGGCCTGGTCATCATCGGCCACCGGGCTGTAGTAGAGGTCCAGCCAGACACTCTCCGGCGCCCCGTTGCGCAGCAGCACCAGTTCCTTGTTGTGGTAGGTCAGGGTGCCGCCGCTCAGGCAGGTGTTCATCACCCCGCGATTGAACTCGGCCACCTCCGGCCAGCCGCGTTCCACCGCGCACCCGAGCAGGTAGGGGTGGCGTCCGCCGGCGAAAACCGCATAGGCGTCGTTGTAGATCATGTAGCCCAGGGGGCCCCAGAGCATCACCATCGGCACAGGCGAACCGAGCATCAGTTGCACCGTGCTGCGCAGGCTGTGGCTCCAGTGCTGCAACGGGCCGAGGCTGGTCAGGGACCAGTCGAAGGCGCGGATGCGACTGGCCATCTCGCCTCTCCAGCCCTGGCACCCGTGATGATCGGATAAGAACGGCATGAACGGACTCTTTGAAGAACGTGGCACGGCATGGATTGGCAAAGGGCTGCACACCGCCCTCGAGTCTTGGAGGCCCGGCCGGGGCAATGGTTTCCAGATTTCACCTGGACCTGCACACCCGGCAAGACTGAACAGACAGGATAGGCGATGCCGACCAGTCCAGGCGGACGCTCGCGGCGTCGCCTGGCAGGGGCGGATTGCCCGCCCCCGGGTGGATCAGTCGGTGCCGTATTTCGGCGAATGCGGACCGTACAGCAGGCCGTTGTGTTGCCCGGCCGACAGCAGGCGCTGGCTGGTGACACCGGCGATCGGATGGCCGGCGTCGGTGGAGGTGTTGACGATCTGCTTCACCGCGGCGGTGATCAACATGCCCACCAGGCCCCCGCTGTTGTTGTTGCCTTCCTCGCTCGAGGCCCGGGCGCTGCCGGTCCAGAGGGTGGTGCCGGTCTTGAGGTCGACCAGGGTGGCGCTGGCGGTCACCGCGGTCTCGCTGCTGATCAGCATGTAGCTGGTGCCGTACTCCTTGACGGTGATGTACAGGCCGGCATCGGCGCCGAAGATTTCGTTGAGCTTGGTGGGCGGCAGGCCATGGATATCCGCCGGGTTGGTCAGGCCGTTATGACGGAAGGTTTCGTCCACCACCGCGATCGGCATCACGTAGTAACCGGCTTCGGCCAACGGCAACGTCACCTGGGACAGCATGCTGTAGGTGGCCTTGACGTCCGGCGACTCGTTGAGTGGCGGCAGCACCAGGATCGACTTCGGCCTGGCTTGTTTGTAGGCCGCGTAGTCCACGGTCTTGGGGGCGGCGCAGCCAACCAGCAGGCTGACCGCCAGCAGGCCCAGGAGGTTGCGCAGGGTCGACAGGTTCATTGCGCGGCCCCCTGCTTGGCGTTCTTGAGCAGGAAGTCCATGTACTTCGCCGACTCCGGAAACAGCGCCTTCTCGGTGTTGAACTGCTGCACCATCTGGTCATCCTTGCCCAGGCCGGCGTAGAGCATGCCCAGGTGTGCGTGGTAACCCGGCGGCACCGCCTTGCCGGTGGACTTGATTTTCTGCAGGTCGCGCTCCAGCGCCTCGACCTGGGCCTCGCGGGCGCCCTCGCCCTTGAAATACTCGTAGGTCTGGGACTGGTAGCTTTCCCACTGGTACAGCGTCTTCGGCCCGCTGCAGCCGGCCAGCAATACGCTGCCCAGCACGACAGCGGCCAGCGCTGGCCGGGCCATCATGATCTTGAACATATGTGCACTTTCCCTGTTGGCAGTGGTGATCAGCGACCTGGTTTCCAGGCACCGGCGTCGATGGCCTCGACCATGCGGTTGACCGCCTCGCGCATGGCCAGGTCCAGGACCTTGCCGTTGAGGGTCGAGTCGTAGGAGGCCGTGCCGCCGAAGCCGATCACTTCACGGTTGGACAAGGCGTATTCGCCGGCGCCCTGGGTGGAATAGACCACTTCGGAGGTGCTGATATTGACGATGTTCAAGGCCACCTTGGCGTAGGCCACCTGGGTCTTGCCACGGCCGAGAATGCCGAACAGCTGGTGATCGCCGGTTTCCTTGCGGCCGAACTCGGTGACGTCGCCGGTCACCACGAAATCCGCGCCCTTGAGCTTCTGTGCCTGGCCCTTGATCGCCGCTTCCTGCTGGATCTCGCCCATGTTGTCGCGATCCAGCACGTTGAAGCGGTTGGTCTGCTGCAAGTGAGTGATGAGGATGGTCTTGGCCTGGCCGCCGAGACGGTCGACACCATCGGAGAAAATCCCGCGCATGTAGCTGGAGCGGTTATCGAACTTGCCCACCGCCATCGGCACCCGGGTGCCACTCCAGGCCTGGCTGGCGCTCTGGACCTTTTCCACCGGCAAGGCCCGGGAGCTTTCCGTGGCACAACCGCTCATACCTGCCAGCACCGCCACTGCAGCGCCCGACAACATCAACTTCGAGATCACTCTCACTCTATGTTCCTTTTTGAGTATCCAACTGCTCTTGCACCCACCAACCACCGCGAATCCGTAGAGGCACGGGTTCGAAAAAGACGGTTCGGATGTTCTGGATCTTGACGCGGGGGGCGCCACCGGCGGCGATTATGCCAAAGCGCTATCATCGCGAAAAGGAATAAAAAAGCCTTGGCGCCAATGAATTAGCAGAGCATTTCCAGGCATCCAGGCAAACCATTGATCGTTCACCGAAAATCCCGGCTGGGCACCTTGATCCCGGCCAGCAGCGGGGTCAGGTCGCTCAAGCGTCCGGCCACCAGGTGACGTACCTCGCCCTCGGTCTCCAGGGTGCCGTCGACCCGCAGCAACTGCGCGCCCACCAGCACCCGGCGCTGGCGTTCGGCCAGATCGCGCCAGACCACCACGTTGAGATTGCCGAACTCGTCCTCCAGGGTGACGAAGGTCACCCCGCTGGCGGTGCCCGGGCGTTGGCGCCCAGTGACCAGCCCGGCCACGCTCACCGCCCGCCCATGCTCCAGCCCCTGCAAGTCCCGGGAGCTGCGGCAGCGCCGAGCCGCGAGCTGCGGCCGGAGCAAGGCCAGGGGATGCGGCCCCAGGGTGGTGCCCAGGCTGTGGTAATCGGCATACAAGTCTTCGCCGACACTGGGTCGGGGCAGGTTCACCGGCGCCTCCTCCTGGCCTGGCAAGCCGGCGAACAGCCCCAACTGCTGCTGCACCCCGGCCACCTCCCAGCGGGCCTGGAACCTATTACCGGCCAGGCCCTGCAGGGCCCCGGCATCGGCCAGCAATTCCTGGGCCCGCAGATCGAGCCGGGCCCGCTCCCCCAGGTCGGCGACGTCGACAAAGGCCCGCTGGCCCCGAGCCTGCTCGATACGCAGGGCGTCGTCCTGGCGAAAACCCTTGATCATCCGCAGCCCCAGGCGCAGGGCCGGCTGGCCAGGTACACAGTCCTGCGCAGCGCCTGCCGCCCCACCACTGGCGCCCTGCTCATCACGCCCGGAGCGGTGGACCGGCTCCAGGCTGCAATCCCAGCTGCTGGTGCGAATATCCACCGGGCGGATCTCCAGGCCATGGCGACGGGCATCCTGGAGGATCTGGTCCGGACTGTAGAAGCCCATGGGCCAGCTGTTGATCAGGGCGCAGGCGAAGGCCGCCGGCTCATGGCACTTGAGCCAGCAGCTGGCATAGGTCAGCAGGGCAAAACTGGCGGCATGGGACTCGGGAAAACCATAGCTGCCAAAGCCCTTGATCTGCTCGAAGATCTGCGCCGCGAATTCCTCGCTGTAGCCCTTGCCCGTCATGCCATCGAGCAAGCGCTGGCGATGGGGCTCCAGCCCGCCATGGCGCTTCCACGCCGCCATGGAACGCCGCAGCTGGTCGGCCTCGCCCGGGGTGTAGTCGGCCGCCACCACCGCGATCTGCATCACCTGTTCCTGGAACAGCGGCACCCCCAGGGTACGCACCAGCACCTCTTGCAGTGCTGGCGAGGGATAGGTCACCGGTTCCTTCTTATCGCGCCGGCGCAGGTAAGGATGGACCATGCCGCCCTGGATCGGCCCGGGGCGGACGATGGCCACCTCGATCACCAGGTCGTAGAACTTCTTCGGCTTGAGCCGGGGCAGCATCGACATCTGCGCCCGCGACTCGATCTGGAACACGCCGATGGTATCGGCCCGGCCGATCATCGCGTAGGTCGCCGGGTCTTCGCTGGGAATGCTGGTGAGGCTATAGCGCTGGCCACGGTAGCCATGGATCAGGTCGAAACAGCGGCGGATGGCGCTGAGCATGCCCAGGGCGAGGATGTCCACCTTGAGCAGGCCGACCATGTCCAGGTCGTCCTTGTCCCACTGGATCACCGTGCGCTCGGCCATGCTGGCGTTCTCCACCGGCACCAGGCTGTCCAGGGGCTGCTCGGAAATCACGAAGCCACCGGGGTGCTGGGACAGGTGCCGGGGAAAGCCGATCAACTGCCCGGTCAGGCTCAGGACCCGGCGCAGCAGCGGGTTCTCGGGGTCGAAACCGGCTTCGCGCAGGCGTTCGAGATCAGGCGCGCTATCGCTCCAGCGGCCACAGCAGGCGGCCAGGGCATTGACCTGGTCCGGCGGCAGGCCCAGGGCCTTGGCCACGTCGCGCACCGCCCCGGCGCCGTGATAGGTACTGACCACCGCCGTCAACGCCGCGCGATGCCGGCCATAGCGCCGGAACACGTACTGCAGCACCTCTTCGCGGCGCTCATGCTCGAAATCGACGTCGATGTCCGGCGGTTCGTTGCGCTCCCTGGACAGGAACCGCTCGAACAGCATCACCGAACGATCCGGGTCGATCGCGGTGATGCCCAGGACGAAACACACCACCGAGTTGGCCGCCGAGCCGCGACCCTGGCAGAGAATGTGCCGCTCGCGGGCGAACGCGACGATGTCATGCACCGTGAGGAAGTAGCTCTCGTAGCCCAGCTCGCCGATCACCTGCAACTCGTTCTCGATCTGTGCCAGCACCCCGGACCGGACCCCGGCGGGCCAGCGTCGGGCAATCCCCTCGCGGACCAGGACCCGCAGCCAGGAACCGGCATCGTGGCCCTCGGGCACCAGCTCCCGAGGGTACTGGTAGCGCAACTGGCCGAGGTCAAAGTGGCAGCGCTCGGCAATCACCAGCGACTCATCGAGCAGCGCCTGGGGGTACAGGCCTTGCAGTACCGGCAGCGGCCGCAGGTGGCGCTCGCCATTGGCGAACAGGCGCTGCCCGGCCTCGGCCACCGGCAGGTGGTGGCGGATCGCGGTCATGGTGTCCTGCAGGGCCCGGCGTCCACGCACATGCATGTGCACATCACCGCAGGCCACCGCTGGCAGGCGCAGTTGCCGGGCCAGGGCCAAGCGTTGCTGCAACTGCCGGGCATCGTCCTGGCCGCAATGCAGTTCCACCGCCAGCCACAGCCGCTCGGGGAACACCTGGCGCAACCAGGACGCCGCATCGGGGTCGTCCTTCTCATCGCCTTTCTCATCGACCAGCCACAACGCCAGCAACCCGGGCAAGGGCTCGGCGAAATCCTCCCGCAACAGGCGATAACACCCCTTCTCGGCCCGGCGCCGGGCCTGGGTGATCAGCCGGCACAGGGCCTGGTAACCGGCCAGCTCTTGCACCAGCAGCACCAGGCGCGGGCCCTCCTCGACCTGCATTTCACTGCCGACGATCAGCTTCAAGCCAGTCTCGCGGGCGGCCTGCCAGGCCCGCACGATACCGGCCAGGGTGCATTCGTCGGTGATCGCCAGGGCCTGGTAGCCCAGGGCCTGGCCGCGCTCGAACAACTCCCGGGCACTGGAGGCGCCACGCTGGAAGCTGAAATTGGACAGGCAATGCAGCTCGGCGTAGCCGCTCATGCGAACCAGCCTTGCAGCAACAGCGGCCCGGGGTCGCCTACCTGGCGATAAGCCCAGCCCTGCTGGCCGGCGCGAGTCTGGACCAGGTAATAGTCGCGGCGCACATCGGCACCGTCCCACCAACCGGATTCAATGCGCTCCGGGCCCATGACGATCTGCACCGAACCTTCGGCCAGTGGCTGGGGTTCGCTCAGCAGCCAGCCTGGGCGGCGCAAGCCCGGGTTGGCCGGACACGGCCGTGGGTCGGCCTGGGGCTGCCAACTGAGCTCCGGGCGGTGGTCGGCGCGATAGCCCAGGCCCTGTACCGCATCGTCCCCCAGGCGCGCCCGCAGCCGTTCGCGCAATTGCTCCCAGGGCAGGTTCTGCTGTGGCCGCTCCTCGAACAGCTCCGTATGCCGGGGCACGAACAGTGGCAAGTCCTCGGCCACCAGGCGCAGGTTGCGCACCGCAGCGGGCACCTGGATCTGCTCCAGGCGTCCGCGGGCCAGTTCGAAGAGCATCGCCGGGTCGCGCTCGGCACCCAGCAGCCCTACCGGGACCAGGGTGTTAGCACCTTCGGCGTGCTCCAGGTGCAAGACGAAGCGCTGCACGCCACTGTCGCGACCACAGAGAAAGGCCGCCAGGTCGGCGGTCAGGCGACGCAGGGGAAACAGCAGCGCCTGGTGGGACTGCACATCGAAGTTCAGCTCGATGCGCAGGTCGAAACGATCCGGCGGCTGGTAGAAGGCCAGCCCCAGCGCACGTTCGCCAAGCAGGGTATCGATTTGCTTGAGCAAGCTGGCGTCGAAGCGCCGGGCCAGGCTCTGGCGCGGCAACTGCCGGAGCTGGGCGAAGCTGCGCACGCCCATGCGCGACAAGGCCGTGGCCTGCTCTGCTGCCAACCCCAGGCGCTCGATGGGCATCGGCCCCAGGGCCTGGTGCAGGTCCTGCTCGCCGGCCACCGCCAGGCCATCGTAGGCATTGGCCAGGATCCGGGCCGCCGCCGGGTTCGGCGCGGCGACGATGCGATGGCGAAAGCCCAATGCCTGCAGTTCCTGGCGCAGGCGAGCCTGCAACTGTGGCCAGGGCCCGAACAGGCCCAGGCTCGATTCGATTTCCAGCACCAGGGTGCGCGGATAGGCCACGCTGACCTGGGAGCTGAAGCCATAGGCCCAGGCGGCAAGGAACTGTTGCCAGTGATCGATCTGCTGGGGGTCGTACTCGGCACAGGCGAAATCCTGGGCCAGGGCCTGGGCGGCCGTCAGCGATTGCCCGGGACGCAACCCCAGCTCGCGGGCGGCGTCGTTCACCGCCTGGATCACTCGGCGTTGCGGGCTGCCGCTGAGCAGTGCCAGCGGCGCCTGGGGCTCGGCGCGCTGGCGCAGTACCGCGTCCAGCGCCAATTGCGGGAACAGGATGCACACCCAGCGCATATCGACCTCAGTGCCCGGCCTGCAGGGCAATCGGTTGTGGATGGGCCAGGCCCCCCCGGCACTTGAGAATCCGCAACTGCGCAGGATGGCCCTGCAAGGTCAGGCGCAGGGCCGCTGGCGACGGATTGTGCGCGGCCTCCAGGGGACGGTAGGCGAAGGCCAGGGTCTGGCCGCTTTCGGCCGCCACCTGCAAACGCCGCAGGGCCCGGTCGTCGGCCTGTTGCGGCCAGCACAACACCGCGCCGCAACTGCCCGAGCGCAGGCACTGTTCGGCGGCCCACAAGGCATCGCGCTCTGCGGCCTGGATGATCGACAACTGCCGCAGATCCACCCCGGCGTTCTGCCAGGCCAGGGGAAAAGGCACGAACGGCGGCGCCACCAGGACGATGCGCTCCCCCGCCGCCGCCAGCCGTGCCAGGCTGGGCCAGAGCAATTGCAATTCGCCCAGGCCCTGGGCGGCGACGAGGATTTCCGTCAGCGCCGCTTCCGGCCAGCCGCCACTGGGCAACACCGCATCCAGGGCAGCGTGGCCGGTGGCATGCACACTGGCGGGCACGGCCGCCGGGCGGCCCTTCCAGACCCGCCCGGCATTGAACAGCGAGTCCAGTGCGACCACGGCGCCCATCAGCCCTGCCTCACCAGGCCACAGAACACGCCTTCGATGAACAGCTCGTGGTCGGCCGTGACCTCGATCGGCTGGTAGGCCGGGTTGCGTGGCAGCAGGCGAATGCCCTGGCCCTTGCGCTCGAAGCGCTTGATGGTCACCTCGCCATCGAGCCGGGCGACCACCGTCTGGCCATTGCGTGCCTCGGCGCTGCGACGTACCGCCACCAGGTCGCCGTCGAAAATGCCGTCGTCGATCATCGAGTCGCCCTGGACCCGCAACAGGTAGTCGGGCGTGCGTGAAAACAGCCCCGGGTCCAGCAGCAACTGGCCGTGGATCTCGGCATCGACGCCGATCGGCGCACCGGCGGCGACCCGGCCCAGCACCGGGATCTCCAGCAGCTCGGGGCGTGGTGCCTGGTTGAGTAGGCGGATACCCCGCGCCTGATGCGGGTTGACCTCGATGAAACCGGCCTCGGTCAAGGCCAGTACATGCTTGCGCGCCACGCTGCGCGAGGCGAAACCGAAGGCCTCGGCGATCTCGGCAAGGCTCGGCGGCTGGCCGCGATCGGCGATGCGTTCGCGGATAAAGGTCAGGATGGCACTGCGCCGGGGAGATAAAGTCGTCATGGAGTACATTTGTACTCCTCTCGGAATTTTCTGACAAGAATCGTACGAAATCTCTGTACGCCACTCGTCCGATCGAGCGCCGGGCAAGCAGCGGCGGCCCTTGGCAAACAGGGCGCTGCGCGAATCCTGGCCAAGCACAAGATGGCACTGCATTTGCTGCCAATACCGACAGCGACCCAGAACACGCGAACGGGGGGATACCCATGCAACTGACCAAGGCGCTGGCGAAGTGGGAAATGGCCGACTGGCACCAGATGCTCGCCAGGTTGCTGGAGAACAGCGCCCACCCGGGGTTCCCGGACTTGCTGTCGTACTCCCTGCAGTCCTTGCTGGCCCACGACAACGTGGTGATCAAGTCCTATCGCGCAGGCTGCCGTCCGCAGATCCTCTACGAGGACTATCCTGCCCAGCACCACGAACGCTACATCGCGCGTTACCTGGACGACATCTACCGCCTGGACCCGGTGTCCTGCTCCATCATCGATGGCCGCACCAGCGGCATCCTGCGCATCAACCAGCGCACCTGCCAACTGCGCGACACCGATTACTACCGGCACTACTACCAGGAGCTGGACCTGGCCGATGAAATCGGCGTGCTGGTGCCCGTCGATGCCCAGACCACCCTGGTCATGTCCATCGGCAGGCGTTCGCGCTGCCTGGCCAGCACCCAGGAGTTGCAAGCACTGCACAACATCTACCCGATCCTCCAGCACCTGCTGCGCAACTACAGCGACCAGCATCGCGCACCGCCAAGCGCCACCAGCCCCCTGGAGCAGGCACTGGCGACTTTTGCCGGGGAGCTCTTGACCCCACGGGAGCGGCAAGTGGTGCGCCTGATGCTGCAAGGCAACCCCGGCAAGCTCATCGCCCGGCACCTGGGCATCAGCCCCGGTACGGTCAAGGTGCATCGGCGCAATATCTACGCGCGCCTTGCGGTGTCCTCGCAGATGCAGCTGTGCGACCTGTTCCTCAAGCAAGCCTCACGCCCACCTGCCCTGGCGTGACGCTCGCCCCGGCCAAGGCTGTTTCCGAAGGGAACACTTGCCCCGGGGCTCGGCCAAGGATCGCCTGCCGCCCCTACCTCCTCGGGTGTATTTATCGATTGCCCCAGCCTTTCTAACCTCGGCTCGCACCCTCCCCGACAACATCCCGAGAACCGGCGTACTCCCGTGCGCCAGAGAGGCAATGACTCCATGCAAACGGCACTTGTCTGGCACGAGCTCTACATGTGGCATTCCACCGGCAACCATGCCGGCCTGTTCGCCCCCGGCCTGCAGATCCAGCCCGGCCTGCACTTCGAGAACCCGCAAAGCAAGCGGCGGCTGAAGAACCTGCTGGATATCAGCGGCATCACCGAACAACTGCTACCGATCAAGCCCAGGCCCGCTACCGACGCACAACTGCTGCGCGTGCATGGCGCCGACTACCTGCAATACCTGCAAGGCCTCAGCGACCGGCAAGGTGGCGACGCTGGCGACAATACTCCGTTCGGCAGCGGCAGCTTCGAGATCGCCAGGCTCGCCGCCGGCGGGGTGATCGACGCCGTCAAGCAGGTGCTGCGCGGCGATGCGCGCAATGCCTACGCATTGGTTCGCCCACCTGGACACCATGCCGAAGCCGACCGTGGACGCGGCTTCTGCCTGCTGGCCAATGCCGCGCTCGCCGCCCATGAAGCCCTGGCGGTACATGGCCTGGAACGGATCGCGGTGGTGGATTGGGACGTGCACCACGGCAATGGCACCCAGAGTATTTTCTGGGACGATCCGCGGGTGCTGACCCTCTCCCTGCACCAGGACGGCAACTATCCGCAGGATTCGGGCAAGGTCGAGGAACAAGGGGCAGGGGCGGGCCTTGGTTTCAATATCAATATCCCGCTCCCCCCGGGCTCAGGGGAAGGCGCCTACCTGCATGCCTTCGACGAAATAGTGCTGCCGGCCCTGGCCGCCCACCGTCCGCAACTGATCCTGGTGCCCTGCGGGTTCGATGCCGGGGCCCACGACCCGTTGGGCCGCATGCTGCTGCACAGCGAGGCCTACCGCAAACTGACGGCCCGGCTGATGCTCGCCGCCCAGCGCCTGTGCGATGGGCGCCTGGTGCTGTGCCACGAAGGCGGCTACGAGGCCAACTCGGTGCCGTATTTCGGCCTGGCGGTGATCGAGACCCTCAGCGGCCTGCAAAGCGGCATCGCCGATCCCCACCTGAGCGCCATGCGCGCCCTGCCGGGCCAGGAACTGGCCGAACACCAGCGGCAGTGGATCGCCCAGCTCAAGGCCAGCCTGCATTCACCGCTGCTGGAGCAGCCGGAGCGCTACTCATGAGCGTGCCATCCGCTCCAGCCCTCGACATGGCGCAAAGCCGCTACAGCCTGCGCCTGCTGGCGGTGATCCTGTTCTCCGCCATCGGGCCGCTGGTGCTGCTGACGGCACCGGCCCTGGTCAGCCGCTACATCGTCGAACTGGGCATGGATAACCGCCAGGTCGGCTGGCTGTTCAGCCTGGAGTTGGGCGCCATGGCCATCTCCACCCTGCCGACCTACCTGTGGATGCGCCGCTACGACTGGCGCTGGATCGCCGGCCTGGCCGGCAGCCTGTTCCTGTTGGGCAACCTGTTCAGCGCCTGGCTGATGAGCGAGCCGAGCCCCGGCTTCGGTCTCCTGGCCGCCCTGCGTTTTCTCACGGCCTTCAGCGAAGCCGCGCTGGTGCTGGTGTGCCTGGGCACCGCCGGAACCTTGCCCAACGCCACCCGCGCGTTCGGCCTGTGGGTCACCGGCCAGCTGGTACTGGCGGCGCTGTGCCTGCAGTTCATGCCATGGCTGTTCGAGCACTGGGGCGTTTCCAGCTTCTTCCTGCTGATCGCGCTGTTCACCGCCTTGATCCTGCCGCTGGTGCTTTCCCTGCCCACCGGGAGTCACGACGATAGCCGCCCGCTGCCGCCACGCCAGGCCCAGGCGATGCGGCTCAAGGTCTGCCTGGGCATGCTGGCGATCTTTCTTTTCTACTTGAGCCTCAGCGGCATCTGGACCTTCGCCGGCGAACTGGCACGCCTGCGCGGCATCAGCACCGGCGACAGTGCCAGCGCCCTGGCGAGCGCTTCATTGATGGGCGTGGCGGGCGCGGCCATGGCCAGCTGGATCGGAGCCCGGGGCCGGCGTGCCTGGCTGCTGGCCCTGGGTTACCTGGCCATGACCGCGGGCTTGTGCGGCCTGCTCGGCGAGATCTCCACCTGGCGCTACCTGCTGGCGGCCTGCGCCTTCAAGTTCGCCTGGACCTTCGCCCTGCCCTTCCTGCTCTCGGCGATCAGCGACTACGACCGCCAGGGCGGCAAGCTGGTGGTGCTGGCCAACCTGGCCATTTGTGGCGGCCTGGCCGTGGGCCCGTCCCTCGCCGCCTGGCTGCTGGGCGACACCCTGGACTTTGGCCTGCTCCTGCTGGCCTCCATGGCGATCTGCGCACTGTCGTTCCTGGCCATCCTGCCGCTGGCCGGCAATCGGCGTTAGCCTAGACCGCCACGCCATGGTGGCCACCTGTCACCGAGACGCTCCAGAGGATGAAGCCGGCAATCGATTGGCATAATATGCCAATCACTTCGATCACCACTCTGAGCGGGAACAGGCCATGCCGACTCGTAACGTTGTCCTTACTGCGCAGCAGGAACAACTCATCAACAACCTGGTCAAGACCGGCCACTATCAGAACGCCAGCGAAGTGCTGCGTGAAGGCTTGCGCCTGCTGCAACAACGCCTGGCCGAGGATGCGGCAAAAATCGAAGCGCTGCGGCACGCAACCACGGCCGGCATGACCGACCTGGAACATGGACGATTCACGGAAATTCACGAAGGCCAGTTGCAGCATTACCTTGCTGAAGTGGGGCTGGAGGCCGCCGCCACGGAACAAGAGAAACATTGAGGTGGCCAGGTATCGGATCGCCGACACAGCCCGAAGCGATATCGTCGATGCCCTGAGGTTTTCCCAGAAACACTTTGGCGAACAGGCCCGAATCCGCTACCAGGACTTGCTCCTCGGAGCGCTACAAGACCTCGCCGCCGCCCCCCTGCGCTTGGGCAGTCATGAACGCAACGAACTGGCGCGCGGATTACGCAGCTACCACCTGCTCCATTCCCGACGACGCAGCCAGGGACAATCCAGCCTGGTCAAACGACCACGCCACATCCTGTTCTACCGGGTAATCGATAACGACCTGATCGAGGTGATCAGGTTGCTGCATGATGCCATGGACGCTCAATCGCACCTGCAGAGCGAATGAAGCTTGCGCTGGCCAGGCTCCCCGCAACCCAATCGCCACCCGAGCGGGCGGCGATGATCCAGCCAGTCAGGCCGCTTGCAGGGCGCGCAGGTCGAGCTTGCCGTCCAGCAATGGCGGGCACCAGTAGTAGCCACCGGTGATCGGCCGGCTCATGCGGTACAGGCCATCGGTGATGCCGTCCTCCAGGCCGCTCATGCGCCGCAGCTGGGCTTCGAAGGCACTGAAGGAGTGGCCGAAGGCGAGGAACATCAGGCCACCCTTGTCACCTTCCAGCCACGGCATCGAACGCCGGACGAGGAAGGCTTCAGGGGCGAAGCTTTCCTGGGCCGTGCGCTTGACGTGGGCCGAGACCGGAGCGTCGTCCAGTTCCTCGTTGTCGTTCAGGCGCCGGCCCATGATGTTGTCACGCTCTTCAGGCTGCATCGCGGCAAACCCCTTGAAATCATGCTGCCACTGCTGGATCGCGGCGAAGCTGCCTCCACGCAGCCCGGCCTCGCCAACGGCCAGGGCCGCCGTGGCTGCTGCCTCGTCCTGGGGGTTCTCGGTGCCGTCTTCGTAGCCGGTCAGGTCATGGCCGGTCTTGTGGCGGAAGGCCTCGTTCATCTGCACCAGGCGAAAGGCCGGGGCCAGCGCGGCCTCCAGTTCATTGCTGCGGTGCATCAGCTCGCCCCGCTCGTCGCCATGCAACCAGACCCACAGGGCGTGCTGGGTCGAAGGGTTATCGACGCCGACCCCGGTCAGTCCGGGGAAGGCCTTCAGTCCTTGCACACGAGCCCCCAGGGCCTTGACCAGCGAGGCACCGAACCCGGCCACGGCGCTGGCGCCATCGATCCGCGCCAGCAATTGGTCGAGCGCCTGGGGCAACGCCGCGATGGACTCGAGGGCGAAAAACAGGTGGCGGGCCTGGGACGGAACGGGGGCAGCGAGGATGCCGGACTGGTAGTAACTCATGGGAACTCCTGAATGAAAGCGCGGAGTTTACCGCCGCCGCAGGCCGTGCGCGACCCGCAGGATCACCTGCATCTTACGATTGCTGGAGGGCCTGCGGCCCTTGACGCAGCCTCGCCCTGGCTCGACAGCGGCTACACCGGATTCGCGTAGCCGCTGCCGCAGGCTGCGTACGGGCGCGCAGTGGTCGCAGAAACGCCAGACCCGCTCAATGCAGCGCCGCTTCTTCGCGAAAGGCGCTGGGGCTCAGGCCGGTCCAGCGCTTGAAGGCCCGGCGGAAGCTGCGCACGTCGCTGTAGCCCACCTCTTCGGTGATGCGCTCGATGGTCAACTCGGGGTTGCCCAGCAGGTTCAGGGTCCGCGCCTGGCGCACCCGCTCCAGCAGGGTCTCGAAGGTCAGGCCGTGCTCGGTCAGGCGCCGACGCAAGGTGCGCCCGCTCATGTTCAGGTCCCCCGCCACCTGCTCGATATGGCTGCCGGAACGCAAATCCCGGGACAAGGCCCGCTCCACCGCCTGGATCAGGTCCATCTTCTGGTGCACCTGGGCGCTTTCCAGCTCCAGCAGCTTGAGGGCCTGGCGCAGCGCCACCGGATGGTGATTGGGCAGCGGCGCCTGCAACCAGCGGGCCTCGATCACCATGCGCGCGTGCAGGCAACCGAAGTGCACGTTCGGTCCCAGCAACTGGGTGTAGAGCCCGGCATAGGCCGGCGCGGCATGCATGAACTCCACCCGCAGCGCCTGGAAGTCGGCGCTCAACAGCGCCCGGCCATAGATCAGCAAGCTGGCGAAGAACTCCTCGGCGGCGAAGATCTGCACCTCGCCGTAGGGCAACCGGCATTGCAGCTCGACGAAGAACTCCTCGCCCTGGCGCCCGATATCGGCACTGACGATGGTGCCCGAGGTGTGCTGGTGGCGGATGCCCAGTTCGAAGGCATCGCCCAGGGTCCGGCACAGGGACAGGGCATGGCCCAGCAGGCCCAGGGTGCCCAGCACGTTGCGGCTGCCGACCCACAACCCCAGCCCTTGCTGGGGCAACGCGTCCAGGGCCCGCTCGATCATCGCCACCGCCTGGCGGTAGGAGATGCGCAGGGTCGGGTCCTGCAGGTCGTCCAGGGTGAAGCCCAACCCACGGCACAGGCGCTCGGCGCTGATGCCCTTGTCGTTGGCGACATCGGCCAGGGTCTGCAACAGAAAGGGTGAAACCAGTGCCAGCTGGTCATGGGGATCGACGGCTTTGTTCATGAAGGCGATTCCGGGCCGCTTGGACGGCTGTTCTTATTTTGTCGGGACAACACCGCTGCCAAGGCTGCACCGGCCTGGCCAAGCATATCCCTTCCCACAGGCTTTGGCGGAGGAATGTAACAAGGCATTGCAAAGTGTCCGACAAAGTCCCCCTGAGTGGCCGCCAATACCCTGCCCCACGGACCGGCCAGGGCTTATTTCTATCGGGCGGCCGGTGCCCCCCGCCGCAGCCCTCCTACTAACAATAAGAATGAGCCCAACCATGCACCCGACCCGTCCCAGTTTTCCCCTGCGCCCAGGCCTGGCCCTGGTCCTGGCCACTTGCTGCGTGAGCGCCCAGGCCACCGAGTCCGGCGTCGACAACATAGGTCCCGGCACCGACGGTTTCTACGTCCTGCCGCTAGGGTCCGACCAGCTTCCGGACCACATGTTCTCCTTCAACCTCTACTACAACCACTACCAGGCGAAGAAGCTCGACATCAGTTCCATGGGCGGCAAGGTCCCGGGGGTCAAGATCACCTCCGACGCAATCATCCCGCGCCTGGACTACCTCAGCCCGATACGCATCTTCGGCGGGCGCCTGGGCGGCTACGCGGCCCAGCCTTACCTGCGCCAGCAAGTGGCGATGTTCGGCCAGAGCGACCGCCGCGAGAGCATGGGCGACACCACCCTGGCGCCGATCATCCTCTGGGACATGGGCCCCGACCTGACCCTGGCCGCGGCCGTGGAGGTGACCCTGCCCACGGGGGAATACGACAAGGAGCGGATGGCCAACACCAGCAACAACTTCACCACCTACAAACCGCTGTTCTCCATGACCTGGTTGCCCTCCGAGCGCACCGAGCTGTCGCTCAAGAGCACCTACAGCTTCAACAAGGAGAACCACGCCACCCACTACCGCTCCGGGCAGATCTTCCACTTCGACTACTCGGCCAGCTACCGGGTGACCGACGACCTGAGCCTGGGGCTCAACGGCTACTACTTGAAGCAGACCACCGACGACAAGCAGTTCGGCAAGACCGTGACCTTCATGGGCGAGGACGTCAGCGACGGCGTGCGCGGCCAGGTATTCGCCATCGGCCCGGCGCTGCACCTGCGGTTTCTCAAGTACGCCAGCGCCGAGATCCGCTGGGCCAAGGAGTTCGACGTGGAGAACCGCCCCGAGGGCGACATGCTGTGGGCCAAGCTGACCATTCCTTTCGCCCTGTGAGCCCGCGCGGCGGCTGCCGGTTTCGTGCAGCCGCCGCAGGCTGCGCATGGCCTGCAAGGCCGCTGCGGTCTTGGCATCGCTGAAGATCCTGCGGACCTTGGCGCAGCCTCGCCAGGGCCCGACAGCGGCTACAGGATTTCGTGTAGCCGCGCCATGGGGGTCAGGCGTAGACCGGCCAGCGCTCGACGATGCGCCCGCCGCGCAGGGCCAGCAGGTCGCCGAACTGCAGCAGCACCGCTTCGCTCTGTTGCGGGCGCAGGAAGATATGGTCGTCCACCGCCAGGCCCACGGAGCTTGAACCATTGACCATTTCCTGGTTGGAGCTGCGACCGAACAGGCCGTTGCTCTGCAACCCCGCCGGCGATTCGAAATCCGCCAGCCAGTGCCCGCCGTAGATGAAGAAGGTCTCGCGCTGGTTACTGTCCCACCAGGACAACAGCCGTGACTTGTCATCCAGGGCCGGGATCCGCACCGGCCCGGTGCTCTTGAGCACCGGGGTGGCGATGAACGCCGCCGGCTGGTGCTGTTCCAGGGATGGCAGGTCGTAGTGGCTGGGCTTGAGCATCGCCGTGCCCACCGAGACCTCGGTGCTCAGGGATTCCTGCTCGTGCCGCCGATAGCTGGGGCTACCGGCAGTGTTCAGGGTCAGGCCCGCGTGCCATAGCGCCGGGTACTGCTGGCGAGTGAAATCGACGAAGCCTGTATAGATCGCCATGACCTTGGCGAACAGGCTTTGCGGCGAGCCGAGAATCCCCGGCACGCCCATGTCGACGAACGGGTCGTACCCCATGAACCCGGCGAACTCCAGGTGCTGCGGGTGAGCGGCGATCAGCGCCAGCATCCGCCCCAGGGCCGCGTTGTCCGCCACCCCGCCACGGTGCAGCCCCACATCCAGTTCGATATTGATGCGCATCCTGGTGCCCAGGCCCTGGGCCAGCGCCAGGTATTGCTGCAGGCGCTCGGGAGTGTCCAGCAGCCATTGCAGTTGCCGGGCCGGATCGAACGGGCCCCGATGCTGCTGGTAGAACAATTCGACGGCGCGCACCGGCAACGGCTTGCCCAGGAGGATGTCGGCGTCGGCGAAGACCTGGGCATCGTGGTTGAGGAACGGCTGGTGGAACGACATCAAGCGCCGGGTCCCGGCACGCTGGGCGATATAGGCCAGCAGCCCGGGCGACGGCAGTGATTTCTCTACCAGGCGCAGTTGCTTGCCGCCGCGCTGCACCGATTGCATGACCACGTCGATGTTGTGGTCCAGGCGATCGAGGTCGATCAGCATCACCGGCTGCATCGGCCCGTTGGCCTTGAGCTCGCGATTGAGCCCGGCGAAGTAGGCATCGTAGGGCGCGCCCCGCTCGCCCGGCCGCAGCCAGGCGCCGACACCCGCCAACAGGACGCCGGCACCCAGGGTGCCGGCCATGAAACGACGACGGTTCATGGTGCTGATCTCCGCTTCATGCCACCCCCAGCACCGAGGCCAGGTGGGCGTTGATGAATGTGCCGCGTGGGTCCAGCTCCTGGCGTACCTTGGCGAAAGCCTGCCATTGCGGGTACAGCGCCTGGAGGTTGCGGGCGTTGAGGCTGTGGTGCTTGCCCCAGTGTGGGCGCCCCTGGTATTTCCAGAAGATCGGCTCCACCGCGGCGAAGAAGTTGTGGTGGTCCATGCTGTAGTGCTGGTGCACCGAGATCGAGCAACTGTCGCGCCCCTCGAACATGCTCAGGGGAATGTCGTCGGCCTTGACGTAGCGGTACTCGATGGGAAACCAGGTGCGCAGGTCCTTGTCATGGATCAGCGCGAGGATCTCGCGCAGGCAGGCCGGCCCCAGGTGCGCCGGCACCGAGTACTCCATCTCGTTGAAGCGCACGCTGCGCACGTTGGCGTAGACCTGGTAGGAATCGCCCACCCGTTCGTCGAAGCTCGCCAGCCAGCGCAGGCTGTTGAGCAGGTGGCGCCGGGTGTCGGGAAAATCGCTGACGTACTTGTCCAGGTTCTCGATCAGGCTGACGAACTCGTTGCCGCCCTCCTCGGTCGGATCGCGAGGCGGGGTGGCCGGATCCGTGGTTTCGTTCAGCGCCACCGCCAGGGCGTAGTCGGAATGGGTGACCACGAGCATTTCCCAGTGCTGGTTGCTGCGGGTCAGGTGGTCCATGTCCTCCAGCAGTTCGTCGGTCTTGGCGATCCACTGCTTCTCCCGCAGGCGATAGGCCTCGCGGTTCTGCAAGCGCACCCGGGTCGTCACCCCCAGCGCCCCCAGGGACGCCCGCGCGGCCTGGAACACCTCGGCGTTACGCTGGCGATCGCAGTCCAGCACCTGGCCAGCGGCGGTCACCAGTTGCAACCCGCAGACCTGGCTCGAATAGGAACCGAAGCCGACCCCGGTGCCATGGGTCGAGGTGGCAATCGCCCCGGCCAGGGTCTGGTAATCGATATCGGCCATGTTCCACAGGGCCTGCCCCACCTCCTTGAGCGCCGGCCCCATGAGCGACATCGGCGTACCGCCGGCGAACTCCGCCTGCAGGGTCTTGGGATCGTGCTCCAGCAGGCCGTTGAAATAGGCCAGGGACAGCAAGGTGCCGTCAGTGGGCACCAGGGCGCTGAAGGAGTGCCCCGAGCCCACCGGGCGGATCTTGCCCGGAGCCTTGCGGATCACCTGGACCAGCTCGTCCAGGTCCTTGGGCGCCAGGCGTGCCTCGGGCAGGCAGCTTTGCGCGCCGGACCAGTTGCGCCAGGGAATCAGCCGCGGGGCGCGGACCAGTTCGGCCATCAGCGGGTTGCTGCACAGCGCGGTGAATGCGCCGAGGGCGCCGGCCCCTTGCAACAAGCGGCGGCGAGAGAGGTGCATGACCATGGAAGGTGACCTTGTATTTTTATTGGAATGAATGGCCGGACATAAAGCTGATCAGCGCCAGGAACTGCTCTTCGGAACACTGCATGCACTGGCCCATGGGCGGCATGCTCTGGTAACCGTTGATGCTGTGGTCCAGCAGGGTATCGGCGCCCTGGGCCAGCCGCGGGGCCCAGGCCTTGGCATCGCCGGCCAGCGGCGCGCCGGAAGCCGGGTTGGCATGGCACAGCTTGCAGCTGCTGTCGTAGATCCGCGCCAGATCCGGGTCGGCCGGGCTCTGGCGGGCCGCGTCAAGGCGCCCGGGCGCCGGCGGCTCGGCATCGCCGCAAGCGCCCAGGGACAAGCCCAGGGCCAGTACCAGGGCGCCGCGGCAGGCCGGGGCGAGCAAGCGCCGCAACGGGGGAAAAAACGCAAGGGTGACGCTGGGCATAGGCAGTCCTCGGGGCAGCCGGGCAAAGGGTCGATCCCGGCCACGGGACCCACCTCACAGGGCAACACTAAGGCACCGGCGCCGCCGGGTTGAGGGCATTGGCGGCCAGCCAAGGGGACTTGGCCGGACAGCTGGCCAGAGCGCCCGGCCTGTGCTCGGACAGCCTGCGGCCAAGGCTTGGCGCAGGCCGCCGAGAACAGTTGCCGGGCATTCGCTGAAACGTTTAATCTCGAACCATGACCGCCTGCCGGCCGAGCGCAGAAACTGCTGAAGAACCCGGCCGTTCAGGCGTATAACAGACCGTTGAAAAACCTAGGCGAGGCAGCCAGCGCAAGGCGAAAACAAGCGAAAAAGCGCAGTTTACCCGTGGTGAATGAGCATTTTGACCGGGCTGGCGCACCAGACTGTTTTCAACGCAGCGATGGCAACGCAGGCAATTTTTCAACGACCTGATAAACCCAGGAACGACGAATCGCCCGTCATCCGCGCCAGAGCCATTTCCAACACGGGGTAGAGTCATGACCACAGCCAAAGTCCTCAGCAACCTGTTTCCAGCCGCCAGCGACATCCCCGAAGCCTATCGCCTGCCCGACCCGGTAGAGCAACGCGACTACCTGGTGGATGGCCAGCTGCGTATCTGGAACGGCCCCCTGGCCCAGGTCCGCAGCCCGATCTACCTCACAGGCGCCGACGGCGACCAGCAGGTGATCCTCGGCAGTACCCCGTTGCTGGATGCCGACACCGCACTGCAGGCCCTGGACGCCGCCGTGCGCGCCTACGACCGGGGCCAGGGCGCCTGGCCAACGATGCGCGTGGCCGAGCGCATCCAGCATGTGGAAGCCTTCCTGGCGCGCATGCGCGAGCAGCGCACGGCGGTGGTCAAGCTGTTGATGTGGGAGATCGGCAAGAACCTCAAGGACTCGGAGAAAGAGTTCGACCGCACCTGCGACTACATCGTCGACACCATCGGCGCGCTCAAGGAGCTGGACCGGCGTTCCAGCCGCTTCGAACTGGAGCAGGACACCCTCGGCCAGATCCGCCGCGTGCCCCTGGGCGTGGCCTTGTGCATGGGGCCCTACAACTACCCGCTCAACGAGACCTTCACCACCCTGATCCCGGCGCTGATCATGGGCAACACCGTGGTGTTCAAGCCGGCCAAGCTCGGCGTGCTGCTGATCCGCCCATTGCTGGAGGCTTTCCGCGACAGCTTCCCGGCCGGGGTGATCAACGTCATCTACGGCAGCGGCCGCGAGACCGTCAGCGCCCTGATGGCCAGCGGCAAGGTGGACATCTTCGCCTTCATCGGCACCAACAAGGCCGCCAGCGACCTGAAGAAACTCCATCCACGTCCCCACCGCCTGCGCGCGGCCCTGGGCCTGGACGCGAAGAACCCGGGGATCGTGCTGCCCGATGCCGACCTGGACAACGCCGTCAGCGAAGCCCTGACCGGCGCCTTGTCGTTCAACGGCCAGCGCTGCACCGCATTGAAGATCCTGTTCGTCCACGAAGCGGTGGTGCAACGCTTCATCGAGCAATTCAATGCCAAGCTGCAAAGCCTCAAGCCGGGCATGCCCTGGGAGCCCGGCGTGGCCCTGACCCCACTGCCGGAGAACACCAAGGTCGACTACCTGCAGGGCCTGGTAGCCGATGCCCAGGCCCATGGCGCGCAGGTGGTGAACCCCGATGGCGGCGTGTCCCGCGCCTCGTTCTTCTACCCGGCGGTGCTGTACCCGGTGAGCCCGCAGATGCGCGTGTACCACGAGGAGCAGTTCGGCCCGGTGGTACCCATCGTGCCCTATCGCGACCTGGAGACGGTGATCGACTACGTGCTGGAGTCGGACTTCGGCCAGCAACTGAGCCTGTTCGGCAGTGACCCGGCGCAGATCGGCAAGCTGGTGGACGCCTTCGCCAACCAGGTGGGGCGGATCAATATCAACGCCCAATGCCAGCGCGGCCCGGACACCTTCCCCTTCAACGGCCGCAAGAACTCCGCCGAGGGCACGCTGTCGGTCCATGACGCGCTGCGCACCTTCTCGATCCGCACCCTGGTGGCCACCAAGTTCCAGGCACGCAACAAGGAGCTGATCAGCGACATCATCCGCAACCGTGACTCCAGCTTCCTGACCACCGACTACATTTTCTAGCAAGGCCCGGGGCCTGCCTGGCAGGCTCCCCCCACTCGCTGCCTTTCACCCATCACAGGAGAAACCGGTCTGGGCCCGTTCAAACACCTGCAGGGCACACGCCTGCCCTCCTGGCTGCGCCATCTGCTGCGGCCAGTGCTCGACCCGTACCGGCGCTATCGCCATGCCCGGTTGATCCACGCGGTGCGGGTGGTCCTCGGGCTGATCGCCACGATCCTCCTGACCACCGGCCTGAACCTGCCCCACGGCGAATGGGCCTCGGTGACCATGCTGGTGGTGATCGGCGGCCTGCAGCACCACGGCAATATCGGCAAGAAAGCCACCGAACGGGCCATCGGCACCCTGGTAGGCGCCGGGGTCGGCCTGTTGCTGATCGTGCAGCAGGCGTACTTCGGCCAGCCCTGGCTGACTTACCTGGGCATGTCGGCGGTCTGCGGTTATTTTTCCTACCACGCCATCGGCAAGGGCGGCTACACCGCGCTGCTGGCGGCGATCACCGTGTTCATCGTCGCCGGCCATGGCGACAACCAGGTCAGCGACGGCCTGTGGCGGGCGGTGGATATCCTGATCGGCATCGCCCTGGCCCTGGCGTTTTCCTTCGCCATCCCGCTGTACGCGGTGTACTCCTGGCGCTACAACCTGGCCGGCGCCCTGCGCGACTGCGCGCAGTTGTACGGACGGATCATCAAGGGCCAGTCGGTAACCGACGACGAGCACCTGAGGCTGCTCGGGCGGGTCAACAGCGCCATGCTGCAACTGCGCTCGCTGATGCCTTCGGTGTCCAAGGAAGTGCGAATCTCCATGACCGAGCTGGACGCCATCCAGCGCAACCTGCGGATGTGCATCAGCACCCTGGAGATCCTCGGCAATACCCGCCCCGATGCTGGCGACCGCCAGGCCATGGCGCAGATGCAACTGGGCCTCAAGGCCGAGCACCGGCAGATCCGCATGCACCTGGTGGGCATGGCCCGAGCCCTGCAATCAGGCATTACCCAGCGTTTGGAAAAACCCCTGGAGGCCAGCCCGGGCAATGCCCTGGAAGCACCGGCGCACTCGGCGCCGGACGGCTACCGGCTGCTGACTCGGCAGTTGGTGGCGACCCTCGCCGAGATGCGCCAGCGCCTGGCCAAGAGCGCCCGGCACTGGAAGATCTAGAACAGCTCGCTGAACGGAATGAAGCGCGCCAGATCCCCGGCCTGCAGGGTCCGCCCTTCGGGGATCTCCACCAGGCCATCGGCCCAGCAGGCACCCAGCAGCACCCCGGAGCTCTGGTTCGGATAGAGCACCGCGCGCCCCTGCTCCAGGCGCGCGCGCAGGTACTCTCGACGGCTGCCGGCCCGGGTCCAGTCGAAGGCCACCGGCACCATGACGCCCAGAGGCTCGACCTCGCCCACGCCCTGGATGCGCAGCAGGTAGGCACGGGCCAGCAGGCCGAAGGTCACCAGGGCCGAGGCCGGGTTGCCCGGCAGGCCGATCACCGGCACCTGGCCGAAGTAGCCCACGGTCAGGGGCTTGCCGGGCTTGATCGCCAGTTTCCAGAACAGCGGCCGGCCGCTGTCGCGCAGCACCTGGCCCAGGCAGTCGGCATCGCCCGCGGACACTCCGCCCGTGGTGAGGATCAGGTCGGCCCCATGCTGCAGTTGCTCGAGCCGTAGCCGGGTCTGCTGTGGCTGGTCCGGCAGGATCCCGGCATCGATCACCTCGCAGCCCAGGGCATCGAGCCAATGCCGGAGCAAGGTGCGGTTGCTGTTGTAGATGCAGCCTTCGCGCAGCGCCATGCCCGGCTCCAGCAGCTCGTCACCGGTGGACAGCAGCGCCACCCGGGGCTTGCGCACCACCGGCAACCGGGTACAGCCCTGGGCGGCGGCCACCGCCAGCTCGAAGGGCCCAAGGCGCGTGCCGGCCTCGAGCAGCACCTGGCCGGCGCGGTTCTCCTGGCCCTGGGGGCGGATGTTCTGCCCCGGCTTGAGCGCCTGGGTGAAACGCACCCGGCCATCATCCAGCAGCTCGACGTTTTCCTGCATCTCGACGCAGT
Organism: Pseudomonas sp. B6(2017); assembly: GCF_002112765.1. Lineage (NCBI taxonomy): Bacteria > Pseudomonadati > Pseudomonadota > Gammaproteobacteria > Pseudomonadales > Pseudomonadaceae > Pseudomonas > Pseudomonas sp. B6(2017). The sequence continues at coordinate 22,721 of NZ_NEIQ01000013.1, read as the reverse complement.
CGGCGCCGGCGGGCACCGGGGCGCCGGTGAAGATCCGCGCGCAGGTGCCCGGCTGCAGCGGCGTACCGGGCCGGCCGGCGAACACCGTCTGCGCCACCAGCAGTGGCTGGCCGTCCCAGTGGGCAAGTTCCAGGGCGTAGCCGTCCATGGCGCTGTTGGGCCAGGGCGGCAAATCCAGGGTCGCCACCAGGTCGCAGGCCAGGACCCGCTGCCGGGCCTGGTCCAGGGCCAGCTCCTGGCTCTGGTCCAGTTGCCGGGCATCGGCCATGGCCAGCAGGCTGGCCAGCGCCTCCTCTACCGGCATCAGCTTGCCCTGGCTCATCCGCGGGACTCGCAGGCCTGCACCGGCTTGAGGTGCGGGACGAAGTTGCACGGCCGGTGCCGGGCATCCAGCTGCTCGGCGAGGATGCCTTCCCAGGCGGTCCGGCAAGCGCCGGTGGAGCCCGGCAGGCAGCACACCAGGGTGCCGTTGGACAGCCCGGCCAGGGCCCGGCTCTGCACCGTGGAGGTGCCGATATCGAGGATCGAGATCGCACGGAACAACTCGCCGAAACCATCGATGCGCTTGTCCAGCAGGCAACCCACGGCTTCCGGGGTGCTGTCGCGGCCGGTGAAGCCGGTGCCACCGGTGATCAGCACCACCTGGATGCGCTCGTCGGCGATCCAGGTCGCGACCTGGGCGCGGATCTTGTACAGATCGTCCTTGAGCAGGTTGCGCTCGCTCAGGGTGTGCCCGGCTTCGAGCAAGCGGCTGACCAGCAACTGCCCGGAGGTATCGGTGGCATATTCACGGGTATCGCTGACCGTCAGCACGGCAATATTCAAAGGTACAAACAACGCATCCGCCTTCACGCTCATGTCACTCTCCGACCGCCAAGATAAAAATCATGGACCCAGGCTAAAGGCCGCAAAGCGCGGCTGTCTAATCGTTCTGGCTGACCGGATTATCGACCCGCTCTATCGTCGCCAGGCCCGTGCCAGGGCCTGATAAGCCTGATCGATCAGCCATTCGAATGTTCCGATTGGACGCCGCGGACAGACAATGAGATCGTGCCCGCCATCGACCTGACATGCCCGTGACCAATGACCCCGACCCGACCTGCCATCGCCACTCCCCTGCCCTGCTCGATCCTGCTGCTGGCAGGCGGGCGCGGATTGCGCATGGGCGGCCGGGACAAGGGCCTGGTGCCCTGGCGCGGCCGGCCGCTGATTGCCCATGTGCACGACGTGGTGCGGCCCTTGAGCGACGACCTGATCATTTCCTGCAACCGCAACGCCGAGCAGTACCGGCCCTACGCCGATCAGTTGGTGGCCGATGCCCAGCAGGATTTTCCCGGCCCGCTGGCCGGTGTCCTGGCCGGCCTGGCCCAGGCCCGGCACCCCTGGCTGCTGGTGCTGGCCTGCGATGCGCCATGCATCGATGGCGCCTTGATCGAGGCCCTGTGGCAAGCCCGCAGCGCTGGCGAACAACCGGTGATGGTGCAGCAGGACGGCCAATGGCAACCCATGTTCAGCCTGTTGCCGACGCGGCTGCTGGGCGATCTGCGCCAGGCCTGGGACCAGGGCGAGCGCAGCTTGCTGCGGGCCCTGCGCATACAGGGCCTGACGCCCCTGCACTGCGCTGCCGACGATCCCCGGCTGAGCAATTTCAACAGCCCTGAACTACTGTCTGAAACACCCCCCGGCTCCCCGGCCTGAAGGCTGGCGGAACAGCCCGGGACGATCTTCGGGTCTTCCCACAGCTTGAACCTCTGCGTTAATACTGACGACGACCCTCCCACGACAGGTGCCATTGTGGACATCAAGCAACTGAAGTTTCTGATCGCGCTGGAACAGACCCGCCACTTCGGCCAGGCTGCCGCGCGCTGCCACATCACCCAGCCGACCTTGTCCATGCGCCTGCGCAACCTGGAGGACGAGCTGGACCTGATCCTGGTGACCCGGGGCCAGCGTTTCGAGGGTTTCACCGAGGCCGGCGAACGGGTGCTGGCCTGGGCCAAGACCCTGCTCGCCGCCCACGACGGGCTGTTCGCCGAAGCCGCCGCCTGCCGCGGGCAACTGGTGGGTAACCTGCGCCTGGGCCTGGTGCCCCTGAGCGGCTTCAACCCCATCGGCTACGTGCAGAAGCTGTCGGCGAGTTTTCCCGAGCTCAAGTTCAGCCTGTCGTCCGCAAGCTCCGACCGCATCATCGAGGAGATCGGCAACAACCAGCTGGACCTGGGGGTCTGCTACCTGGACCACGTCAATCCCAACTACCTGGACTTCTTCGAGATCGGCGAGACCCGGGTCGGCCTGCTGTACGACACCCGGCACTTTCATTTCGAAGGCAACGAGATGAGCTGGGAAGATGCCGCCGAACTGCCGCTGGGCATGCTCAGCACCGGCATGCACTATCGCAAGTCCATCGACTTGAGTTTCCGCAGCCGCGGCCTCAACCCGCAGCCGATCCTGGAAAGCGATTCGACCTACCAGCTGTTCCAGGCCATCCACGAGGGCTTCTGCTGCTCGATCATGCCCCTGGACAGCGGCCTGGACTCGCCGATCGAGAACCTGGCCTTCATCAGCCTGCCCGACGCCAGCGTGCTGGCGCCCCTGGGCATGGTGATGCGCAAGACCGAACCACGGTCGGCGATTGCCGAGAAGTGTTTCGCCGAAGCTCGCAAGCTGTTCGCGATCAAGGGCGAATGACCGTTTAGCGCGCCTGCGGGCGCACCAGTAGCAAGAGGTGGATGCATGGTTTGCCGGATCGAACAAGCGGATCAACAGCCCGAGGCCAACGCACCGGCCCCGGCGCCGCAGAGCGTGGCCTATCGCGAATACGGCTCGCCGCAAGAGGCCCACGCGCCCCTGGCCGCCGAGACCGCCCTGGCCATCACCTACAACGGCCTGAGCCAGGCAGTGATGATGGTGTCTCCGGGCAACCTGGAGGATTTCATCCGTGGCTTCAGCATCACCAACGATATCGTCACCGGCCTGGACGAGATCTACGACATCCGCCTGAGCCATTTCCCCCAGGCCTGCCAGGCCGACGTGCAGATTTCCAGCCGGGCCTTCTGGGCCCTCAAGGACCATCGCCGGCAACTGGCCGGGACCAGCGGCTGCGGCTTGTGCGGGGTCGAGGCCCTGGAGCAGGCCCTGCCGCAGCTACAGGTGCTGGAACCAACGCCACTGCCGCCGGTGGAACACCTGCAGGGCCTGCGCGAGCGCATCGAGCAAGCCCAGCTCATGGGTCGCAGCAGCGGCGCCCTGCATGCGGCGCTGTACTTCGATGAACAAGGAGAGGTACGCCTGTGCCAGGAAGACATCGGCCGCCATAACGCCCTGGACAAGCTGATCGGCGCCCTGCTCCACGCCGGGATCGATACGCGCCTGGGCTTTACCGTGGTCACCAGCCGCTGCAGCCTGGAGCTGATCCACAAGGCCGTGCGGGCACGCCTGGGCACCCTGGTCAGCCTCTCGGCGCCCACCGCCCTGACCGTGCAATGGGCCAACAAGCACCATCTCAACCTGATCCACGTCCCCCATCGCAGCCCGCCACGGATCTACAGCCCGGTGTAACCGCACGGCATTCCTGTAGCGCGTGAAGTCGCTCGCGCTGCAAGGCGCAGCCTTGCCATCCGCCTTGGCCGGCGCTCGATCAGCTGTAGCGAGGATTCGGGTCTACGGCCTGCGCTGCCGAGCGGCAGCGAGCGCCCTCGCCACCCAGAGTCGGTTCCAGATCTACCGCAGGTGCTCAGGGTTGCTGCCAGCGGCTGGCGGCCTGCTGGTCGCTCGCACGGCCTTCGACCCAATGTTCGCCGCTGTCGGTGACTTCGCGCTTCCAGAACGGCGCACGGGTCTTCAGGTAATCCATGATGAAGTCACAGGCCTCGAAGGCGGCCTGGCGATGGGCGCTGGCCACGCCGACGAAGACGATCGGCTCGCCGACCCGCAGCAGCCCGACCCGATGCACCAGCTCGACCCGCAGCAGCGGCCAGCGCTGCTCGGCCTGGGCCACGATGCCCCGCAAGGAGCGCTCGGTCATGCCCGGGTAATGCTCGAGGAACAGGCTCTGCACCGCCTGCCCCAGGTTCAGGTCGCGGACGTAGCCGACGAAGGTCACCACCGCCCCCACTGCCGGATCGCCAGCCTGCAGGGCGGTATTCAAGGCATCGAGGCTGAAGGCCTGTTGCTGGACCTGGATACCCATGCCTCAGCCCCCCGTCACTTGCGGAAAGAAGGCGATCTCGTCGAAGTCCTCGATGGGCGCGTCGAGCTTGCACAGGTCCTGGTTCAGCGCGCACATCAGGCTGTTCTCCCCTAGGACCCGGGCCCAGTTCTCGTCCCGGGCCATGAGCAACCGGCGCACATCGCCAACCGTGCGCAGCTCGACATGCAGCGCCAGCTTCTCGCCGCCGCTGCCCAGCTGCTCGCGGTAGCGGGCAAAGTAGTTGATGAGGATCATGGCTGCTCTCCCGCGATGAATGAACCGGATTTGCCGCCGTGTTTCTCCAGTAGCCGCACGCCCTCGATGACCATGCCGCGATCCACCGCCTTGCACATGTCGTAGACAGTCAGGGCGGCGACGCTGGCGGCGGTCATCGCTTCCAGCTCGACCCCGGTGGCACCGTTGAGCCGGCAACGGGTGGTGATTCGCACCCGGTCCGGCGGCGCCGCGGCGAGCTCGACACTGACCCTGGTCAGCAGCAAGGGGTGGCACAGGGGGATCAGCTCGTGGGTCTTCTTCGCCGCCATGATCCCGGCGATCCGGGCCACGGCGAACACGTCGCCCTTGGGATGGCCGTTGTCCTCCAGCAATTGCAGGGTGGCCGGGTGCATCCGCACCCAGGCCTCGGCCAGGGCCTCACGGTCAGTGGCGGGCTTGGCGGTGACATCCACCATGTTGGCCCGGCCCTGGGCGTCCAGGTGGGTCAACGCGGGACTGGCGACAGCGTCGTTCATGTTCAACCTCAGGCAAGGGAAAGCCTGGCGACCCGGGACGGGTCAGCTCAGGACGTAGTCCACCGGTTCGAGTACCGGCGGCAGTTCGGTGACCCCCAGGGCATCGAGGATCTCGCGCTCGATGTTGCGCACGATGGCGTCCAGGGGCAGGTCGTTCTCGTCACGACCGAAAGGGTCTTCCAACTCGTCGCCGATGGCGTCCAGGCCGAAGAAGGTGTAGCTGACGATGGCGGTGAAGATCGGTGTCAGCCAGCCCAGGGGCTCGGCCATGGCAAAGGGCAGCAGGATGCAGAACATGTAGCTGGTGCGGTGCAGCAGCAAGGTGTAGGGAAACGGCAACGGCGTGGCCTTGATCCGCTCGCAGGTGGTCTGCGCCGTGGTCATGCCCGCCAGCAGGTTGGCGATCAGCATGTAGCGCCACTCGCCCAGGCGGCCCGATTCGGCCAGGCCCGAGCACTGGCGCGAGACCAGGCGCAGTACGTTGTCGCTGAGGTTCGGGGTCGCCGCCGGCGGCAGTTGGCTGAGCCAGGTGCCCGCGGCCCCCAGCTCGTCCTCCTGGCGCAGCCGGGCCTTGAGGGCATGGGCGAAACCGCACAGGTTGCGCAGGATCGCCCCGCGCTCCCGGGCATCGCCGATCACCTGGGTCTCGCGGATCAGCGAGCGCACGTCCGTGACGATACTGCCCAGGGCCTTGCGCGCCTCGTACCAGCGGTCATAGCAGGCGTTGTTGCGAAAGCTCATGAAGATCGACAGCGACAGCCCGAGCAAGGTGAAGGGCGTGGCGTTGACCTTGGAGAAGAACGCCGGGTGCAGGGTCTCGATCAACACGATGGCGGCGGCCAGCAGGGTCACCAGCAGGCTGCGCAGGGCGATGCGCTTGGCGATCGAGCCCTTGAGCGAAAACAGCACGCCGAGCAGGTTGGGTTTGGATCTGACGATCATCGAAGGACGGCCTCTGGACGATTCGGGCAAGCAAGGGATGGGGCCGGTCAGCCACCGGTCATGTTCATGAAGCGCACTACCTGCACCTCATCGTTGAGCTCGAAGTGATGGCGATAGGGCTTGAGCTTCATGGCCTCGACGATGGCCTGTTCCAGGCGCTGGGTATCGCCCGGGTGGGCACGCAGCACGGCCTTGAGGTCCATCGAGTGTTCGTTGCCCAGGCACAGCAGCAAGCGCCCTTCCACGGTCAGCCGCACGCGGTTGCAGGTGCCGCAGAAGTTGTGGCTGTGGGGCGAGATGAAGCCCAGGCGGATCTGCGGTGCCTCGGCCAGGCGCCAGTAGCGCGACGGCCCCTGGGTCGATTCCGCCGACTCCATCAAGGTGTAGCGCTCGGCGATGCGCTCGCGCACCTGGGCGCTGGAGAAGAAGGCATCGCTGCGGCTGTGTTCGCTGATGGCGCCCAGGGGCATCTCCTCGATGAAGGAGATGTCCAGGCCACGGTCGATGGCGAAGGCCACCAGGTCGTTGATCTGGTGGTCGTTGCGGCCCTTCATCACCACGCAGTTGAGTTTGGTGCGGGTAAAACCAGCGGCGTTCGCCGCATCGATCCCGGCCAGCACCTGGGACAGCTCGCCGGTGCGGGTCAGTTGGCGGAACAGCTGCGGGTCGAGGCTGTCCAGGCTGATGTTCAGGCGCTTGACCCCGGCATCGAACAAGGGCGCGGCCAGCTTGCCCAGTTGCGAGCCGTTGGTGGTCATGCACAACTCGCGCAGGCCCGGCAGCCGCGCAATGCGCCGGCACAGCTCGACCACCCCGGAACGCACCAGCGGCTCGCCACCGGTCAGGCGGATCTTGCGGGTACCCAGGGCGACGAAACGCTCGGCCAGCTGGTACAGCTCTTCCAGGGTCAGGATGCGCTGGCGCGGCAGGAACTGCATGTCCTCGGCCATGCAATACACGCAACGAAAATCGCAACGGTCAGTCACCGACATGCGCAGATAGTCGACCCGGCGAGCAAAGCCATCCACCAATACTTGATCTGCCATCACAGCCTCTGTCGCCGATGCGAACTCATTGAATATTAGTTGAACTCCGACAGTGCAGCCGCGCTTGTCGCGAGTTATTGGCGGCAAGATTAAGAGCCATTCAAAAGGCCGTCCAATCGCTATTAACAACTGGTTGATCAAAAACATCTATCAAGCGCAAAGCTGTCGGATAAATAAATTCAAACTATTGTTTTTAAAAGAATTAATACCCCGATAGAGGTTCTCGATCAGTTGGTCATTAATTGCGATTAGACAGCCCGCACGGACGCCGAATAGGCTTTATTCGTGGCCCGAAAAAGGCCGCGAAAGTTACTCCACGCAAACAAACAGAACGGGGCTTATAACCAGTCCCAGCAAAATCGCATTTAGCCTGAGCAGTCAGAAACCATCTGACATCCATTGAATGTCGGGCGGTTCCCTGCGTGCGATGTATTGGAGAAATATCATGAGCGAAGTTGATCGATACAAACCCTACAAGGGCGCGGCCGCCGGTTGGGGGGCACTGATGGCGGTGACCCGCAACTGGCTGGGCAGCGAGAACGCCTTCAAGAACATCCGCGCCATGCTCAAGACCAACCAGAACGGCGGTTTCGACTGCCCGGGTTGCGCCTGGGGCGAGTCGCCGGAAAACGGCATGGTCAAGTTCTGCGAGAACGGCGCCAAGGCGGTCAACTGGGAAGCCACCGGGCGCCTGGTGAACCCGGCATTCTTCAATAAGTACACGGTCTCGGCCCTGGCAGCGCAGAGCGACTACTGGCTCGAATACCAGGGCCGCCTGACCCATCCGATGCGCTACGACGCCACCCAGGACCGCTATGTGGAAACTACCTGGGACGAGGCCTTCGACCTGATCGCCAGCCACCTCAAGGGCCTGGACTCGCCGAACCAGGCCGAGTTCTACACCTCGGGCCGGGCCAGCAACGAAGCGGCCTACCTCTACCAGCTGTTCGTACGCGCCTACGGCACCAACAACTTCCCCGACTGCTCGAACATGTGCCATGAAGCCAGCGCCGTGGGCATGTTCGAGAGCGTCGGGGTGGGCAAGGGCACCGTGGTGTTCCACGACCTGGAGCAGGCCGACGCGATCTTCGTCATCGGCCAGAACCCCGGCACCAACCATCCGCGGATGCTCGAACCGCTGCGCGAGGCGGTCAAGCGCGGCGCCCAGGTGATCTGCTTCAACCCGCTCAAGGAGCGCGGCCTGGAACGCTTCCAGCATCCGCAGCACCCGCTGGAGATGCTCACCAACGGCTCCGAGCCCACCTCCTCGGCCTATTTCCGTCCGGCCCTGGGCGGCGACATGGCGGCCTTTCGCGGCATCGCCAAGTTCCTCCTGCGCTGGGAGCGTGAAGCCCTGGCCAGCAATGGCGAAGCGGTGTTCGACCGGGCCTTCATCGCCGAACACACCTCGGGCCTGGACAGCTACCTGGCCGAGGTCGACGCCACGTCCTGGAGCCACATCGTCGAGCAGTCCGGCCTGTCCCTGGCCGATATCGAACTGGCCGCCCGCATGTATCGCAAGGCCAAGCGCGTGATCATGTGCTGGGCCATGGGCCTGACCCAGCACACCCATTCGGTGCCGACCATCCAGGAAGTGATCAACGTGCTGTTGCTGCGCGGCAACATCGGCCGCCCGGGCGCCGGGCTGTCGCCAGTGCGCGGCCACAGCAACGTGCAGGGCGACCGCACCATGGGCATCAACGAACTGGCGCCCACCGAGTTGCTGGACGCCCTGGAGGCGCGCTTCGGCTTCAAGCCGCCACGGGAGCACGGCCACAACACGGTGATGGCGATCTCGGCCATGGAACAGGGCAAGGCCAAGGTGTTCATCGGCCTGGGCGGCAACTTCGCCCAGGCGACCCCGGACACCCCTCGCACCCACGCCGCCCTGCGCAATTGCGAGCTCACCGTGCACATCGCCACCAAGCTCAACCGCAGCCACCTGGTGACCGGTCGCGAGGCGCTGATCCTGCCGTGCCTGGGCCGTACCGATATCGATATCCAGGCCAACGGTCCCCAGGGCGTCACCGTGGAAGACACCTTCAGCATGGTGCACATCTCCCATGGCCAACTGCGGCCCAAGTCGGCGCACCTGCGCTCGGAACCGGCGATCATCGCCGGCATCGCCAACGCCACCCTGGGCCCGCGTCCCATCGACTGGCTGTGGGTGATCGAAGACTACGGACGCATCCGCGACCTGATCGCCGATACCATCCCGGGCTTCAGCGACTTCAACCTCAAGCTGCTCAACCCCGGCGGCTTCCACCTGGGCAACGATGCGGCCGACCGGCGCTGGAACACCGCCACCGGCAAGGCGCGGTTCACCCCCAGCGAACTGCCCGCGGACCTGGTCAACCCCGGGGTGCGCAAGCTCAAGGAGCAGCCGCAGCTGATCCTGCAGACCATGCGTTCCCACGACCAGTACAACACCACCCTGTACGGCCTGGACGATCGCTATCGCGGGGTCTATGGCATGCGCGAGGTGCTGTTCGCCAACGAACAGGACATCCGCAAGCTGGGCTACGAGCCGGGGCAGAAGGTGGACATCGTGTCCCTGTGGGAAGACGGCCGCGAGCGCCGGGTCAGCGGTTTCACCCTGATCGCCTATGACATCCCCGCCGGCCAGGCCGCCGCCTACTACCCGGAGACCAACCCCCTGGTGCCACTGGAGAGCTACGGCGACCGCACCTATACGCCGACTTCCAAGTTCATCGCCATCCGCCTGGAGGCGGCCCAGGCCAGCAACCTGATCCAGTCCGTCGGCGTCTGACCGGGCCCGGCGCCCCGGCCTCCACTCGCAGCCCCGTCCCCGTAGCGCGAACCTTTGCGGCTCGCGGCGAACGGGCGGCGGCTGCACGGCATCCAGCCTTTACGAGGGTATTGTCATGTTTGATCTACAGGCACTGGACCTGGCGCGCATCCAGTTCGCGTTCACGGTCTCGTTCCACATCATCTTCCCAGCCATCACCATCGGCCTGGCCAGTTTCCTGGCCGTGCTCGAAGGGCTTTGGCTCAAGACCCACAACAACACCTACAAGGACCTGTATCACTTCTGGTCGAAGATCTTCGCCGTCAACTTCGGCATGGGCGTGGTCTCCGGACTGGTCATGGCCTATGAGTTCGGCACCAACTGGAGTCGTTTCTCGGACTTCGCCGGCAGCATCACCGGCCCCCTGCTGACCTACGAGGTACTCACCGCGTTCTTCCTCGAAGCGGGTTTCCTCGGGGTCATGCTGTTCGGCTGGAACCGGGTCGGCCGCGGACTGCACTTCTTCTCCACGGTGATGGTGGCCATCGGCACCCTGATCTCGACCTTCTGGATCCTGGCCTCCAACAGCTGGATGCAGACGCCCCAGGGCTTCTCCATCGTCGATGGGCGGATCATGCCCATGGACTGGCTGGCGATCGTCTTCAACCCATCGTTCCCCTTCCGCCTGGCGCACATGGCCATCGCCGCGTTCGTCTCCACGGCGTTCTTCGTCGGGGCCTCCGGCGCCTGGCACCTGCTGCGCGGCAACGACACACCGCAAGTGCGCAAGATGCTGTCGATGGCGCTGTGGATGGCGCTGATCGTCGCGCCGATCCAGGCGGTGGTCGGCGATGCCCACGGCCTCAACACCCTGGAACACCAGCCGGCGAAGATCGCCGCCATCGAAGGGCACTGGGAAAACCACGGTGACGAGCCCTCGCCCCTGGTGCTGTTCGGCCTGCCCAACATGGACGGCGAGAAGACCGACTACGCCCTGGAGGTGCCGTACCTGGGCAGCCTGATCCTGACCCACAGCCTGGACAAGCAGATCCCCGCGCTCAAGAGCTTCCCCAAGGAAGACCGACCCAACTCGGCCATCGTGTTCTTCAGTTTCCGCATCATGGCCGGGCTCGGCATGCTGATGATCCTCACCGGGGTGCTGGGCCTGCTGCTGCGGCGCAGCGGCGCGCTGTACCGCAACCGCTGGTTCCTGCGCCTGGTCCTGCTGATGGGCCCCACCGGGCTGATCGCCATGCTGGCGGGCTGGATCACCACCGAAGTCGGTCGCCAGCCCTGGGTGGTCTACGGCCTGCTGCGTACCAGCGATGCCGCGTCCAACCACAGCGTGATGCAGCTGAGCGTGTCCCTGGCGTTGTTCGTGCTGATCTACTTCTCGGTATTCGCCGTGGGCATCGGCTACATGATGAAGCTGGTGCGCAAGGGCCCGCAGCCCCACCACGAGCACCTGCCCGAAGCCACGCCGGCCCAGGAACCGACCCCGCGTCGTCCGCTGTCCGCCATCTCCGAGACGTTCGCGTCCGGCGATCACCACAACTGAAACAAGGGAAACGATCATGGCTATTCAAGGCATAGATCTATCGTTGATCTGGGGCGTCATCATTGCCTTCGGGGTGATGATGTACGTGATCATGGACGGCTTCGACCTGGGGCTCGGCATTCTCTTCCCGCTGATCCCCGATGCCCGGGAACGGGACGTGATGATGAACACCGTGGCCCCGGTCTGGGACGGTAACGAGACCTGGCTGGTGCTCGGCGGCGCGGCGCTGTACGGCGCCTTCCCGCTGGCCTATTCGGTGATCCTCGAGGCGTTGTACCTGCCGCTGGTGTTCATGCTGGCGGGGCTGATCTTCCGTGGCGTGGCCTTCGAGTTCCGCTTCAAGGCCAGCCCCGAGAAGCGACATATCTGGGACCTGGCCTTCATCGGCGGCTCGCTGCTGGCGACCCTGTGCCAGGGCATCGTGATCGGCACCTATATCAGCGGCATCCCGGTGGTCGATCGCCAGTTCGCCGGCGGCACCCTGGACTGGCTGGCGCCCTTCCCGCTGTTCTGCGGCCTGGGGCTGGTGGTGGCCTATGCGCTGCTGGGCAGCACCTGGCTGCTGGTCAAGACCGAAGGCATGCTCGAAGCACGCATGCGCCACTACACCCGGCCCCTGGCGTTCGCCCTGACGGCGGTGATCGCGGTGCTGTGCGTGTGGACCCCCATGCTGCATCCGGAGATCGCCACCCGCTGGTTCGGCCACGCCCATATCGTGATCTTCGGCGCGCTGCTGGTGCTGGGCCTGCTGGCGTTCTGGGGCTTGCTCGGAACCTTGCGCCAGCATCATTCGCACTGGCCGTTCGTGTTCACCCTGGTGCTGGTGTTCCTGGGCTACATCGGCCTGGCCTTCAGTATCTGGCCGAACATCGTGCCGCCGTCCATCAGCCTGTGGGAAGCGGCCTCGCCCCTGACCAGCCAGTTGTTCATCCTGATCGGCACGCTGTTCATCCTGCCGATCATCCTGATGTACACCTGCTGGAGCTACTACGTGTTCCGCGGCAAAGTGAGGATCGGCGATGGCTACCACTGAACACCCAACCCTGCACGAAACCCTGGCCCGCCTGCCCTTGCACCGCCAGGTGGCACAACTGAGCCTGCTGTACCTGGGGGCGATACTGACACTGGCCTGCACCACGGCCCTGGTCCTGGAGCTGGCCCATGGATAAGCCACAAGTCACACGCCCCGTTCCGGGGTGGCGGCAACTGTTGTGGATGGCCGGCATCTGGTTGGCCAGCGTGGTCAGCCTGGGGCTGGTGGCCGGGTTGTTGCGGCTGCTGATGCAAGCTGCGGGCATGCGCAGCCACTGATAGGGGCCCATTACCCATACGCCCCCGGCACGCACTTGCGTGTCGGGGGCTTGTGCGTTCAGAGGGGCGTTGGCTCGCGTTCGGCCAAGTCTTCGAACAGCTCGGCCGAAGGCACGAAGAACAAGCCGCCGGTCACTGCCGTGCTGTAGTCCAGCAGGCGATCGTAGTTGCCCACCGGCCGCCCGACGAACATGTTTTCCAGCATCTGTTCCACCGGCTGTGGCGAGCGCGCGTACCCGATGAAGTAGGTACCGAACTCCCCGGCCCCTGGCCGGCCGAACGGCATGTTGTCGCGCAGGATCTTCACCTCTTCGCCGTTCTCCTCGAGGGTGGTCAGGGAGCTGTGGGAACAGCTGGGCTTGACCCCGTCGGCCAGCTCGATGTCGTCCAGCTTGGTCCGGCCGATGATGCGTTCCTGGGCCTCAACGGTCAGTTCGTTCCAGGCGCTCATGTTGTGCAGGTACTTCTGCACCAGGACGTAGCTGCCATTGGCGAACTGCGGGTCCTCGTCGCCCACCAGGGTGAAGTCCACGGCTTCGCGGCCCACCGGATTCTCGGTGCCGTCGACGAAACCCACCATGCTGCGCATGTCGAAGTAGCGAAAGCCCTGGACCTCGTCCACCACTTCGATCGCAGCACCCAACGGCTTGAGCAACTGGGTGGCGAGTTCGAAGCACAGGTCCATCTGTTCGGCGCGAATATGCAGCAGCAGGTCGCCAGGGGTGGACGGTGCCAGCCGCCCCGCTACCCCCACTTCACGAAACGGATGCAGCGCGGCCGGGCGCGGCCCGCCGAACAACCGGTCCCAGGCGGCGGAGCCGAAACCACAGACGCAGGTCAGGTTGCCCGCCGGTACCCGCTTGCCCACCGAGCGCACTCGCCCGGCGACATCGGCGCACCACTCGCGCAGGGTTTGCGCCGCTTCGGCACCGGGCGCCAGGGTGGCGACGATGAAGATCGCGCTGCGGGTAATGGGGCTGCAGACAGCTTGGGGCTCGGGCAAGCGCCCAGCCGAGGATGAAGGTGTCGTCATGTTGGATTCCACAGGCTACGGTCAAAAAATCACCCACGGAAATTAGCAGATTGCGGCGCCGTAGCCACCCACTCCTGTGGTCGCTGTCGAGCCTGCGCAGTTGCGCCTGGATTCGCAGGACCTTCTGGGGGATCGGACGGCCAATCCAGGGGCGGCCGCTGCGCGCCCGGGCGCAGCCTGCGGCAGCGGCTACACGAAGCACCTGTAGCCGCTGCTGAGCTTGCGAAGCTGCGCCAAGCTCCGCAGGACCTTCCAGGGGATCGGCTGCCCAACCTGGCGGCTAAACGCCCGCGCGCAGCACCCGCACCGGTACCGACTTGTAGGACGGCGTGCCGCTGTCGACGTCCAGGTAGTCCAGCGGCACCAGGCGGTTGGCCTCGGGGTAATAGGCGCCGACGGTGCCCGGGGCGATCTTGTACTCGATGGCGGTGATGTTCTCGTAGCGCAGGCGCCGGCCGTCGGTCACCGTCTCGATGTCCACCAGGTCGCCATGGGCCAGGCCCCGGGCCGCGAGGTCCGCCGGGCTGATGAACAGCACGTCGCGACGACCGAAGACCCCGCGGTAGCGATCGTCCAGGGCATAGATGGTGGTGTTGTACTGGTCGTGGCTGCGCAGGGTCACCAGGCGCAGGACGTCGGCGCCATCCACTTCCTTGTCTTCGTGCAAGCCGGGGAAGACGAAGAACTCGGCCTTGCCCGAGGGTGTCAGCCATTGGCGCTCGGCCGCCGCCAGGGGCATGCGGAAGCCTCCGGGAACGCGGATCCTGGCGTTGTAGTCGTCGAAGCCGGGGACGGTCTTCTCGATCAGGTCGCGGATCTTGTCGTAGTCGGTCACCAGTTCCAGCCACGGCACCTTGCTCGCGGTCAGCGTCGCCTTGGCCATGCCGGCGACGATCGCCGGTTCCGACATCAGGGCTTGCGAGGCCGGGGCCAGCTTGCCGGCCGAGGCATGGACCATGGACATCGAATCCTCGACGGTGATCGCTTGGTGCATACCGTCCTGCACGTCCATTTCAGTGCGGCCCAGGCAGGGAAAAACGTAGGTTTCCTTGGCTACAAGCAGATGGCTGCGGTTGAGCTTGGTGGCGATGTGCACGCTCAGGTCGAGCTGGGCCATGGCCGGGAAACACTGGCCCGGGTCCGGCAGGGCCACAGCGAAGTTGCCCCCCAGGCACAGCAAGGCCTTGGACTGGCCGGCGATGATCGCCTGCATCGCTTGCACCGCGTCATGGCCATGGCTGGCCGGTGGCTTGAAGCCGAACACCTGCTCGAGCTTGTCGAGGAACGCTTGCGCGGGTTTTTCGGTGATGCCCACGGTGCGGTTGCCTTGCACGTTGGAGTGGCCACGCAGCGGGCAGATCCCGGCCCCGGGCTTGCCCAGGTTGCCTCGCAGCATCAAGAGGTCGCAGATCAGCCGCACATTGGCGGTGCCCTCGTTGTGCTGGGTGATGCCCATGCCATAGGTGACGATGGTGGCATTGGACTTGGCATAGGCCGCGGCGACCATCTCCAGGTCGCTCTGCTTGAGGCCGCTGGCCTGTTCGATATCCGCCCACTGGGTGGCGTGCAGGTCGGCCTCCAGGGCAGCGAAGCCCAGGGTGTGCTGGGCGATGAAGTCGCGGTCCAGCACCTGCCCAAGGCTTTGCTCCAGGGCCAACAAGGCCTTCATGATGCCCTTGACCGCCGCGGCGTCGCCTCCGGCCTTGACCTGGAAGTACGAGGAGGCGATGCGCGTGGAGCCATAGGTGGCCATCTCCACCATGTTCTGCGGATCGGCGAAGCGCTCCAGGGCCCGCTCGCGCAGGGGGTTGAAGACCATGATCGGCACTTTGCGGCGTGACGCCTCATGCAGGGTGCCCATCATTCGCGGGTGGTTGGTGCCGGGGTTGTGGCCGATGGAGATGATCAGCTCGCAAACATCGAAATCCTCCAGCGATACCGTGCCCTTGCCGATCCCGATGGATCTGGGCAAACCGACGCTGGTGGGTTCATGGCACATGTTCGAGCAGTCGGGAAAGTTGTTGCAGCCATATTCCCGGGCAAACAGCTGGTACAGGTAGGCCGCCTCGTTGGAGGCCCTGCCCGAGGTGTAGAACTCCACCTGCTCGGGCTTCAGGCCACGCAGGACCTGGCCAATGCGCTCGAAGGCGGCCTGCCAGGGCACCGGCTTGAAGGTGTCGCTGGCA
Organism: Pseudomonas sp. B6(2017); assembly: GCF_002112765.1. Lineage (NCBI taxonomy): Bacteria > Pseudomonadati > Pseudomonadota > Gammaproteobacteria > Pseudomonadales > Pseudomonadaceae > Pseudomonas > Pseudomonas sp. B6(2017). The sequence continues at coordinate 6,955 of NZ_NEIQ01000013.1, read as the reverse complement.
CGGTCGTAGACCAGGGGCTCGGTGAGGCGACCGAGGTCCTCCAACTGATAGTCCGAGCGCTGCAGCAGCGAGGCCACCGGATGGCTGGCCAGGAACTCGGGTGTCACCCGTTTGTTGGTGGCCTCCCAGGTCACCGCCTTGGCGCCGTTCTCGCAGAACTGGAAGGTCGACTTGTGCTCCTTGTCCGGCCAGGCGCAACCCGGGCAATCGAAACCGTCGGGCTGGTTGGTGCGCATCAGGGTCAGGGGGGCCTTGAGGGTGTCCATCTGCTCGCGTACGGCCGTGGCCGTGGCCTTGAGCGCGCCCCAGCCACCGGCGGGACCATCGTAGTTGCGGATTCCGGGAACCTTGCGTCGAGTGCTCATGATCGCTCCAGGGCCAACCGGCCCTGTACGGCGCGAGTCGGCAATGACAGGTCATCGACCACCGGGGCGGCGTCAGGCAGCGCCAGGCACCCGGCAATGATCCAGGCACGGATGGCCGGATCGCCAGGCGTCTGGATCAAGAGGAAATGCGGCGCAAACTTTGCGGCGCATGCTGAAATCTAGCGCTGCGCCCCGGGCTGTCAAGGCCAGGTGCCGACCGGTGCAGGCCGGCTCACTGCACGGCGCTGCGGCGCAACCTAGGGCTCCAGCCCTGCTGCATGCCGGCGGCGGCGAGCAGGATCGCACCGACCCCGAGCCACTGCAGCCAGCCCAGGCGGTGACCGAACGCCACCCAATCGACGAAGATCGCCGCGATCGGATAGATGAAGGACAAGGCCCCGGTCAACGCCGTGGGCAGCTTCTGGATCGCACCGTACAGCAGCACGTACATCAGTCCCGTATGGATGATGCCCAGCGCCAGCAGGCTGGCCCAGGCACTGGCCTCCCGGGGTGGCGTGCCGAGGTTGGCCCAGGGCGCCAGCAGCAACACACCGGTGCAGACCTGGATCAGGGCGATCAGGTGCGGCGGGGTTCCGCTCAAGCGTTTGATCAGCAGCGCGGCGAAGGCATACAACAAGGCTGCGCTCAGGGCCAGGCCGATGCCCAGCAGGTAATCATCGCCAGACTCGCCCTGCCCTTCATGGGCACTGACGATGGCCAGCATTCCACCGAACGACAGGCACAGCCAGAATAATTTCTGCGCAGTGATTTTTTCCCCCAGGAACAACGCGCCCAAACCCACCAGGAGGAACGGCTGGACGTTGTACACCGCGGTGCCGATGGCGATCGAGGCCCGGGAATAGGAGCCGAACAACAGCACCCAGTTGCCGACGATCGCCGCGCCGCTGACCACCGCCAGCAAGAGGACCCGTTGCGTGAGAATGTCCTTGCGCAGCAAGCCCAGGGCAGCGCAGACCAGCAGCAAGGTCGCGGCGCCAAACAGGCAGCGCCAGAACACCACGTCCAAGACCGGTTGCCCCGAGACCAGGACGAACCAGCCAATGGTTCCGGAAATCAGCATGGCGGCGCTCATTTCCAGCGATCCGCGACGAATCAATGCATCCATCATCAGGCTCCTTTATCGGTCGCCAGATTATCCGTAACTCAACTACGGCCTCACCAGAGAAAATCCTAGGCTAGACTCAGCCTTCGCCTTTTTTATCAAGGCAAGAAAGCCCATCTACCTAACGAGACTGCCATGCTGGATGCCATCGACCAGACGCTGATCAGCGCCCTGATGCAAGACTCCCGACTTTCACTCAAGGCCCTGGGGCAGATCAGCGGGCTGTCCGCCCCCAGTGTCGCCGAGCGCCTGCGCCGACTAGAGGAACGAGGGGTGATCAGCGCCTACACCCTGGAAATCGACCCAAAATTCCTGGGGTATCAATTGCAGGCCATCGTGCGCATCCGTCCCTTGCCGGGAAAACTGCAGGAAGTCGAACGACAGATCCTGGCGATCCCCGAGTTCACCGAGTGCGACAAGGTCACCGGCGACGATTGCTTTTTCGCACGCCTGCAGGTGCGCTCCATGGAACAACTGGACAGCCTGCTGGACCGCCTCAACCAGTACGCCGAGACCAACACCTCGATCATCAAGAAGTCACCGATCAAGCGCCGTTTGCCGCCCATGGAGTGAACATCTGCCCTGCTCCGGCCAAGAAAATCCGGGCGATAAAAAACCCGCCGAAGCGGGCTTTTTCAAGGCTTGGAACTGAAGATCAGTCGTCGCGGCTCATGATGCCGAACAGCTGCAGCAGGCTGACGAACAGGTTGTAGATCGATACATACAGGCTGATGGTAGCCATGATGTAGTTGCGCTCGCCGCCGTGGATGATGGCGCTGGTCTGGAACAGGATGCACACCGAGGAGAACAGCACGAAGCCGGCGCTGATCGCCAGTTGCAGGCCGCTGATCTGGAAGAACAGGCTGGCCAGCACGGCGCCCATCAGGACGAAGAAACCGGCGGTGATGAAACCACCCAGGAAGCTCATGTCCTTGCGGGTGATCAGCACGTAGGCCGACAGGCCGCCGAACACCAGTGCGGTCATGGCGAAGGCCGAGCTGACCACTTCAGCGCCGCCCTGCATGCCCAGGTAGCGGTTGAGGATCGGGCCCAGCAAAAAGCCCATGAAACCGGTCAGGGCGAAAGTCGAGACCAGGCCCCAGACCGAGTCACGGAGTTTGCTGGTGAGGAAGAACAGACCGTAGAAACCGATCAGTACGACGAAGACGTTCGGGTAACCGACGCGCATCTGTTGTGCCACGTAGGCCATGATCCCGCTGAAAGCGAGGGTCAGGGCCAGCAAGCCATAAGTGTTGCGCAGGACGCGGCTAACCTCTAGCTGCTCGGCCTGCACGCCGTTGTTAACTGCGTAATCCTGTTCGCGCATGGCGACACTCCTGTTGGTTGAAACATTTAGTGGCAAGGATGATAACAGAGGCGCTGTAGCGCGCGACGCAGAGAGTTTGACAGTGTGTTTCATTCGGGTATTATGGCGCCCGCAATGCGATCTGGAGGTGTGGCCGAGTGGTTTAAGGCAGCGGTCTTGAAAACCGCCGACTGTAACAGGTCCTAGAGTTCGAATCTCTACGCCTCCGCCAAATCTCTACGATAAAGCCCTGATTATTCAGGGCTTTTTTGTGTCTGGCATTCAGCCTTGGCGTCATGCAACACAAAGCGTTCCATAACTATTATGGATGCGTTCCATAACTAGCCCTCCTCCGGCGTCCTGCCGAATACACCTCGTCGCCTCAAATCGCGGGCTTGCTACATATCAGATACTGTACATAAACACAGTATCAGTTACGTAGTCTGATCCGATGAAGAATCAACTCCTAGCCCATGCCCCCGCTAAAGCCGAGCGAATGGCGCAATGGCGCCGCTATCTCGACGACCACGAAAAACGTTTCAACAATCCAGAAGTGCATCGCTCAATGTGCCGCCTCATCTCGCAAGACATGCTCAACGAGCAGATCATCAGCGCAGCAGAGAAATTCGAACTCGACGAGATCGCAGACGCGGCGTACTGGCACGCAGTCGAAACGCTGATCGACTGTGAGCCGGACTTTATGTCGTCGGGTTTCTACGACCTGGTTGCGCGCGACGGTGGGCCCAGTATCGGGAAGCTTTCGGGCACCCTCTATTACCCTGCAGACAGAAATGACTATGCCGCGCAAATTATTGGTGAACGAGAGAACAGGCGCTTGGTTTTCCGTATGACCGGCAGCATCTGGAAAATGGAGGGCATGACGATCACGACTCCGGACGGCCGGATGCATGACCTTGTGATAACGGGTCAACGAATCAACGGCATCGAGTACACGAACATCGATGATCCTGACGCCTATAGAGCGATTGCGGAGTGCGCCCAGGTTGCGCTGGAGAATCACGACTTCGGAACGTACCAGCGCGCTCGCCCCCTGCTCCTTACTTCAGCATTCAAGAAGTGCCCTGAATGCCTTAACCGGTTCGCCACTCGCGAAGAATGCCAGGCCTGCGGCGGACGTGGGTTCGTTGCCAGGGGAAACCCAGGGTCTACAGTGTAAGGATCGCTACGCTGGGTAGAGACCTCAAGATGTGCGGACGACTTTCGCAGTACCGCGGCATTCACGACTTTGTTGCTGCACTCAGCATGCCAGGAGCCTGGCAGAACAACGTCGGTGATCAGCCGCTGGGCCGCTACAACGCGGCGCCGACGATGCAGCTCGCCCTCCTTCATGCTGCCGGCGACCAGATACACGCCGACGCTGTCCGCTGGGGTTGGCGGCCGCATTGGGCGAAAGACCGCGCCGCGCCAATAAATGCCCGCGTCGAGAAAGTGGCCCACGGGCCTTTCTTCCGCCAGATCTGGCCACACCGCGCTATCTGCCCGATCGACAACTGGTTCGAATGGGTAGATGAAGGCGGATCGAAGAAGCAGCCCTACCTGATCCGCCATCGCGACGGTTCACCTATCCTTTGCGCTTCAATCGGGCAGCTACCGGATCTGGATCAAGGCCCAGGCGAGCACGACGGCTTTGTGATCATCACCGCCGACGCCCAGGGCGGCATGGTCGATATCCACGACCGGCGGCCCGTGGTCCTGGCACCTGACCTGGCCAGGGAATGGCTCGATCCGGCAACGCCAAAGGAGCGCGCCGAACAGATGGTCCTACACCAGGGCGAACCCGCCGACGCCTTCGAGTGGTTCCGTGTCAATACTGCGGTGGGCAACGTCAGGAATCACGGGGCGCATCTCATAGAGTCCTCAACCAAGCCTGCCGTTGGCGATGCGGTGAACAACGGCTGATCACTGGCAAGCCCGGCCCAACGCCTGGCTTCCTGTGCCAGCCCTATCTATCCCTGCTATGGTGACGCCCCTCAACCAGACGGCAGGAAGCGGTCAAGAATGGATTCAATGAAAACACTGTGTGTGATTTTACTGGCATTGGCTAGCACTCCAGTTGTAGCGCACGAGAACAATGATCCAGTCGAAAAAGCGATGTTTATCACTACGATTGCTCCCCTCCTGATTGTTAGCGGAACCACCGCACTAACGGTTTATGGCCCTTCGAGTATGAAATCGGCAAAGGCAGATGCGCTTGCGTTCATCGGCTCAGATGGCGAGATCCGTGGAGCTCAATTTGAGCAGGCAGCACGTTACTACCACTCGGCCTATGGCCAGCCGCATATGACCGATAAGCAGTTGGCTCTGGCAATCGCAACTTCATTCTGAGGGGCGCCCCGCATCATGCTCATGGGCCATCATAAGTCTGTTCGCGCATCGCTACCCTGCTCCTTTGCTCAGCATCTGCCGATCACTGGCAAGCCACAACGGACGCAACGAGCAAACGCTCATCTGCCAGGAGCGCCCACACCTTTAGCTTCAGACTATCGGTCTTGCGAAGGATAATGACTGCACAGGCCATCATCGGATTTTGCCCACCCCAGCAGGTTCTTTAGTTTCCAGCAAGGATTGCTCGCGCTCAATTGCAGCTACCAACCAGTCTCCAGCCTCCTGAATCTGAGCGTGCCACTCGGACCGATTAACTAGCCCCAATCGCAACATCTCATTGGCGGTGGAGATCAGGTGACAGTAGCGTTCATCGATACATTCCTCAGCGATATCCTGTATAGCCAATAGATACCGCCATTCAACCAGGGCCGTATTAATCATGGGCTTGACCTCGCTGAGTAGCACTCCACGCTTAATGTATAGCAACACTTCTAGGCCTGATGATTTGGCCTCTGCACGTCTTTTTATCCGGCGGCACGCCGATGATTTCCCGATATCTTTGTGACATAACGGCAACGAACAGGGTTCAGTCTTTCACTCCGCGCCTTACACGCTATCTCGCCAAGCTCTCGTAGGCCTGCTCGCACGTCACTCCCCTGCTCCGGCTTTGATCAGCCTCTGCCGCCAGGTCTCCCGCTCGCGCGTCAGCGCGCTTGAACAGCTCGGCAAGCACCAGGGCGGTGCGGGTTGCTGCCGCGCTTGCGGCGGCAGTGCAGGAATTGCTGCTGGTCGTACGCTTGAGGCGCTCTGTGAGATCGTCGACTGTCCGCTGCAGGCTCCCAGCAGCAGCGCGAGCGGTAACAGCATCAGCTGCAGCTTGATCGATTTTCCGTTGCCCATCTTGGACCGCCTTTGTAACTGATCGTTGGTAGGCCTGCTCTTTGTCACGCTCCTCGGCTTCTGCCAGGGCCCAGGCCTGTTTGTCGCCGGCGTCACGGGCATTCCAGCGGGCCTGCCACTCTGCATTCTCGACAGACCTACCGTGCTGATACGCGCCGTAGAGGGAGGCGAGCACCAGCACCAGGGCCAGGGCTGGCAACAACCAGCCCGGGGCCTTCATGCCGCCTCCAGGAACAGCTCACGCTCTGCCGAGCGCCGACGGGCCAGACCGGTAAGCACTTTGCCACCGGCCTTGTTCCAGCGCGGAAACTGCTCTGCGGCCCCGGCATAGTCACCGGCGTTGAGCAGACGGCGCAGCGTGGACGACTCCAGGTTCCCAGCCCCAAGGTTGTAGGTGAAGCTCATGAGGGCGTCCCACTGGTTCTGGTTCAGCGGCGCGGTGATCAGTCGTTGCACATCAGGCTCAAAGCGCTGCACGTCATTGAGCAACATGCGCTCGGCCTGCTCCTTGCTAATCGACATACCAGGCTTCACGCCACGGGTCGTGCCGTAGCCGATGGTCCAGACTCCGACGGCATCTTGATAGGCTTGCAGGCGCAGGCCTTCGAACGACTTGATCAGGCTCAAGCCGCGTTGCGATGTACGCATTGGGTTTTCTCCAGGCACAAAAAAACCGCCAGATGGCGGTGTGTTTGGTTACTACTGCGTTAGATCAGGCTGCGCGCCTCGGCACGCTTCTCTGCGATATCGGCCGGGACGTCCTTGCCGGTTTCCAGCTTGCGTACCACCAGCCAGTCGGTCTGGCGCAGGTACTCGCGGGCCTCGTTGGCTTTCCGATCCTGCTCAGTGAAGGTTTTCTTGCTCTGCGAGAAGTCCATTGTCGTCCTCGATAGTTTCGATGGTTGGGATCTCAGG
>NZ_NEIQ01000012.1:0-249789 GCF_002112765.1 Pseudomonas sp. B6(2017) | reverse complement strand
TGGGTGAACAGCACGTCGTTTTCCAGCTGGATGTGCTCCAGCAGGTCGTCGCGAAACTCCTGCAGGCCGCTGTACAGGGTGCGCCAGGTGTTGCAGGCGGCCTCTGGGGTGGTGAGCTGCCCCGTCAGTTGCATCAACCGTTCCAGGGCTTCGCCGTGCTGGTCGTGCTCCAGGCGCATCACGTGGATCGGCGCGCCGGCCTGGCGGCCCATGCCCCGTTGCAGCATCGGGAACAGCACCTGTTCCTCCTTGAGCATGTGGCTTTCCAGTTCCTGTTGCATGTCCTGCAAGTGATCGGCCAGGCCTTCGGGGCAGTGGCTGTCGCCGGCATGCACCTGTTCCACCCGGCGGGCCAGGCGGATCAGTTCCGGCAGTTGCTCGCGGTGGCGGTCGTGATAACGCGACAGGATGTGTTCGATGAGTTCGCTTTGGGACAGTGTCTGGTTCATCAGGGGATTCCTGGGGGGTGTGGGTCTTGCCTGGTGATTGCAGCGCCCATGCCAGCTTTGATTGCCCGGAATCAATGGCCGTTTCCTGGGCTATGGTGAAATCCACCGCGATTTCCCAGGGTAGATATGACCATAGAGGGTGAGGACCACCATGTTGCGAGAAAGCCTGGCCGCCGACCTGATCGTCGAGTTGCCCAATGCCGTGCGGTTGCAACGACTGGTGCAGACCCTGCGCGAATACTTTCGTTGCGGTGCGGTCGGCCTGTTGCGCCTGGAGGACGACAGCCTGCGGCCGCTGGCCACCGTCGGCCTGGTGCACGAGGCCCTCGGGCGGCGCTTCGTGATTGCCCAGCACCCACGGCTGGCGGCGATCATGGCCTCGCGCGAGCCGACCTGGTTCGAGCCCGACAGCCGCTTGCCGGACCCTTACGACGGCCTGCTCGATACCGCCGTCAGCGAACCCTTGGCCGTGCACGACTGCATGGGCGTGAGCCTGTACATCGAAGGCCGGATCTGGGGCGCGATCACCCTCGATGCCTTGCAGGCCGGCACCTTCGACGATGACGCCCGGGACGAGCTCAAGCGCTGCACCTTGCAGATCGAGGCGGCCGTGCGCGTCACCCGCCTGGAGCAGGAGAACCGCAGCCTGCGCTTGTCCCGCAGCGAACCTGTGGATGTGCGGCGGCCCGTGGAGGAGGGCGAGATCCTCGGCCAGAGCGATGTGTTGCACCAGTTGCTCAACGAGCTGGACGTGCTGGCCGACTCCGAGCTGCCGGTGTTGCTGTTGGGCGAGACCGGGGTTGGCAAGGAGCTGTTCGCCCGGCGCCTGCATCGCCTGTCGCGGCGCAGCCACAAGCCTCTGGTGCAGGTCAACTGCGCGGCCTTGCCCGAATCCCTGGCCGAGAGCGAGCTGTTCGGCCATGTCAAAGGGGCGTTCTCCGGTGCCACCAGCGATCGCGCCGGGCGCTTCGACGCGGCCAACGGCGGCACGCTGTTCCTCGACGAGGTGGGCGAGTTGCCCCTGAGCGTCCAGGCCAAGCTGCTGCGTACCTTGCAAAATGGCGAGATCCAGCGGCTGGGGGCGGACAAGCCGCTGCACGTCAATGTGCGCATCATCGCCGCCACCAACCGGCACTTGCCCGACAGCATCCGCGATGGCCTGTTTCGCGCCGACCTCTATCATCGCTTGTCGGTGTACCCGGTGCCGATCCCGCCGCTGCGCGAGCGTGGCCACGATGTACTGCTGATCGCCGGACACTTTCTCGAACTCAACCGCACCCGCCTGGGCTTGCGCGGGCTGCGCCTGTCGGCGCCGGCCGAGCGGGCGCTGCTGGGCTACCGCTGGCCGGGCAACGTGCGCGAACTGGAACACGTGATCGGCCGGGCTGCGCTCAAGCAGCTCAGCCGCGACGGCAGCCGCAGCCTGATCATCACCCTGGAGCCCGAGGCCCTGGACCTGGACAGCACCCCGGCAGCGCCACCGGTGCCCGAGCAGCCGGCGGCCCCGGGCGTGCCCTTGACCTCCCTGGGGGATGCGGTGGATGCCTGCCAGCGCCAGTGCATCATCCAGGCCTTGCGCCTGAGCGGCGACAACTGGGCCGCTGCGGCGCGGCTGCTGGCAGTGGACCCGAGCAACCTGCACAAGCTGGCCAGGCGCTTGCGGCTCAAGTAGCCCAGCGGCGTTGATGGCGGTCAAGGTGCGCAGGTGGCGCTGCTTACAGACTGCGCGGCACTTACCAGGAGATCACCGCCATGCCGCTGTCCCTTGCCCAGATGCGCCGTAACTACACCCTAGGTGGCCTGCACGAAGAGCAGGCGCCGGACGATCCGCTACTGCTGTTCGGCCAGTGGCTGGAGCAGGCGCGGGAAACCGAGAGCGCCCCCGTGGAGGCCAACAGCATGCACCTGGCCACCGTGGACAGCCAGGGCCGGCCCCATGGCCGGGTGTTGCTGCTCAAGGGGGTGAGCGCTGAGGGGTTCACCTTCTTCGGCAATTACCAGAGTGCCAAGGGCCTGGAGCTGGCGGCCAACCCCCAGGCCGCCATGACCTTCTTCTGGCCGGCCCTGGAGCGCCAGGTACGGATCGAGGGCCCGGTGGTGCGCCTGGCGGATGAGCTGTCCGACGCCTATTTCGATTCCCGGCCCCTGGCCAGCCGCCTCGGCGCCTGGGCCTCGCCCCAGAGCCGGCCGCTGGCCGATCGCGATGAACTGCAGGCGCTGCTGGCCCAGACCATCCGCCGCTTCGTCGAAGAACCCCTGCGCCGGCCCGCGCACTGGGGTGGCTATTGCCTGCAACCCGAGCGCCTGGAGTTCTGGCAAGGGCGGGCCGACCGCCTGCACGACCGTCTCGACTATCGGCGCCAGGGCGGCCAGTGGCGGCGTCAGCGCCTGGCGCCCTGAGCCGCACCCCCCGGAGGTACCTCCAAGGAGGAATGGGCCCGCCGGGGCTTTGGGTCCAGGCTTGGGCCCAAAGCCGATTCCCCAGCTACAGGACACCCAGGCCATGGCCCATTTGTCGCAACGCACCTTTGTATCCTTGAACATCGCCGTGTTGACCATCAGCGATACCCGCACCTTCGAGACCGACAGTTCCGGACAGACCCTGGTCGACCTGTTGCAGGCTGCCGGCCATGCGCTGGTGGACCGCGAGCTGGTCCGGGACGATATCTACCAGATCCGCGCCACGCTCTCGCGCTGGATCGCCGACCCGGCGGTGCAGGTGGTGCTGACCACCGGCGGTACTGGCTTCACTGCCCGGGACAACACACCCCAGGCGGTGCTGCCGCTACTGGACAAGCACGTGGAAGGCTTCGGCGAATTGTTCCGCCAGGTCTCCCTGGCGGAGATCGGCATGTCGACCCTGCAATCCCGCGCCCTGGCCGGGATGAGCAATGGCGTGCTGGTGTGCTGCGTACCGGGCTCGCCCGGGGCCTGCCGCACCGCCTGGACGCAGATCCTGCACAACCAGCTGGACAGCCGTACCGGCCCGTGCAACTTCGCCCCGCATCTGAAGCCGCAACCCGGCGCGGCCATCGCCGCCTGCGAGGCACGACCATGAGCGTCGGGCCTTGCGACAGCGGCACGCTGCTGCCGGTGGACCTGGCCATCGGCCATTTGCTCGAACGCGCGCCACGCCCGCCGCAACTGCATTGCCTGGCCCTGGAACAGGCCCTGGGCCGGGTCCTCGGGACCGATGTCCACGCCCCGCGTGCCTTGCCAGGCTGGGACAACAGCGCCATGGACGGCTATGCCTTGCGCGCTGCCGACCTGCCGGCCGCGGGTGGCTGCCTGGTCCTGGCCGGGCGGGTCGCTGCGGGCCAGGCGGCGACCACGGCGTTGCTGGCCGGGCAAGCGGTGCGGATCTTCACCGGCGCGCCGCTGCCGCCGGGCGCCGATACGGTGGTGCCCCAGGAGCTGTGCCGGGTCGAGGGCCAGCAACTGTGGTTGCCGGCGGTCAGCGTTGGCCAGCACGTGCGCAAGGCCGGCGAAGAGGTCCGTGAAGGGCATCTGCTGTTGCCCGCCGGCAAGCGCCTGCGGGCCCAGGAGCTGGGCCTGCTGGCGGCTTGCGGGGTCAGTTGGGTCGAGGTCTACCGGCCGCTGCGGGTCGGCCTGCTGAGCAGTGGCGACGAGCTGCGCGAACCCGGCCAGCCCCTGGCGCCGGGGCAGATCTACAACAGCAACCGCTATTGCCTGTCGGCGCTGCTGCAGGGGTGGGGCGTCGAAGTCCACGACTACGGCGCGATGGCCGATGAACTACAGGCCAGCAAGCAGACCCTGCACCTGGCCGCCCAGGAATGCGACCTGTTGCTCAGCTCCGGCGGGGTCTCGGTGGGCGAGGAGGATCACCTCAAGCAGGCGATCCGCGAACTGGGCCAGGTGGACTTCTGGCGCCTGGCCATCCAGCCGGGCAAGCCCCTGGCCTTTGGCACCGTGGCGGGCAAGCCCTGGCTCGGCCTGCCGGGCAACCCGGCGGCGGCGTTGATCACCGCGCTGGTGGTGTTGCGCCCGTTCCTGCTGCGCAGCCAGGGCCTGCGCGATGTCGTGCCGCAACCGGTGGCATTGCCGGCCGGCTTCGACTGGCCGCAAGCCAATCGCCGGCGCCAGTACCTGCGCGCCCGGCTGGTGCCGGGGGATAACGGCCAGTGCCGCGTGCAACTGCATCCCCAGCAGAGTTCGGCGATGCTCAGTGCCGCCTGCTGGGCCGATGGCCTGGCGCTGGTGGAGTGCCAGCAGCAACTGCGCCAGGACGATCCGGTGCAGTTCCTCTCGTTCGCCGAGCTGATGCAGTGAGCGCTCTTGATTATCGTCAAGGTCCTGGCGGGTGCGCTGGCTAGACTGGCAGCGCTTTTTTCCAGCGCTCCGGGCCTGCTGGCGGTCTGCACGAAAGGTGGGTGGAGCAGGTTCTTTGAAGAGGAATGCCCATGCAACTGGTCTGCCCGGCAGGCAACCTGCCTGCACTCAAGGCCGCGGTACGCCAAGGCGCCGACGCGGTCTACGTCGGTTTTCGCGATGACACCAATGCCCGCAGCTTCGCCGGGCTGAACATGGACGACAAGCAGTTCGACGCCGCCGTCGCCCATATCCGCCAACACCAGCGCCAGCTCTATGTGGCGGTCAACACCTACCCCCAGCCCCAGGGCTGGGAGCGCTGGCAACGGGCGGTGGACCGCGCCGCCGACCATGGCGTGGATGCCTTGATCGCCGCCGATCCCGGGGTCCTGGGCTATGCCACCGAGCGCCATCCGCACCTGAGCCTGCACCTGTCGGTGCAAGGCTCGGCCACCAACGCCAGTGCCCTGGCGTTCTACTCCCAGCACTACAACATCCGTCGCGCGGTGTTGCCCAGGGTGCTGTCCCTGGCCCAGGTGCGCCAGGTGGCGGTCAACAGCGCGGTGCCCATCGAGGTGTTCGCCTTCGGCAGCCTGTGCATCATGGCCGAGGGCCGTTGCCACCTGTCGTCCTACATCACAGGCGAATCGCCGAACCTGTGCGGGGTCTGCTCGCCGGCCAAGGCGGTGCGCTGGAGCGAGGATGCCGAGGGCTTGAGCGCCCGCCTGAGCGAAGTGCTGATCGACCGCTATGGGCCCGACGAGCCGGCCGGCTACCCGACCCTGTGCAAAGGGCGGTTCATGGTCGGCGGCAAGCGCTTCCATGCCCTGGAGGAGCCCACCAGCCTCGACACCCTCGACCTGCTGCCGGAGTTGGCGGCGATCGGCGTGCAGGCGGTGAAGATCGAAGGGCGCCAGCGCAGCCCGGCCTATGTCGAGCAAGTCACCCGGGTCTGGCGCGCGGCGCTGGATGCCCATCGCCTGGCGCCCGAGCGTTTTGCGGTCAAGGACCAGTGGCGGCATGTGCTGGCCGGGCTTTCCGAAGGCAGCCAGACCACGCTGGGCGCCTACCACCGTTCATGGCAATGAGGGATTACCGATGAAGCTCAGCCTGGGACCCGTCCTCTACTACTGGGACAAGGAGCGCTTGGCGCGATTCTACGAACAGATGGCCAGCCTGGCGCTGGATGTGATCTACCTGGGGGAAACCGTGTGCTCCAAGCGCCGGGTGTTCAACCTGGACCAGTGGCTGGGCCTGGGCCGCGAGCTGCAGCAGGCCGGTGCGGCGCAGATCGTGCTGTCGGGCCTGACCCTGATCGAGGCCGCCTCCGAGCTGTCGAGCCTGCGCCGGCTGTGTGACAACGGCCAGTTCCTGGTGGAGGCCAACGACATGGGCGCGGTGCAGTTCCTGGCCGAGCGCCAACTGCCGTTCGTGGCCGGCCCGGCGCTGAACCTGTACAACGGCCATGCCCTGGCCAAGCTGCAGGACTGCGGGATGATCCGCTGGGTGCCACCGGTGGAGTGCTCCGCGGCGCTGGTGCGCGCCGTGCTCGAGCAAGTTGCCGGGCTGGGCCGGGCCTTGCCCGAGGTCGAGGTGTTCGCCTACGGCCACCTGCCGCTGGCCTACTCGGCGCGTTGCTTCACCGCCCGTGCGGAAAACCGCCCCAAGGACGATTGCCAGTTCTGCTGCATCAACTACCCCGATGGGCTGGCCCTGAGCAGCCAGGAAGGCCAGGCGCTGTTCACCCTCAATGGCATCCAGACCATGTCGGCCGAGGTCACCAACCTGCTGGCCGATTACCCGGGGCTGGTGGCCTGTGGCGCCGACCTGTTGCGCCTGAGCCCCCGGGCAGAAGGCATGGTCCAGGTAGTGGAGGCCTTCGCCCGGGTCTGCCAGGGCGAGGCGCCACCGCTGTGTGTGGATGGCTGCAATGGTTACTGGCATGGCCAGGCGGGCATGTTGCGGGTCGAGGAGGCGGGACTGTGCTGAAACCTACGCAATGGCTGCTCAAGGGCGTCGCTAAAAACGTGGGCGAGGCCGCCAGCGCAAGGCAAAAACCGGCGAAAAAGCGCAGTTCACTTGAAGTGAATGAGCATTTTGAGCCGGTTTTTAACGCAGCGATGGCAACGCAGGTAGTTTTTAAAGGTGCCCTCAAGGGCGCCGACCGGATTTTGCCGCTGGTACGCCGGGTGCCGTTCGGCCTCCAGCGCTTGGCCCTGGAGCAGGCGCTCAACCGCTGCCTGGCCGAGCCCCTGGCCGATGGCGAGTTCGACCTGTTGCGCGGGCGCTGGTTGTGCCTGCGCATCAGCGACCTGGACCTGACCTGGTACCTGACGCGCCAGCGCGATGGCCTGCACATCGCCCGGCGGGCCCGAGCCGATGTCAGCATTCGCGGCAACTGGCGCGAGTTCCTGCTGCTGGCCAGCCGCCAGGAAGACCCGGATACCTTGTTCTTCCGCCGGCGCCTGGTGATCGAGGGCGATACCGAGCTGGGCCTGACCCTGAAGAACCTGATCGACAGCCTTGACCCGCAGGTGCTGCCGGGGTGGTTGTGGCGCAACCTGGAACGGGCCGGCCAGGGCCTGGCCGGCACCATTGGGCCCGGCGCTCAGCCGGGGTAGTCGGCCAGGCGGTCGAGGGCGAGGATCTGGATGCTGCGCCGCTGCATGCTGATCAAGCCCTCGTCCACCAGCCGATGCAGGGTCCGCGAGAAGGTCTCCGGCTGGATGCCGAGCTTGGAGGCCACCAGGCGCTTGGAAACCTGCAACTCGACCCGGCCATCGCTGGGGTCGCATTCCTGGAGCAGGAAGTTGATCACCCGGCGGCTGGCATTGGGCAGGATCAGGGTGTCGATGTCCCGCAGGCGCTGGTGCAGGTGCTGGCTCATGCTGGCCATGACTGCCAGGCACACCTGCGGCTGGTCCTGCAGGGCGTGGCGATAGTGCGCGCCGTCGATGCTCACCAGCACGCAATCCTTGAGGGCACCGGCGCTCACCGGAAAGCTGTGGGCCTGGCTGAACTGCAAGGCCTCGGCGAAGGTCTGGCCGGGCTGGATGATCTCCACCAGGTGCTCCTGGCCCTCGACATTGAGCCGGTACAGCTTGATCTGGCCGCTGACCAGCAGGAAGAAGCGCTTGGCCGGTTCGCCCTGGCGCACCAGGATGTCGTGGCAGGCCAGGCGCTTGAGGGTCGCCAGGGCGCACACGTCCTCGAAGACGTGGCCCGGCAGCTTGGCGAACAGGTAGTGGCGACGCAACAGCAGGACGGTGGATGGGTGATTGAGCATGGCGTACCTCCGCTGCCGCCCATGGTAGGGCGGCGGACGCCGGTGGCCCATGCCTCCACCGGCCTACCTCCAAGGGAGCAGTCAGGAGACCTGGCGCAGGTGCTCCATGGCCCACACGGCGGCTTCGACCCGCGAGCGCAGGCCCAGCTTGTGCAGCAGGTTCTTCACATGCACCTTGACCGTGCCCTCGGTGATACCCAGCTTGTGGCCGATGACCTTGTTGCTGTAGCCGCTGGCGATGCTGCGCAGGACCTGGCGCTCGCGCTCGGTGAGCTCGACCTCGTTCTGCCGTGGTGGCGAGCGCAGGGCCTGGGCCATGACCCGGGTCAGTCCCGGGCTGATCACCAGGACGCCGTCCATGGCGTCGCGGATGTACTGGATCAGCAGCTCCGGCTCCATGTCCTTGAGCAGGTAGCCATCGGCGTCCAGGCGCAGGGCATCGCGAATGTCGTCCTCGGCATCGGATACGGTGAACAGCAGGACCTTGCCGGCAAAATCCTGCGCGCGCAGGTGGCGCAGGGTTTCCAGGCCGTTCATCTGCGGCATGTTGTTGTCCAGCAGGATCAGGTCCGGTTGCAGCGAGTCCAGCAGGGCCAGGGCCTCGGCACCGTGGTTGGCTTCGCCGACGATGGTGAAGTCGTCTTCGAGCTCGAGCATCTGGCGGATGCCGCGGCGCATCATCGGATGGTCGTCCACCAGCAGGATGCGGTGGCGCGGGGAGGGGTTCATGAGGGTTTACCTTCTGTCAGGCGCCCGAGGAATTCCGGGCGAAACTCCATCTTGACCAGGGTGCCCTGGGGCTCCCGGGAAAAAATCTGCAATTGGCCGCGCAGGCTGCGGGCCCGCTCGTCCATGATGTTCAAGCCGTGGTGCTCGCGCAGGTCGTGGCTCCCGCTGAAGCCACGGCCATCGTCCTCGATCGACAGGCACAGCCGTTCGCCGTGCTGGCGCAGTTGCAGCCAGGCGTTTTGCGCGTGGGCATGGCGCAGGCAGTTGGACAGGGCCTCGCGGGTGATCTGCAGGATGTGGATCTGTTCGCTGGCCGACAGCTCGAAGGCCAGGCTGTCGATGTGCAGGTGGACCTGGAACTCGCCCCGGCGGGAAAACTCGCCGGCAGTGTCCTTGAGTTCCTGCACCAGCCCGGCGTCCTGGATCCGCAGGCGGAAGGTGGTCAGCAACTCGCGCAATTGGCGGTAGGCGGTGTTCAGGCCTTCACGCAGCTCGCTAGTGACGTTCTCCAGGGTCGCCACCGGCTCGCCCCGGCGCATCAGGGTCTGCATGCGGCTGACCTGCAGCTTCATGTAGGACAGCGCCTGGGCCAGGGAGTCGTGCAGTTCGCGGGCGATGATCGCGCGTTCCTCCAGCAGTACCAGGCGGTGATCCTGCTCGCGCTGGCGCTTGAGCTGCAACGAGGTGCCGATCAGGTTGGCCAGGGCCTGGATCAGTTCGATTTCCCAGGGCTGGGGTTCCAGGCCGTTGTGAAAGTGCGCCTTGAGTTCACCGAAGGTGCCGCCCTGGTGGCTGATGTCGAAGGCCAGGCTGTCGCTGCGCTGGCGGCAGCTGGCGCAGTCGCTGCTGGCGCAGATCTGCCGGTTGTCGCTGCCATGCAGGGCCAGCAATTGCTTGGCCTGGGCCTGGCCTTGCAGGCACAACGACAGGCGCAGGCCCGGCAGGCGTTCCTGGAAGCGCCGGATCAGCTCGTCCAGGCCTTCGGCATTGGCCTGGCGGGTGGCCAGGTTGCGACTGCTCTGGTACAGCAGCTCCAGCGCGGCGTTGGCCTGTTGCAGGTGCAGGGTCTTCTGCCGGACCTGGGTTTCCAGGGTGCGATGGGACTGCTCGATGGTCTCGGCCATGGCGTTGAAACTGGTGGCCAGCTGGCCCAGCTCGTCCTCGGACTGGTGGTTGACCCGGGCCCGGAAATCGCCGCAGCGAAAGCGCTGGGTGGCGTCTACCAGCTCCTTGAGCGGACTGATCACGTTGGATTGCAGTTCGTACAGGCCGAACAGCAGGACGATCATGGTGGTGAACAAGGCCGCGCCCTGGATTAGTTGCTGCCAGCCTTGCTTGTGCTCGTTCTCGTGCTGCAACAGGCTGACGAACTGGTTGAGCCGCTCGACGAAGGGCTGGGTGCTGGCCTGGAACAGCCTGGCATCGCCGCGTTGCAGCGCCGGTTGCAGGATCTGCTGCCAGTCGTCCTGCAACTGCCGGTAGCTGAGTTGCAGGTCGAGGTCGTTGCCGTCTTCCAGCACGGTCTTGAGCGCCGGGCTGTTGAGGCGTTGCTGCAGGCTCTGGCTGATGCGCTCGAGCTCGTCGGCCCCGGCCCCGGCGGCCAGTTTCCAGCTCAGGTGGTAGGTCTCCATGCGCACCGAACCTGCGGTATTGATCGCCGCCGCGTCGCCCTGGCTGAACCAGGCGATCAGGCCGGCGCTGAGGGAGCTGGCCAGGGCCAGCACGCTGATCAGGATCACCGCCAGGCCGGCGCGGGCCGGTAGCGAACTGCGCAACCAGGCGATCATCGGCGATCACCGAAAGCGGGCAGCAGAGAAGGGGGCATGTAGCGCTCCGGGATGGCAAAAGGTTGTTTCGCAGCCTGTCCCTGGCGCTCTACCTCCAAAGAGTTGTTCACCCAAGGTTGCCTCGCGCGGCTCCTGGGGAAACCGGCAAGACCCTGATAAACAAAGGGTTCAGAGGTTTTTCGGCGCTACCTCCTTGGAGGTAGGCGGCGCAAGCATAGACATGCAGGCGCCTGGGCTTCCTTGATCGGTGTCAAGTTTTATCGGGGTTGGCCTCCCTAGTCTGCAGCCATGGATCAATGGCTGGAGACTCCAAGATGACTCAACCACGATTACGCCAAGGCCTGGTGCTGGGCATGAGCACCCTGGCCTTCACCGTCTGCTTCATGGTCTGGATGATGTTTGCCGTGCTCGGCGTGCCGATCAAGGAGCTGTTGCAGCTCAACGAAACCCAGTTCGGCCTGCTGACCGCCACCCCGGTGCTGACCGGTTCCCTGGTGCGCCTGCCGCTGGGCATGCTCACCGACCGCTTCGGCGGACGCAGCGTGTTCTGCCTGCTGATGCTGGCCTGCGTGTTGCCGCTATACCTGGTCAGCCATGCCACCGCCTATTGGCAGTTCCTGGTGCTGGGCTTGTTCGTCGGCTTGGCCGGGGGCTCGTTCTCGGTGGGCATCGCCTATGTCGCCAAGTGGTTCGACCAGGACAACCAGGGCCTGGCCATGGGCATCTTCGGTGCGGGCAATGCAGGCTCGGCGGTCACCAAGTTCCTCGCCCCGGCGCTGATCGCCGCCGGCAGCTGGCAACTGGTACCCAAGGTGTTCAGCGCCATCCTGTTCCTCACCGCGCTGTTGTTCTGGTTCTTCAGCGCCGACAACAAGGCCCATCGCCGGGTGTCCACGGTCAGCCTGGGCGAACAGCTCAAGGCCCTGGCCGAGCCTGCCGTGTGGCGCTACTGCCAGTACTACTCGATCGTCTTCGGCGGGTATGTGGCCCTGGCCCTGTGGATGACCAAGTACTACGTGCAGGAGTACGGCTTCAGCCTGCAGAGCGCCGCGCTGTTGGCCGCCTGCTTCTCCCTGCCGGGCGGGGTGCTGCGCGCCGTCGGCGGCTGGATGTCGGACCGCTGGGGCGCCCAGAGTGTGACCTGGTGGGTGCTGTGGGTGAGCTGGATCTGCCTGTTCCTGCTGTCCTACCCGCAGACCCAGTTGCAGGTGCAGACCGTCAACGGCCCGCTGGACTTGCATATCGGTCTGAACCCTGCGCTGTTCACCGTGCTGCTGTTCGTCATGGGCATCGCCTTTGCCTTCGGCAAGGCCTCGGTCTTCAAGTACATCGCCAACGACTACCCGCAGAACATGGGCGCGGTGTCCGGCATCGTCGGCCTGGCCGGCGGCCTGGGCGGCTTCATCCTGCCGATCCTGTTCGGCGCCCTGGTGGACCTCACCGGCGTGCGCTCTTCCTGCTTCATGTTGATGTACGGCGTGGTCTGGGTGTCGCTGATCTGGATGTACCTCAGCGAGATCCGTCGGCGCCCGCTACTGGGCAAGCACCCATCCGCCATCCAGGCACCGTTTTCGAGCATTTCCCAAGGAGAAGAACATGTCGGTTCTTAATACGCCCGGCACTGGCCCGGTGATCCACGACTGGCGCCCGGAGGACCCGGCCTTCTGGGGCCAGAGCGGCAAGCGCACGGCCACCCGCAACCTGTGGATCTCGATTCCCGCGCTGTTGCTGGCTTTCGCCGTGTGGATGGTCTGGAGCACGGTGATCGTGCGCCTCAATGCCATCGGCTTCAGCTTCAGTACTGACCAGCTGTTTTGGCTGGCGGCCCTGCCGGGACTCTCGGGAGCGGCGCTGCGAGTGTTCTACTCGTTCATGGTGCCGATCTTCGGCGGCCGGCGCTGGACTGCCCTGAGCACCGCCTCGCTGCTGGCGCCGTCGCTGTGGATGGGCTTTGCCGTGCAGGACCCGGCCACGCCCTACAGCGTGTTCGTGATGATCGCGCTGCTGTGCGGTTTTGGCGGTGGCAACTTCGCCTCGAGCATGGCCAACATCAGCTTCTTCTACCCCAAGTCGCAGCAGGGCACGGCCCTGGGCTTGAACGCCGGGCTGGGCAACCTCGGGGTGTCGGTGATGCAGTTCTGCGTACCGCTGGTGATCACCTTCGGCCTGTTCGGGGTGCTGGGCGGCCAACCCCAGGTGCTGGCCGACGGTGGCCGGTTGTGGTTGCAGAACGCCGGTTTCATCTGGGTGCCGTTCATCCTGCTGGTGACCCTGGCGGCCTGGTTCGGCATGAACGACCTGTCCAGCGCCAGGGCCTCGTTCAGCGAGCAGGCGGTGATCTTCAAGCGCAAGCACAACTGGCTGATGTGCTGGTTGTACCTGGCCACCTTCGGCTCGTTCATCGGCTTCTCGGCCGCGTTCCCGCTGCTGATCAAGACCGCCTTTCCCCAGGTCAACGCCCTGACGTTCGCCTTCCTCGGCCCGCTGGTGGGCGCCCTGGTCCGGCCACTGGGCGGCTGGCTGGCGGACAAGCTGGGCGGCGCGCGGGTGACCCTGTGGAACTTCGTACTGATGATCCTGATGGTCTTCGGCGTGCTGGCGTTCATTCCGCAGCCGGGGCAGAGCGGCAACTTCTACGGCTTCCTCGGCCTGTTCATGCTGCTGTTCATCACCACCGGCATCGGCAACGGTTCGACCTTCCGCATGATCCCGGTGATCTTTCGCACCCTGCATGAGCGCGCCGCCAGCGGCAAGGGCAGCGCCGCCCGCGAGCAGGCCCTCAAGGACGCCGGCAAGGAGTCGGCCGCAGTGCTGGGCTTCAGCTCGGCCATGGGGGCCTTCGGCGCCTTCTTCATTCCCAAGACCTTCGGCACCTCGATGAGCCTGACCGGCAGCCCGGCGCTGGCCTTCTACATGTTCGTGGTGTTCTACCTGAGCTGCATCGTCGTGACCTGGTGGTGGTACGCCCGCAAGGGCGCCCAGACCCCTTGCTGACATGCCCCCGTATCCAACCTTTGCCGAGTCGGGGCGCAGAACCCCGCAGCACGCCTGAGAGGACAGCATCATGAGTCACTTGCTGGATCAACTGCGGTTTTTCAACCGCAAGCAAGGCGAGTTTTCCGCCGGTCACGGGGAAACTCGCAAGGAATCGCGCGACTGGGAGAACGTCTACCGTTCGCGCTGGCAGTACGACAAGATCGTGCGCTCCACCCACGGGGTGAACTGCACCGGATCGTGTTCGTGGAAGATCTACGTGAAGAACGGCCTGATCACCTGGGAAACCCAGCAGACCGACTACCCGCGCACCCGCACCGACCTGCCCAACCACGAGCCCCGTGGTTGCCCCCGGGGCGCCAGCTACAGCTGGTACATCTACAGCGCCAACCGCCTGAAGTATCCCAAGGTGCGCAAGGCGCTGCTGAAGCTGTGGCGCGAGGCGCGCCAGACCCTGCCACCCGTGGAGGCCTGGGCCAGCATCGTCGAGGACCGGGCCAAGGCCGACTCCTACAAGAGCAAGCGCGGCATGGGCGGTTTCATCCGTTCCAGCTGGGACGAGGTGACCCAGATCATCGCCGCCGCCAACGTCTACACCGTGAAGCAGTACGGCCCGGACCGGGTGGTGGGCTTCTCGCCGATCCCGGCCATGTCGATGATCAGCTACGCCGCCGGCGCCCGTTACCTGTCGCTGATCGGCGGCACCTGCCTGAGCTTCTACGACTGGTACTGCGACCTGCCTCCCGCCTCGCCGATGGTCTGGGGCGAGCAGACCGACGTGCCGGAGTCGGCCGACTGGTACAACTCCAACTACATCATCGCCTGGGGTTCCAACGTCCCGCAGACCCGTACCCCCGATGCGCATTTCTTCACCGAGGTGCGCTACAAGGGCACCAAGACCGTGGCCATCACCCCGGACTATTCGGAGGTGGCCAAGCTCACCGACCTGTGGCTCAACCCCAAGCAGGGCACCGACGCGGCCCTGGCCCAGGCCTTCAACCATGTGATCTTCAAGGAATTCCACCTGGAGCGGCCCAGCGCCTATTTCACCGAATACGCCAAGCGCTACACCGACCTGCCGGTGCTGGTGCTGCTCAAGCCGATGCTCGGCACCGCGCCGGGCGCCGGCTACCAGCCGGACCGCTTCCTGCGCGCCTCGGACCTGGCCGACAACCTGGGCCAGGACAACAACCCCGAGTGGAAGACCATCGCCCTGGATGCCGATGACCAGCTGGTCTCGCCCCAAGGCTCGATCGGCTATCGCTGGGGCGAGCAGGGCAAGTGGAACATCCTGCCCCGCGAGGGCGCCGCCGGGCGCGAGATCGACCTGCGCCTGAGCCTGATCGGCGGCGACGTCGCCGAGGTGGCGTTCCCCTACTTCGCCGGTTCCGGCCACGAGCACTTCGAGCATGTGGCGGGCGATGCCGTGCAGTTTCGCCGGGTGCCGGTGCGCAGCCTGACCCTGGCCGACGGCAGCCAGGTCAAGGTGGCCACGGTGTTCGACCTGTCGGCGGCCAACCTGGCCATCGACCGCGGCCTGGGCGGCGCCAACGTCGCTCGCGACTACGACGACGCCAACATACCGGGGACCCCGGCCTGGCAGGAGCAGATCACCGGCGTCAGCCGCGAGAAGGCGATCCAGATCGCCCGGGAGTTCGCCGACAACGCCGACAAGACCCGTGGCCGCTCGATGATCATCCTCGGCGCGGCGCTCAACCACTGGTACCACATGGACATGAGCTACCGCGGGCTGATCAACATGCTCATGCTCTGCGGCTGCATCGGCCAGACCGGTGGCGGCTGGGCCCACTACGTCGGCCAGGAGAAACTGCGCCCGCAGTGCGGCTGGCTGCCCCTGACCTTCGGCCTGGACTGGAGCCGGCCACCCCGGCAGATGAACGGCACCAGTTTCTTCTATGCCCACAGCTCGCAGTGGCGCCACGAGAAGATGAACATGCACGACGTGCTCTCGCCCCTGGCCGACAAGAGCCAGTTCCCCGAGCACGCCCTGGACTACAACATCCGCGCCGAGCGCGCCGGCTGGCTGCCCAGCTCGCCGCAGTTCAGCAGCAACCCGCTGCACATCTGCCGCGACGCCGCCGCGGCCGGCATGGCGCCCAAGGACTACGTGGTCAAGGCCTGGCAGGACGGCAGCCTGCGCTTCGCCTGCGAGCAGCCGGACGATCCGGCCAACTTCCCGCGCAACATGTTCATCTGGCGTTCCAACCTGCTGGGCTCCTCCGGCAAGGGCCACGAGTACATGCTCAAGTACCTGCTGGGCACCCGCAACGGCGTGATGAACCAGGACATCGGCCAGTCCGGCGACTGCAAGCCGCAGGAAGCCGAATGGGTCGAGCAGGGCCCGACCGGCAAGCTGGATCTGGTCACCACCCTGGATTTCCGCATGTCCTCGACCTGCGTGTATTCCGACATCGTCCTGCCGACCGCGACCTGGTACGAGAAGGACGACATGAACACCTCGGACATGCACCCCTTCATCCACCCGCTGTCGGCGGCCATCGACCCGGCCTGGGAATCGCGCACCGACTGGGAGATCTACAAGAGCATCGCCAAGGCCTTCTCCGAGATGAGCGCAGGGCACCTGGGGGTCGAGCAAGACCTGGTCACCGTGCCGCTGCTGCATGACAGCGTCGGCGAGCTGGCCCAACCCTTCGGCGGCAGCGACTGGAAGACCGCCGGAGTGGCGCCGCAGCCAGGCAAGAACGCGCCGAACCTGCAAGTGGTGGAGCGCAACTACCCGAACATCTACAAGCAGTTCACTTCCCTGGGCCCGTTGCTGGAAAAACTCGGCAACGGCGGCAAGGGCATCAACTGGAATACCGAGGAGGAAGTCCAACTGCTCGGCGAGTTGAACTACCGCGAGCAGGAGGCGGGCATCAGCCAGGGCCGGCCGAAGATCGACACCGCCATCGACGCCGCCGAAGTGGTGCTGTCCCTGGCCCCGGAAACCAACGGTCGCGTGGCGCTCAAGGCCTGGGAAGCCCTGTCGCGGTTTACCGGTATCGACCACAGCCACCTGGCGCAATCCAAGGCCCATGAGGCGATCCGCTTCCGCGATATCCAGGCCCAGCCGCGCAAGATCATCTCCAGCCCGACCTGGTCCGGCCTGGAAGACGACCACGTGAGCTACAACGCCGGCTACACCAACGTCCACGAGAACATCCCGTGGCGCACCATCACCGGGCGCCAGCAGTTCTACCAGGACCACCCGTGGATGCAGGCCTTCGGCGAGCAGTTGATGAACTACCGGCCACCGGTGGACACCCGGACCATCGAGGCGGTGAAGGGCAAGCGCGCCAACGGCAACCCGGAGATCGTCCTCAACTGGATCACCCCGCACCAGAAGTGGGGGATCCACAGCACCTACAGCGACAACCTGCTGATGCTCACCCTGAGCCGTGGCGGGCCGATCGTCTGGCTCTCGGAGATCGACGCCAAGCGCGCCGGTATCCAGGACAACGACTGGATCGAATGCTTCAACGCCAACGGCGCGGCGACCGCCCGGGCGGTGGTCAGCCAGCGGGTCAAGGAGGGCATGGTGATGATGTACCACGCCCAGGAACGGATCGTGAACGTGCCCGGTTCCGAGACCACCGGCACCCGTGGCGGCCACCACAACTCGGTGACCCGGGTGGTGCTCAAGCCCACCCACATGATCGGCGGCTATGCCCAGCAGGCCTACGGTTTCAACTATTACGGCACGGTCGGTTGCAACCGCGACGAGTTCGTCGTGGTGCGCAAGATGGCCGAGGTCGACTGGCTCGACGGTTCCCGTGGCGACGAGCTGCCACAGCCGTTGCCCACCGAGATGGAATGAGGAATGCAGTCATGAAGATCCGTTCGCAAATCGGCATGGTCCTGAACCTGGACAAATGCATTGGCTGCCACACCTGCTCGGTCACCTGCAAGAACGTCTGGACCAGCCGTGAGGGCATGGAATACGCCTGGTTCAACAACGTCGAGACCAAGCCCGGGATCGGCTACCCCAAGGAGTGGGAGAACCAGGACAAGTGGAAGGGCGGTTGGGTGCGCAACGCCAATGGCTCGATCAACCCGCGCATCGGCGGCAAGTTCCGGGTGCTGGCCAATATCTTCGCCAACCCCGAGCTGCCAGGCCTCGACGACTACTACGAGCCCTTCGACTTCGACTACCAGCACCTGCACACCGCGCCTTCGGGCAACCACCAGCCCACCGCGCGACCACGCTCGGTGGTGTCGGGCAAGCGCATGGAGAAGATCGAGTGGGGGCCCAACTGGGAGGAGATCCTGGGCAGCGAGTTCGCCAAGCGCCGCAAGGATCGCAACTTCGACCAGATCCAGGCGGACATCTACGGTGAGTACGAAAACACCTTCATGATGTACCTGCCGCGCCTGTGCGAGCACTGCCTGAACCCGGCGTGCGCGGCGTCCTGCCCGAGCGGGGCGATCTACAAGCGCGAGGAAGACGGCATCGTCCTGATCGACCAGGAGAAGTGCCGTGGCTGGCGCATGTGCATCAGCGGCTGCCCGTACAAGAAGATCTATTTCAACTGGAAGAGCGGCAAGTCCGAGAAGTGCATCTTCTGCTACCCACGGATCGAGGCCGGCATGCCCACCGTGTGCGCCGAGACCTGCGTCGGGCGCATTCGCTACCTCGGCGTGCTGCTCTACGATGCCGATCGCATCAGCGAGGTGGCCAGCACCGCCGACGAGCAGGACCTGTACCAGAAGCAGCTGGAGATCTTCCTCGACCCCCACGATCCGGCGGTGATCCGCCAGGCCCTGGCCGATGGCGTGCCGCAGTCGGTGATCGACGCCGCGCAGCGCTCGCCGGTGTACAAGATGGCCGTGGACTGGCAACTGGCGCTGCCACTGCACCCGGAATACCGGACCTTGCCGATGGTCTGGTACGTGCCGCCGCTGTCGCCGATCCAGAACGCCGCGGCGGCCGGCACCGTGGGCATGAGCGGGGTGATCCCGGATGTCGACAGCCTGCGCATTCCGCTGCGATACCTGGCCAACCTGCTGACCGCCGGTGACGAGCGACCGGTGCGGCGCGCGCTCAAGCGCCTGCTGGCGATGCGCGCCTACAAGCGCTCCGAGCAGGTGGACGGCACGCCGGACCTGCAAGTCCTGGCCGACGTCGGCCTGAGCGTGGCCCAGGTCGAGGAGATGTACCGCTACCTGGCCATCGCCAACTACGAAGATCGCTACGTGGTGCCCAGCGCCCATCGCGAAGAGGCCATGAGCGACGCCTTCGCCGAGCGTTCGGGCTGCGGCTTCAGCTTCGGCAGCGGCTGCAGCGGCAGTTCCGACACCAACCTGTTCGGCGCGAAGAAGGCCAACCGCCGCGACATCATCAAGACCGTCCAGCTGTGGGAGGACTGACCATGCGCATTCTCAAGGTGATTTCACTGCTGCTCGACTACCCGACCCAGGAACTGGTCGCCGGCCGCGACGAACTGGAGCAGGCGATCATCCAGGCCCGGGAGATCAGCCCGCGCCAGCGCGGGGCGCTGTTCGAACTGCTGGAGCTGATTTGCAACAACGACCTGATGGACCGCCAGGAACACTACGGGGCGCTGTTCGGCCGGGGCCGCTCGCTGTCGCTGCTGCTGTTCGAGCACGTGCACGGCGAGTCCCGCGATCGCGGCCAGGCCATGGTCGACCTGCTGGCCCAGTACGAGGCGGCGGGTTTCGCCCTGGGCGTCAAGGAGCTGCCGGACTACATCCCGCTGTACCTGGAGTACCTGTCGACTCGCGATGAGCTGGAGGCGCGCGAGGGCCTGGCCGATGTCGCGCACCTGCTGGCGCTGCTCGCCGCCCGCCTGGAGGAGCGCGAGAGCTTCTATGCCGGCTGCTTCCGCGCCTTGTTGCAGATCGCCGGGGCCGAGCCGCACCAGGCCGTGGCCGATGTGCGTGAGCAGGTGGCGGCGGAGCAGCGCGACGACTCCCTGGAGGCCCTGGACAAGATCTGGGAGGAGGAGGCGGTGGACTTCCTCCAGGCCCAGCAGCAGGACCGTTGCGCCGGGCAGGCCAGTGCGCCGGGCAAGCCCCGGGAGGAAAGCGCGGTGCCGCTGCACTGGGTGGATTTTCAGGATCAAGGGCTGGCCCGCAAGCCGGCCGGGGAGGTGGGTAATGTCTAAGTGGAACCTGTTGTTGTTCGGGGTGTATCCCTATGTGGCCCTGGCGATCTGCCTGCTGGGCAGCTGGGCGCGGTTCGACCTGTCCCAGTACACCTGGAAGGCCGGCTCCAGCCAGATGCTCTCCAGCCGTGGCATGCGGCTGGCGAGCAACCTGTTTCACATCGGCGTGCTGTTCGTCCTGGCCGGGCATTTCGTCGGCTTGCTGACCCCGGCCTCGGTCTATCACCGCGTGATCAGCACCGAGCACAAGCAACTGCTGGCCATGGTTTCCGGTGGCTTTTTCGGCCTCCTGTGCCTGCTGGGCCTGGTGCTGCTGATCAAGCGGCGCCTGACCGACCCTCGGGTGCGGGCGACTTCCAGCACTTCGGACATCCTGATCCTGCTGGTGCTGCTGGCCCAGTTGCTGCTGGGCTTGCTGACCATCGTCGCCTCCACCGGGCACATGGACGGTTCGGTGATGGTGATGCTCGCCGATTGGGCGCAGTACACCGTGCTGTTGCGGCCGGTGGATGCGGCGGCGGCCATCGCCCCGGTGGCCCTGGTGTACAAGCTGCATGTGCTGCTGGGCCTGAGCCTGTTCGTGCTGTTTCCCTTTACCCGCCTGGTGCACATCGTCAGTGCGCCGGTGTGGTACCTGGGGCGGCGTTATCAAATCGTGCGGCACAAAGCCTGAGGAGGCGACCATGACCAGTGGATGCGGATGTGGCGGTAATGGGGGTGGCAATGGCGGCTGCTCCTCCTCGGCAGTGCACCCGCCCCAGGCGGTGGGACAGGGGCCGGAGCTGGCGGTGGAGATAACGCCGCAGCTGATTGCCAGCAGTGAGCGGGAATGGCCGGTGGTCAGTGTCAACGGCACCCTGATCGAGCCCCAGGCCATGGCCCAGGAGCTGCAATACCATCCAGCGGCCGATCGCCAGGAGGCGGTGTTCCTGGCCGCCAGGGCGCTGGTGATCCGCGAGCTGTTGCAGCAACGGATCGCCGAGCTGGGCCTTGCGGCCCGGCTAGGGGCCGGGGAGAACCAGGAGGAGGCGGCCACCCGCTTGCTCCTGGAACATGAGGTGCAGGTGCCCGAATGCGATGAGGCCAGCTGCCAGCGCTACTACGCCAGCAACCGCGGGCGCTTCCACAGCGCGCCGCTGCTGGCGGTGCGGCATATCCTGCTCGAGTGCGCCCCGGACGATGCCCAGGCGCGGGCCCAGGCCTTCACCCAGGCGCAGATTCTCTGCGAGCGGCTGGTGCAGTTCCCCGGGCAGTTCGCCGAGCTGGCGCGCAAGTACTCGGCCTGTCCGTCCAAGGAGCAGGGCGGCGAGTTGGGGCAGATCAGCAAGGGCCAGACCGTGCCGGAGCTGGAGCGCCAGTTGTTCACCCAGGGCCAGGGCCTGGTGGCCAAGCCTTTGGAGAGTCGTTATGGCTGGCACGTGCTGAGCGTCGACCAGCGGATCGAGGGCCAGCCCTTGCCCTACGAGGCGGTGGCCACGGCGATCCGTACCCAGCTGCAGCAGGGGGTATGGCAGAAGGCGGTGGTGCAATACCTGCAGACCCTGGTGGGCGCCGCGGACATCCGCGGGATCCGCCTGCAGGGTGCCGATTCGCCGCTGGTGCAATAGGAGCAGGAGCATGGGCAAGCTGATGCAGGATGGCTTCGGGCGGCAGATCGACTACCTGCGCTTGTCGGTGACCGATCGCTGCGATTTGCGTTGTGTCTATTGCATGGCCAGCGACATGACGTTCCTGCCGCGCCAGCAGGTGCTGACCCTGGAGGAATTGCTGCGCCTGGCCACGCTGTTCGTCGGCCAGGGCGTGCGCAAGATCCGCCTGACCGGCGGCGAACCGCTGGTGCGCCCGGGGATTGTCGAGCTGTGCCGGCAGATCGCGGCCTTGCCGGGCCTGCGGGAGTTGGTGATGACCACCAACGGCACGCAGTTGCAGCGCCTGGCCCGGCCCCTGGCCGACGCCGGGGTGCGCCGGCTGAACATCAGCCTGGACAGCCTGGACGGCCAGCGCTTCCGGGCCATCACCCGCAACGGTGACCTGGACCAGGTGCTGCGCGGTATCGAGGCCGCGCGGCATGCCGGTTTCGAAGGCATCAAGCTCAACTGCGTGGTGATGCAGGGACGCAATTTCGACGAGGTGCCGGCGCTGCTGCAATACGCTATCGACCAGGGCATCGATATCACCTTCATCGAGGAAATGCCCCTGGGTGAGGTGGGGCGCTCGCGGGGCGAGGCGTTCTGTGCCAGCGACCAGGTGCGGCGACTGATCGCCAGCCGCCATGCCTTGCTCGACAGCGCCGAGAACAGCGGCGGCCCGGCGCGCTACATGCGCCTGGTGGAGCACCCGCGAACCCGCGTCGGTTTCATTTCACCCAACAGCCACAACTTCTGCGCCACCTGCAACCGGGTGCGCCTGACCGTCGAAGGCAAGCTGTTGCTGTGCCTGGGCCAGAAAGATTCCCTGGACTTGCGCGGCCTGCTGCGCCGCTATCCGCTGGACGATGCGCCGCTGATCGACGCCCTGCAACAGGCGTTGCGGCGCAAGCCGCTGCGCCATGACTTCGATCCCCAAGGCGCGGTGCAACTGGTGCGCTTCATGAACATGAGCGGGGGTTGACGCGCCACTTGCCGCCAACCCTTCCATCCCGCAGAACCTTGCGAAACGTGTTGCCTGCCCGGCGAGTCCTGCGGCCTCGTACGCAACCTCGCGCCGCTCGGCGGCGGTTACGGGCTTAGGCGTCGGGCATTCGCCGGGGAGCGGGAAAATACTTGATCACGATCAATGGCAATCAATCTCATGCTCCGTAATATCCCTGCATCTTGTGTTTTGAAATTCCAAAACACCTATATGTAGTGTCGGGAGGGTGGATGCACAGCACACTGATCGAAGTGGGGCACAACCGGCTGCACAAGCGCGATGGCAGCCTGGTGGCCTTTGACGCGGACAAGATCCGCCAGGCGCTGATCGCCGCCGGCAAGGCCACCGGCGAGTACGCCGAAGCCGAAAGCGAAGGCCTTTTGGCGGCGGTCCTGGCCCACCTGCAAGGGTGTCCGCAGCTGCATGTGGAGCAGATCCAGGATCGGGTCGAACGGGTGCTGATGGATGCCGGGCACTTCCTCTCGCTACGCGCCTACATCGTCTACCGCGAACAGCACGGGCGCCTGCGCCGCGACCGCAAGACCCTGGTGGAGGTGGCGGCCTCGATGAACGAGTACCTGGACCGCCAGGACTGGCGGGTCCAGGCCAACGCCAACCAGGGTTATTCCCTGGGCGGGCTGATCCTCAACGTATCCGGCAAGGTCACCGCCAACTACTGGCTCGACGAGGTCTACAGCGAAGCCATCGGCCGCGCCCACCGCGAGGCCGACCTGCACATCCACGACCTGGACATGCTCGCCGGCTATTGCGCCGGCTGGTCCCTGCGCACCCTGCTGCACGAGGGCCTCAACGGCGTGCCGGGGCGGGTCGAGGCAGCGCCGCCCAAGCACCTGGGCAGCGCCCTGGGGCAGATGGTCAACTTCCTTGGCACCTTGCAGAACGAATGGGCCGGGGCCCAGGCCTTCAGTTCCTTCGACACCTATCTTGCGCCCTATGTGCGCAAGGACCGGCTGGGTTTCGAAGAGGTGCGCCAGGCCATCCAGGAGTTCATCTACAACCTCAACGTACCGTCGCGCTGGGGAACCCAGACCCCCTTCACCAACCTGACCTTCGACTGGGTATGCCCGCAGGATCTGCGCGAGCAGATCCCGGTGATCGGCGGGGAGGAAATGCCTTTCGCCTATGGCGAGCTGCAAGAGGAAATGGACCTGATCAACCGCGCCTATATCGAGGTCATAAAGGCCGGCGACGCCAAGGGCCGGGTGTTCACCTTCCCGATTCCCACCTACAACATCACCCATGACTTTCCCTGGGACAGCGACAACGCCGAGCGGCTGTTCCAGATGACCGCCCGCTATGGCTTGCCGTACTTCCAGAACTTCCTCAACTCGGACATGCAACCCAACCAGGTGCGCTCCATGTGCTGCCGCCTGCAACTGGACGTGCGCGAGCTGCTCAAGCGCGGCGGCGGGCTGTTCGGCTCGGCGGAGCAGACCGGCTCCCTGGGCGTGGTGACCCTCAACTGCGCGCGCCTGGGCTACCTGTACAAGGGCGATGCCAGCGGCTTGCTGCGGCGCCTGGACCTGCTGATGGAACTGGCCATGGAGAGCCTGGAGGTCAAGCGCAAGGTGATCCAGCACCACATGGACGCCGGCCTGTATCCCTACACCAAGCGCTACCTGGGCACCTTGCGCAATCACTTCTCCACCATCGGCGTCAACGGCCTGCACGAGATGCTGCGCAACTTCAGCGACGACCAGATGGGCCTGCACACCGCCCAGGGCCGGCGCTTCGCACTGAACCTGCTGGACCACGTGCGCGCCACCCTGGTGCGCTTCCAGGAAGAGACCGGGCATTTGTACAACCTCGAAGCCACGCCGGCCGAGGGCACCACCTACCGTTTCGCCAAGGAGGATCGCAAGCGCTTCCCCGGCATCCTCCAGGCCGGCTGCCATGAGGCGCCGTACTACACCAACTCCTCGCAGCTGCCGGTGGGCTACACCGACGATCCGTTCGAGGCCCTGGAACTGCAGGACGAGCTGCAATGCAAGTACACCGGCGGCACGGTGCTGCACCTGTACATGGCCGAGCGGATTTCCTCGGCCCAGGCCTGCAAGCAACTGGTGCGCCGGGCGCTGGAGCGGTTCCGCCTGCCATACCTGACGATAACCCCGACCTTCTCCATCTGCCCGGTACACGGCTACCTGGATGGCGAGCACGAGTTCTGCCCGAAATGCGATGAGGCCCTGTTGCTGGCGCAGCGCCAGGGCAGCCTGCACTGAGCCACTTTCCCTGAAGACCAAGGAGTTTCTCCCATGACTGCACAAGCCAACCTGCCTACCGCACAACGCCAGCGCTGCGAAGTCTGGACCCGGGTGATGGGCTACCACCGCCCGGTCGCCGCGTTCAATCCCGGCAAACAGTCCGAGCACCGCGAGCGCCTGCACTTCAACGAACGCGCGGCCACGGCCGCTCACCCTTGAACCGAGCACTACGGGTCGGGGGCCTGGTGCCCCTGACCACCCTCGACTACCCGGGGCGGCTGGCCTGCGTGCTGTTCTGCCAGGGCTGCGCCTGGCGCTGCCGCTACTGCCACAACCCGCAACTGATCCCGCCCCGAGGACTCGATGAGCGTCCCTGGGAGCAGGTCCTGGAATTCCTCCGGCGCCGCCAGGGGCTGCTGGAAGCGGTGGTGTTCAGTGGTGGCGAGCCGACCTTGCAGGAGGGGTTGCCGGACGCCATGGCCCAGGTCCGGGAGCTGGGCTTCGCCGTGGGCCTGCACAGCGCCGGGATCAAGCCCGAAGCCCTGGCCCGGGCCTTGCCATTGGCCGATTGGGTGGGTTTCGACGTCAAGTCCCTGGCCGAGGATTGCCAGGCCATCACCGGCGTGCGTGGCAGTGGTGCGGCCAACTGGCGCAGCCTGGAATACCTGCTGCAAAGTGGCGTGGACTACGAATGCCGGACCACGGTGCACTGGCACTTGGTGGACCCTGCGCGGTTGCTGGCGCTGGGGCGGCGCTTGCAGGCCTACGGCGTGCAACGCTTCGTGGTGCAACTGGTGCGCACGGCGCGCATGCTCGATGCCGACCTGCCTGCGGCAGCGCCCCAGCAGGGGTTGCCTGGATTGTGGCAGGAGCTGGGCGAACTCTTCGCCGATTTCCAACTGCGCAGCTGAGGGCCAGGCTGGCCGGCCGTGGCGGATCGACTAGGCTGCCAGGAGGCTCGCGGCGCAGAGTCAAAAAACTGTGGTGCAGGGTCAAGCAGGGACCGGGCGGCCTGCCCAGGATGGGCGCAGGCCGGCGGCGGACCTGCACGGCGAGCGCGGCCTATCGAACCTCCAACAAGAACAGGACATCGCGCAATGAATGCCTACCTGACCGCCTTGGCCCATGCCCAGGCCGATCCCGTCGACTTCTGGCACCAGCAGGCCCGCTTGCTGGACTGGATGCGCTTTCCCCGGCAGATCTTCCAGCAGCAGGATCCCCAGACCTACCAATGGTTCGCCGATGGGCAGCTCAATACCTGCCAACTGGCCCTGGACCGGCACGTCGAGGCCGGGCATGGCGAGCGCCTGGCATTGATCTACGACTCCCCGGTCACCGGCCAGCAACGACGCCTGAGCTACGCGCAGTTGCTGGAACAGGTGGCGCGCTGCGCCGGCATGCTGCGTGGTTTGGGGGTGGAGCAGGGTGACCGGGTGGTGCTGTACATGCCGATGATCCCCGAGGCGGTGATCGGCATGCTGGCCTGCGCCCGGCTGGGGGCGGTGCATTCGGTGGTGTTCGGCGGTTTCTCGGCGGCGGAGCTGGCGGTACGCATCGACGATGCCCGGCCCAAGGCCCTGCTGACCGCCAGTTGCGGCATCGAGTACGAACGCGTGGTGCCCTACAAGCCGCTGGTGGACAAGGCCCTGGAACTGGTGGCACAGCCGCCGGAGCGGGTGGTGGTCGTGGCCCGGCCCCAGGCCGGCGCCGAACTGCGCCAAGGCCGGGATGTCGACTGGGCGGCGCTGATGACCGATGCCGAGGCAGTGCCGGCGGTGCCATTGCTGGCCGGCGAACCGTTGTACGTGCTGCATACCTCGGGCACCACGGGCAAGCCCAAGGGCGTGCTGCGCGACAATGGCGGCCATGCGGTGGCCCTGAACTACAGCATGCAGGCGGTCTACGACGCCCAGCCCGGGGAGGTGTTCTGGGCTGCCTCGGACATCGGCTGGGTGGTGGGGCATTCGTACATCGTCTATGGGCCCCTGATCCGTGGTTGCACCACCTTGCTCTACGAGGGCAAACCGGTGCGCACCCCCGATGCCGGGGCATTCTGGCGGGTGATCGCCGAGCACCGGGTGAATGTGTTCTTCACCGCGCCCACCGCCTTTCGCGCCATCAAGCGCGAGGACCCCCATGGCCGGCTGCGCCAGGAACACGATCTGTCCTGCCTGAAGGCGGTGTACGTGGCCGGCGAGCGCCTGGACCCTGCCACCTACGACTGGCTGCGCGAGTCGTTGCCATGCCCGGTGATCGATCACTGGTGGCAGACCGAGACCGGCTGGCCGGTGGTCAGCACGCCGCGTGCAACCGGTGGTTACCCGGTCAAGGCCGGTTCGGCCGGGCTACCGGTGCCCGGCTACCAGCTGGCGGTGCTCGATGACCAGGGCGAGCCGGTGCCCTGTGGCGAACCGGGCAACATCGTGCTGCGCCTGCCTTTGCCGCCCGGGGTGCTCAATACCTTGTGGCAGGACCGCCAGCGTTTTCTCGACAGCTACCTGGGGACCTTTCCCGGCTACTACCTGAGCGGCGACGGTGGCTATGTGGATGCCCAGGGTTATGTGTTCGTCATGGGGCGCATCGACGATGTGATCAACGTGGCCGGCCATCGCCTGTCCAGCGGTAGCCTGGAACAGGCCCTGGGCGAGCACCCGGCGGTGGCCGAATGCGCCGTGGTGGCCCTGGACGATGCCCTCAAGGGCGAGGTGCCGGTGGGTTTCGTGGTGCTCAAGCAGGACGCCCGGGTGGACCCCGGGCAACTGGAGCAGGAACTGGTGCAACGGGTACGCGAGCAGGTCGGGGCCCTGGCTTCGCTGCGTCGGGTACTGGTGCTCAAGCGCCTGCCCAAGACCCGCTCGGGGAAGATCCTGCGCAAGACCATGCGCAGCCTGGCCCGGCGTCCGGAAGTGGCGGTGCCGGCGACCATCGAGGACGTCCAGGTGCTCGATGAGCTGCGCCAGCTGTTCGCCGAGCAGGGCTTCTATGGAGCAGGACCGGGCTAGGCTTTAAAGGAGATTGTAGGAGCGAGCGGGCGGCGCTCCGGCTTGCCCGCGATGGACTTCGGAACGCTGGGTTGAGCCAGTCAAAACGCGCTGGCGTTAACGATTATCGCGAGCAAGCTTCGCTCCTGCAGGTTGACTGGCTGGCGGGTTTTTCAACGCGGGCCTGGCCCTTGCAGGGCGTCTCTAAAAACGTAGGCGAGGCAGCCAGCGCAAGGCAAAACCGGCGAAAAAGCGCAGTTTACAAGGGGTAAATGAGCATTTTGACCGGGCTGGCGCACCAGCCGGTTTTTAACGCAGCGATGGCAATGCAGGTAGTTTTTAGCGGTGCCCTTACAGGCGTCGCAGGACTCGCTCCAGGGCGTCGAGGAACTGCCCGGCCTGATCCTGGCTGAAGCACAGCGGCGGGCGGATCTTCAGGGTGCTGTTGGCCGCTCCGGCAACGCCGATCAACATGCCTTCGTCACGCAAGTTGTTGACCAGGCGCCGGGCGGTCGCCGAGTCCAGCGTGCCGCTGTCCGGCTGGCGGATATCGACGCCCAGGAACAAACCGGCGCCACGCACCTCGGCCAGCACCGGATGATCCGCCGCCAGGCTCTGCAGGCCCTGCATGAGCAGGCCGCCCACTTGCAAGGCATTGGCTTGCAGGCCTTCTTCCTCGATCACCTGCAGCACCGCCAGGCCCACCGCGGCCGACACCGGGTTGCCGCCGAAGGTGTTGAAGTAGCTGGCGTGCTGGCCGAAGCGCTGGACGATATGCGGGCGTACCGCCAAGCCCGCCAGCGGGTGGCCGTTGCCCATCGGTTTGCCCATGGTCACCAGGTCCGGTACCAGGCCGTGGCGCTCGAAGCCCCACATGTGGCTGCCGGTGCGGGCGAACCCCGGTTGTACTTCGTCGGCGATGAACAGGCCGCCAGCCTCGCGGATGGCTTGCACCGCCGGGGCGAGGAAGCCCGGCGGGTCGGCGAACACCCCGTCGCTGGTGAACAGGGTGTCCACCAGCAACGCCGCCGGACGGATGCCATGGCGCTGCATATCGGCGATGGCCGCGCGCACCTGGTTGGCGAAGACCTGGCCCACCCGTTCCGGGTGCAGTGGGTCATGCAGGGGCGCATCGATCACCCGGCAGTCCCGGGACAGCGGCACGTAGTCGCCCACCGAGGGCGACAGCTCGGCAATCGCCAGGGTCATGCCGTGGTAGGCGTAGCGGGTGACGATCACCCCGGTGCCGCCGCTGTAGTCCCGGGCGATGCGCAGGGCCAGGTCGTTGGCCTCGCTGCCGGTGCAGGTGAACATCGCCTGGCCCAGTTCCACGGGCAGGGTGGCCAGGAGTTTTTCGGCGTAGTCCAGCACGCCTTCGTGCAGGTAGCGGGTATGGGTATTGAGTTGTGCGGCTTGCCCGGCCAGGGCCTGGACCACCCGGGTATGGCAATGGCCGACCGAGGCGACGTTGTTGTACAGGTCCAGGTAGCGCCGCCCGGCGCGGTCCTGCAGCCAGGCGCCGCTGCCGCTGACCAGGTGCAGGGGTTGTTCGTAGAACAGCTGGTAGGCCGGTCCCAGCAAGCGTTGCCGGCGCTCGATCATGGCGCGCTGGGCGCTGTCCAGGGCCTCGGCGTGTTCGGATTGGAAGGCGTTGACTTTCAACATGGCGAGGCTCCTCAGGGCTCTTGGCGCTCATCGTCCATGACGATGCTGCCGATGATGTGGTACTTGCGTCGGTCGAAATGCCGGAAGTACAGGGCGATGGCCGCACCCAGGGCGAAGCTGGCGGCGACGATCCAAGGGATCAGCTTGAACAGCAGCGATTGCGCGGCGCTGCCGGCGGCGAAGCTGAGATTGGCGAATAGCAGGTAGACCACGTAGAGCATGCCCAGCCCGCCCAGCAAGGGTGCGAGGAAGGTCTTGAACCAATGGCGCTGGGCCACATGGCGGGTGCCCAGGTGGAAGTAGCAGACCACCGCGAAGGCGCAGAGCGCCTGAACGATCAGGATGCCCATGGTGCCGAGGATCGCCAGCAACGCGTAGAGATCGGCGTAGGGGTCCTTGCCCGCGGCCAGGAAGGCCAGGACGATGGCCGTGGCGATCAGGCTCTGCACGGTGGAGGCCACATGGGGCGAGCCGTGGCGCGGGTGGGTGCGACCGACGCTGCGGCCGAGGCAGTCGAACAGGTTCTCCCGGCCCAGGGCATAGATGTAGCGCGAGGCGCAGTTGTGGAAGGCCATGCCGCAGGCGAACGAGCCGGTCACCACCAGCAGCTTGAACAGGCTCACCGCCCACTCGCCCAGGTACAGCCGGGTAGGGCCGTAGAACACCTCGGCGGCCTGGGCCGGGTCCTGGGCCAGGCGGATGGCTTCGCTGGGGCCGGAGCCGGCGATGGCCATCCACGACACGAAGACGTAGAACACGCCGATACCGATCACCGCCAGCAGCGTGGCCAGGGGAATGATCTTCTTCGGATTGCGCGATTCCTCGCCATACATGGCCGAGGACTCGAAGCCGACCCAGGACCAGAAGGCGAAGAACAGGCCGATGCCGGCATTGGCGCCGATCACTCCCTGGGCCGGGGTGAAGGCCTTGAGCGGATTGATCGACTCTGGCGCCAGGCCCTGGGGGCCGCCACCGTGCCAGAGCACGGCGCCGGCCATCAGTGCCAGCATCAGGATCTCCAGCACCAGGCAGATGCCCAGCACCTTGGCGGTCAGGGAAATGTCGAAGTAGCTAAGGATGCCGTTGGCCGCCAGCATGGCCAGGGCGAACAGGATCCAGGGCGCCTGGAGCCCGCTGGCACTGGCCAGCAGGTCGACGCAGAAGAAGGCGAAGATGCCCACCAGGGCCGCTTCGAAGACGATGTAGGTCAGGGTCACGGCGATGCCGGCGGCCATGCCCACCACCCGCCCGAGCCCGTGGGAAATGAACCCGTAGAAGGCCCCCGTGGCGGTGATGTACTTGGCCATCTGCGCGTAGCCGATGGCGAACAGCGCCAGGATCACCGTCGCCACCAGGTAGCCGGCGGGCGCGTACTGGCCGTTGCCGCTGCCGATGGCGATCGGCACGTTGCCGAGCATGGCGGTGATCGGCGCCGCCGTGGCCACCGTCATGAACAGTACCCCCATCAAGCCCACGGCGTTCCTGCGCAAGCGCTGGACTTCCTGGGGCCGGGCCGGGTCATCGAGTTGCTGGGACAGCTTGTCCGCGTAGATCTCGCTCATGGGGGCACTCCGTCAGAGAGGTGAAGCCTCTAGGCAAGG
Organism: Pseudomonas sp. B6(2017); assembly: GCF_002112765.1. Classification (NCBI taxonomy): domain Bacteria; kingdom Pseudomonadati; phylum Pseudomonadota; class Gammaproteobacteria; order Pseudomonadales; family Pseudomonadaceae; genus Pseudomonas; species Pseudomonas sp. B6(2017). The sequence goes on along the minus strand of NZ_NEIQ01000012.1, from coordinate 218,966 downwards.
GCCTGGAGGGATTCGGGCAGGATCTGGCCGCCGTCGACGACCAGGCTCTGCCCGGTGATGTAGCCGGCTTCGCGGGAGGCGAAGAACAGCGCGGCGCTGGCGATGTCCTCGACGCTGCCCAGGCGCCGCAGCGGTACCGAGGCGGCCATGCTGTCCTGGTACGCCTGGCCCATGTCCTGCAGGCCTTCGGTGAGGATGTTGCCCGGCAGCACGGCGTTGATGGTGATGCCATCGCGGGCCAGCTCGATCGCCGCGGTACGCATGAAGCCCAGTTGCGCGGCCTTGCTGGCGCCGTAGTGGGCCCAGCCGGGGAAGCCGGTCACGGGGCCGGTGATCGACGAGGTGAGGATCACCCGCCCGTACTCGGCCTGGCGCAGGTAGGGCAGGGCCGCCTGGACACAGAGGAAGTTGCCCTTGGCGTTGGTGGCCAGCACCCCGTCCCAGTCGGCTTCGCTCATCTGTTCGAGGCTGGCCGAGGGGAACACCCCGGCATTGCAGCACAGCACGTCCAGCCCGCCGTGGCTGCCGGCGACGTCGGCCAGCAGTTGGCGGACCGCGGCGCCCTGGGCCACATCGGCGACGAACCCCTCGACCTGCAGGCCTTCGTCACGCATGCGCCGGGCAACGCCCTGGACCTTGTCGGCGTGGCGAGCGCTGATGGCGACCCGCGCGCCCTGGCGAGCGAAGCCATAGGCGATGCCCAGGCCGATGCCGCTGGTGGCGCCGGTGACCAGGACGCTTTTGCCTTGAAGTGAAGTGAGCATGGATAAGTCCTTTTGCGTGGATTGATCTGGATGGTGGAGCGCGGACGCTGGGTCGCACTTGACCGCGCGGCACAACTTTTACCCTGAAATATCAAATCTGTGGCGACGGCCGCGTGCCTTGTGTCCTGGAGTCAAGATTTCGCCCCGGGCGGTCAAGCGATGCGCGCCGGCCGCCTCGCATCCTGTGGTGGCCTATCTACCCTGGAGCGCGCTGATGATGACTGCCTCGAACCCCGCCAACGACCTGGATGCCGTTGCCCCCCTGGCCAGCCAGGCCATCCTGCGCTATGCCCCGGCGCTGCACGGTGAGCTGCGCCTGCTCAGCCATTCGGAGAACGCCACCTACTTGTTGCACAACAGCCGCCGGCGTTCGGTGATGCGGGTGCATCGCCAGGCCTATCACTCGTACCAGGAGATCGCCAGCGAGCTGGCCTGGCTGGCGGCGCTGCGCGAGGAGGGGCTGCAAGTGCCCGACGCCATCGCCGGCCTGGATGGCCAGTTGATCCAGCAAGTCGAGCTGGCCGGGCTGGGCAGCCGGTATGTGGTGCTGTTCGACTGGATCGAGGGCAGCGAGCCTTCGTCCCACGGCCTCGATGCTTCGTTTCGCCGCCTGGGGGCGATCAATGCGCGCCTGCACCAACAGGCCCGGCGCTGGCACCAGCCCCGGGACTTCACGCGCATGACCTGGAACCACGCGAGCATGCTCGGTCCCGAAGGGCATTGGGGCCCCTGGCAGCAGGCACCCTACCTGGACGAGGGGGCTCGGGCGCTGATCGGCGAGGTGGTCGGCGTCCTCGGCCAGCGCCTGGCCGACTATGGCCAGGGGCCCGAGCGTTTCGGCCTGATCCATGCCGACCTGCGCCTGGCCAACCTGCTGGTGCAGGGCGAGCACACGCGCATCATCGACTTCGACGATTGCGGGCTGGGCTGGTACTTGCACGACCTGGCCGCGGCCTTGAGTTTCTTCGAGCATCACCCTGAGCTGGCGCAATGGATCGACAATTGGCTGCAGGGCTACTGCAGCCAGCTGGCGCTTGCGGCCGAGGACCTGGCCATGCTGCCGACCCTGATCATGCAGCGGCGCCTGCAATTGCTGGCCTGGACCGGAACCCACCGGGGGACGGCGCAGGTCGAGTGCCTGGGGCGCGAGTGGGTGCAGCAGACCCTGGGGTTATGCCGGCGCTACCTGGATGACGGCTTGCGGGGTGTCCTGGCGCACGGGGGGTACTGAATCGATGTTACAAACCGCTACGCCCTGCACCGGTGCACTGTCGCCCGGCACCGAGCAACGCCTAGCGCCGACAGTGCCGGGCTTGAGACCACGGAGCCCGGCGCAGCGGGGCCAGGCGGGGATCTGGAATGGAACTTGCGTAGTCCAGCCCCCCGTCCATGGTGATTGCGCAAGGAGGTTCCCGGTGCCCCTCATCACCACGTCCACGAGCCGTCCCCATGAAAGCCAGGTCGGCGTCCTGGCCTCGGCCGCCAGCGGCCTGAGCGATTTCATCCAGATGCACGGCGGTAATCCCGAACGCATCCTGGGCATGGCCGGCATCGATCCCGAGCAACTGCTGCACCCGACCCTGAGCCTGGACCTGAACCAGTATTGCTCGGTGTTCGAGGAGGCGGCACGGCAGACCGGCAACCATAATTTCGGCCTGCGCTATGGCCAGCAGTTCCGTCCGGACTCCCTGGGCCTGCTGGGTTATGTGGGGATGTGCTCGGCGACCCTTGGCGAGGGCCTGCGCAACGTCGCCCGGGCCTTTCCGGCGCACCAGCAGGGCAGCCTGCTGCGATTGGTGGAGGACGGCGAGCTGTGTCGCTTCGACTACCAGGTGCAATACGGCGCCATCTTGCGCAAGCGCCAGGATGCCGAGCTGTCCCTGGGCATGTTCGCCAACCTGATACGCCATGCCCTGGGCCAGAACTGGGCGCCGGAGCGGGTGCATTTCGAGCATCCGCAGCCCGAGGCCTGGCATGAGCACTGCAAGGTGTTCGATGCCCCGGTACTGTTCGGCCAACCCTGCAACGCCCTGGTGTTTCGCCGCAGCGTGCTGCAGCGGCCGATGCCCGGGCACGACCCGAAGCTGCTGGCGATCCTCCTGGAGAGCCTGCACAAGCTCGCGGTGGCCGGCGGCGACCAGGCCCGTCCGGACATGGTCGCCGAGGTGCGGGCCCAGGTGCGCGACCTGCTCGGCGAGGGTTACCCGTGCCTGGAGCAAGTGGCCCATAACCTACGCATGCCCAGCTGGACCATCCAGCGCCGCCTGGGAGAAAGCGGCCTGACCTTCTCGAGCCTGGTGGACACCGTGCGCCAGGAACTGGCGCTGTACTACCTGCAGCAATCGACCCTGCCGATCTCCGAGCTGGCCCTGGCCCTGGGCTATTCGGAAATCAGCGCGTTTTCCCGGGCCTTTCGCCGCTGGTACGGCGTCAGCCCGATCCAGTGGCGCCAGGCCCATCGCGGCTTGGAACCAGGGTCGGCCTGAACCGAGAGAGGGGGCGAGCTTGCGGCGAGCTCAAAGCTTCCGCTGCTGGAGGTTCGCCGCTTCTCGTTCCTCGTCCATGACCGTGGCTTCCTTGAGCGGCACCTCGCCCACCCCCAAGGCGCGTTCGATCAGCAGTTCGCCGCCGCTGTCCTTGAGCAGCGCTTGCAGGCGCTGGAATTCGTTGCACCAGATCGTCTCGATATCCCGATCGCGCCCCTTGTCCCGCTGTGGGTCGAGGGCCACAGCGCGCACCTGCAGGCGGCCGTTGTCGGCCTTGCCACCGACTTCGACGCCGTAACCTGGGGTGGCGCTCTTGCGCAGTACCACCTTGCCGGACTCGGCCCAGGCGGTGGCCATGCCTTCGCGAACCTCGTAGCCGAGCCGGGCCAGCCCCTCAAGCATGGCCTGGCGCCGGGCCAGTGCAGCCTGGGCCTGTAGCACAGCGGTGAGCGCGACCTCGCATTCGGACTTCAGCGCTTGCAGCAGCGCCAGGTCGCTGTGCTCGTGGCACTCGGCGACCTGGCGCAGCAGGGCCGCGTGATCGGTCGTGGCATGGGTATGGAGTTCGCTGGCCAGGTCCTGGACCTGGCCAAGCAGTCCGCGGCGCTGCTGGAAGTCGCGCGTGGCCTCGGCCAGTTCGATCACCAGGCTGTCGAGCAACAGGTTGCGCTGCTGCGCCTGCTGCTGGGCTTCGGCCCGGGCCAGCCGTTGCAGGAACGGAGTCGCGGCTGGTGCGCCCTGGAGCAGTTGCAGTTCGGCGATATGCCGGTCGATGCGTTGCAGGCGCGGATCACGCTCGGCTGGCTGTTGCGCGGCGATCCACTGTTCGAGGCTGGCTTGGGGTGTCTCTTCGCGCAGTTGCCGGGCCAGTTCGCGTTGGCGCTCGCTCAAGCTGTCCGTCTCGTCGACCCTGGCCAGCTGGCTGAAGCCCTGGGCCAGGACCTGCTGCGCATGGGCGAGGTCGGTGCCTTCGGCCAGGCGCGCCACGTCTTGCAACAGCTCGGGCGCAACCGCTGCCTGTGCGGCGCGCAGGGCGCCGAGCAGGGTCGCGGCATTTTCTTGCTGGCGGCGCTGGCGCTGGCGTTGCTCGGTCGCACGCAGCACCGCGCGTTCCTCACGTTCTGTCTGGTCGCGGCGCAGGTACTCGATCTCGATTGGCACGGCTTTCTGCAATTGGGCGAACTGTTCCTGGCCGAGCAGGGCGCGCAGGCGCTCAGCGCGGGCGCGGGTGGCGTTGCGTTGTTCCTCGTTCAACTCGCCGAGCCTGGCGGCCTGGGCTTCCCAGCGGGCCATGGCCTGTTCCAGGCGCTGCAGGTGCCCCTCGCACAGGGCGATGATTTCTTCGCGGGTGACGATCCGCACAACCTTGGGACCACTCATGGGCAGATCTCCGTATCGCTGGAAGGGGCCGTGACCGGACCTGGCTGGGCGGACGGCAGTGCCCGTTCGATGGCCTCGCGCAGACGGGCGCGTTCGTTATCGCCGTCGTGGTACCAGGCCTGGGACGACACCCGGTGGATATGCGGGATCGCCCGGCGCAGGACCGACGGGCGCCAGATCTCCCGTGCGCGGGCGCGTTCCAGCAGGGCGTGGCTGGGGGCGTCGCATTCGATGCCGATGGCGTAGGTGCCGGTACCGGGGTTTTCGATGGCGAAGTCCAGGCCGAAGGCGTCGCCTTCGCTGGCCGGCGCGGCCTGCCAACCCTGGGCCTGGAGGTATTGGCCGACGATCCTGGCGAAGCCGTCGCGATCCTGGCCCTGGCCGCGTTGCAGGTTGCCGCGGTCGGTTTGCAGCCGGTCGAGCAGCTTGCCGGTGTAGGCGAACTCCCCGGCGCACAGCGCCCGGGCGTATTCCAGGTAGCCTTGCAGGTAGTCCCTGGGGCTGGCCGGCGCACGGTGGGTATTGAGCATGTCGGAGATGTCGCCGATGGGCATCGAGGTGATCATCACCACCTTGTGCCGTGCGCGGGTGACCGCCACGTTCAGGCGCCGTTCGCCGCCGGTCTGGCCAAGTACGCCGAAGCTGCGGCGGAAGGTGCCCTGGCTGTTGCGGCCGAAGGTCGAGGAGAAGACGATCACGTCGCGCTCGTCACCCTGGACGTTCTCCACGTTCTTGACGAACACCGACATGTCCTCGCCGTCCTCGCTGCGTTCGCGCTCCTGGGCGTAGGCGCTGCGGAACACCTCGTCCTGGGCGGCGTGGGCCTCCAGGTGTTCCTCGATCAGCTCGGCCTGCTTGCGGTTGAAGGTCACCACGCCGACCGAGGGGCGCTCTTCGTAGGGTTGGCGCCACAGCTCGGCCAGGTACTGCACGACACGCTCGGCTTCCTGGGCGTTGCTCTGGTTCTGGTACAGGCCTTCGACCTGGATCAGCTCCAGCGGCTTGACCCGCTCGATGCTGGCTTGTGGATGGCGCACGGGCACATTCAGGCGGTTGCCATAGAACGAGGCATTGGAGAAGCCGATCAGCTCGCGGTAGGCGGAGCGATAGTGGATCTGCAACGTGGTGCTGGGCAGGGCATTGCGCGCCAGTTGCAGCAGGTCGGGGCAGTCCTTGATCTCCCGGCGGTTCCAGGTGTCTTCGAAGGCCTCGCGTTGCTCCTGGTCGGCTTCTGCGTCGGGCTCGTCGCCGTCGAACAGTTCGGCTTCGTCGCTTTCCACCCGGCTGGAGAAGAACGCCGTCGGCGGCATCTGCTTCTCGTCGCCGCTGACCACCGTGACCTGCCCGCGAAACAGGGTCGGCAGGGCGAACTCCACCGGCATCTGCGAGGCTTCGTCGTAGATCACGGTATCGAACAGGCCGGCCTTGAGCGGCAGCACGCGACTGGCCACGTCCGGGTTCATCAGCCACACCGGGCGCAGGTTCATCAGCCCCAGCGGCGCGCCCAGCTCGATGAATTCGCGCAAGCGCCGCGAGCGCTTGCCAGTGAGCCGGGTCACGTCTTCCCATTGCTTGCGATTGCCCAGGCGCGAGGGGTCGATGCCCTTGGCCAGTAGCTCGCGGTTGAGCTCGCGCATGCGGGTATCGGCCTGGGCCAGGCTGGCGACCTTGGCCTGGGTTTCGTCCTGGCCGTACAGCAACTCGGGGTTGGCTTGCTCGATGCGGTGCTTCCAGCCCAGCCGCGCCTCGCGGTTCAGCAGGCGGCGCACGGCGGCTTCCAGTTGCTCGGGCGCCAGGGCGTCCAATTGCGCCTGGCGTTGGCGTAGCAGGGCCAGCAGCTCCAGCTCCTCTGGGCCCAGCAGGCTGGCTCGGCCACGGAACGCCTGGTAGGCGCCGAGGCAGGGCAGGGCTTGTTGCAGGCGGGCCAGGGGCAACTCGTTGCTTTGGTTGTGCTCGATAGCCTGTTGCAGTTGCCCAAGCAGTTCGGCGCCCAGCCAGTGGCCGAGCAGCTTGAGCTGGTCGAGGCTGGTCTGGCGTACGCCCTGGCGAATCAGCGAGGCGTCCAGGTCACCGAGCAACGCTTCGAACTCGCGCTTGTCGCCGCTGAGCACCGCAGCGTCGGCCTGGCGGGCGCGGGGCGATTGGGCCAGGGCCTGGGCCAGGACCTGGATCTCCAGCAGCTGGCGGATGTCGTGGGTGACTGTCGCGCTCAGCTCCAGGCCGGCTTCGGGGGCCGGGGCGTCCAGTCCCAGCTCCCGTTGCAGGGCCGTGAGTTCGGCGCGCAGCGGGCGCCATTGGCGCTCCAGGTCGATGGCCGCGTGCAGTGTGGGCAGGACTTCCTCGACCCGGTTTTCACCCTGTTCCTGCAGGAACTCGCGCAGCCGGCCACGGCGCAGCAGGTGCAAGGGGTTGATTCGCGACCACCAGGAACGGGCGGCCATGACCTTGGCGCAATCCTGGCCCAGGCTGCCGAGGCGCTTGTGGTCGATCAGCCCCAGGGCGGGCGACAGCGCCGCCTGGTAGCGATCTTCCGGCAACTGGCGCAGTTGCTGCTGCAATTGCCGCAGCTCGTCGAGGATCGCCTCGCCACGGGGCAGCGGCTCATGCTCGCGCAGGCGGAACAGCGGTAGCCAGCGGGCCAGGCGCAGCCGCTGCTGCGGCTCCAGGTCGAGCAAGGTGGCGACGTGTGCCGCCCTCCATGCGCGGTAGGGCGCGGGGTCGTCGATCTCGAAACTGGCCGGATGCGCTTGCAGCGTGGCCTGGCGATCGGCCTCGGCCTGGGCGAAGTCCCGCAGGTTGTCGTCGAAGGCTTGCAGGGTCGGGCGATCGGCGGCGAAGGCTTGCAGCTGCGCCAGGGGGCTGCCTTCGTAGCGTGCCGGCAACCACAGGCGAACCAGCGGCGCGCAGCGCTCTTCCAGGCGGGTCAGGCTGGCGGGGTCCAGGGGCGCCAGGTGCTGGCGCAGGGCCGGGAACTCCAGGGGCGCGGGGCCATCTTCCAGTTCGATCAGCTCGCCCAACAGGCGGCGATAGCTCAGGCCGCTGGCCGGGTCCGGGTGATGCAGGCTCTGGTGGTAGCGATCGAGCTCGCCCTCGAGGGCCTCGATGCGCGCCGCTGTCTGTTCACGCTGGCGCAACCAGCCCTGGCTGTCGCCGCCAGCGACGAACAGGGCCTCCAGCTGCTCGCGGATACTGCGGATGATCGGCTCGCGGTCGCGGTTGACGTCGTTGAGCATGACGATGCGCTGGCCAAGCCCTTCGGCCACCAGGCGTTTGTGCACCACCTCCAGCGCCGCATGTTTCTGGCAGACGATGAGCAGGCTGCGCTGGCGGCCGATGGCGTCGGCCACCATGTTGACGATGGTCTGGCTCTTGCCCGTGCCGGGAGGCCCCTCCACCAGCAGGCCGGGGCCTTGCCGGGCCTGGAGCACTGCCGCTTCCTGGGACGGGTCGCTGGCCACGGTGAAATAGCGCTGCAGCTCCCCGGGATCGGCCGGTGGCTGTTCGTCCTCGCCATTCCTGAGACGCAAGGCGGTCTCGAGGCCCGTGCCGTTGGGTGACAGCGACTTGAGCTGGCGCAGGTCCTCGCCAATGGCCTGGCCCATGAAGGTGACGTGGAACAGCACCGCCGCGCAGGCCAGTTCCTCCTGGTAGGGCGCGACCTCAACCGTGCCGGCCGGCAGGCTGGCGAAGGTGCGCGAGCGTACGCCGGCGAGCATGCCGAAGGCATCCATCACGTCGCTGGTGCGGATGGACGAACGGCCGAGCAATTCATCGGCGGTCTTGCGCCAGAGTTTGCAGGTCTCGGCGCCGAGCACGCTGTCCAGTGCGGGGTTCAGGCGCACCTCTTCGCGTTCGCCGTCGAAGGCCAGCCGCGCGTTGCCGCGCTGGCCCAGCTCCAGCAGCAGTTTCACCGGCCACAGCAGCAACGGGATGATCCGCGGGCGGGCGTTGCCGCGCGGATCGCGGCTGAGCAAGAAGGGGAAGCCCAGGTAGAGACCGTCGATGCCGGTATCGCGCTTGTACAACGCGCTCTGGCGGTACAGCGCATGCAGTCGGGCCTCGATCCGCGGATCGGCCTGGAAGCATTCCGGGTCGAGGTTCACCGCGCGCTCGTTGCGTTGCAGCAGGTGGTCGAGCAGGGCGGCGGCGGGGCGGCGTTCGCTGTGCAATTCGGCCAGGTCGACGCGGGCGGTGGTCTTGCCGATGTTCATGCGCACCAGCGGGCCGCGCATCACCGCGGTGACCACCTTCTTTTCGAAGAAGTCGAGGATCTGCGATACGTAGTGCTGCTTTTGCGGCTCCAGCCACTGGCTCTCGGGAATGGCCAGCAGCACCAGGACCTTGGCCAGGGGCATGCGCCGTTCCAGGCGAAACTGCTCGGCCCACTCATCCACCGCCGGCACGCCACTGCGGGCAAAACCACGGATGCGTTCGTCGACGCTGCGGTACAGTTCCTGGCGCGGGTGCTCAAGCAGTGCGCTTGCTTGCTCGCTGTCGAACCAGCCGACCTCGGTGCGCTGAGCCAGCTCGGTGGCTTCCTGGATGATCGAGTCGACCGAGCGGAATTGCTCGATGGCGGCGCTGAGCAGCACGATCAGGTCTTCTTCGGCGATCACCCGCCGTTCCGACAGGTAGGCCAGGCCAGGATGCTCGGTATCCGGCAGCAGGCGCTGGCGCTCCTGCCACTGGGTGGCGAGCCTGGCGCGAGAGGTCGACAGCAGGTAGATGCGCAGGGTCTCTTCCACCAGTTCGACCTGCTGGTGCAGGGCGCGCTGGCGCACCTGCTCGGCGCGCAGCTTGAGGCGCGACAGCCAGTTGTCGGTCTGCAGCTGCTCCAGCAGATCGGGAGCCGAACCGCTGATCAGCCGGTAGCCTTCCAACGGGTGTTCGAGCAACCAGCCTGGGGTGACGATGTCGCCGCGATGGATCAGCGGCACTTGCGGATTGAGCAGCTTGAGCGCCAGCATCAGGCGCAAGTCGTCTTCCAGGCCGTCATGCTGGACCACCTGGCGCAGGCCGGCGAGCAGCGAGGAGGGCAGGCCGAGCTGTTCGGCCCAGGTCACGATCACCCCGCGCAGCAGGTGGTCCAGGGCCTGGGCCCAGTGTTCGGCCTGGGCCGCGGCCAGGGCGAACACCCGGGGTTTGTGGTAGTGGCGCTGGCCCAGCTGCAAGGTGGCGCCTTCGCCGTCGTCGCGCTCCTGGAACGACGAGGCCGGCGCCGCGACCGGATGGCCATCGAGCCAGGCCTCGACCTCGGGCCACTGCCAGCGCTGGTGCCGGTCCCGGGCCAGCAGCCCGCGCAGCAACAGGTCGAGCCCCGGGTCCAGGTCATCGGGGATCGGCACCCCGTTGGCCAGTACATGAATAAGGAAGGCATTGGCATGGATGCCTTCGAAACAGGCGCCCTGGGTCAACTGCTCGAGCAGGATCATCCCCAGGCTCCACCAGTCCGAGGCCGCGGCTACCCCGCCGGCGATGGCTTCCGGGGCCATGTAGCGGCTGGTTTCCAGGGGCGACACGATATCCAGGTCGAACTCCGACAGGCGCGCCGAGCCGAAGCCGCTGATCACCAGGTCCAGCGGCTCGCGGGCGCGTACCAGCAGGCTGGCCGGGCGCAGGTCGCGATGGCGCAGCCCGGCTTCGTTGAAGGCATGCAGCGCCTGGCCCAGTTCCCGGACCACATGGCGCACGCTGTCGGTGTCGCGAATGATGCTGCCCAGGTCCGCCAGGGTGCCGCCGCTGAGCTCTTCGATGACCTCGTAGGCCCGGCCGTCCCAGCGTCCGGTGGCGATGATCTCGGGCACATGCGCACGGGGCAGGCGGCGGATCACATCGTAGATCGCCGGGTCGGGTTCGGCGCCGGGGCGGTAGAGCGTCAACACCGCCTGGAGTGGCGTTGCCTGGTGGCTGGCCAGGTAGCGTTCGCGCACACCGTCGGTGCTGCTGATCTGGCGGATCAACGCCCAGCCGTCGATCAGGGTCTGGCTGGGGCTGGCCGGGTCGTCTCCGGCATCAGGGAGTGCCGGCCCAGGCGTTGCGTTGCCAGGAACCTGGGCCTGGTCCTGGGCCGGGGGCGCGTCGCACTCCAGGCACATCAAGTCGCCTGGTTCCATGGCATGGCCGTTGCTGCAAACCAGGCCCGGCGCGATGGTCTCGGGCTGGGCCGGGGCATCTGGCGGCGGGCTGTCCTGGCCTGGACTGCCCTGGCCTGGGCCGTGCCGGGGCATGGGATCTTGCGGCAGGGCGTCTTGAGTGACGATGACCTGGGGCCGCCAGCCGTCGGCGCGCGGTGGTTCGCCGGCCAGGTCCCAGTTGCAAGGGTGCTGGTCGACGGTGCCTTCGCAGAACAGCTCCTGGAGCGGGCGTTCGGTCTGGCAATTGGGGCAGAAGCGAATCATCGGGAGAATTCCATTCAGTGGCGGTGCGCACTGGTCTGTATTTGGTGGCCTTGCTCCTGCAGCAGGTCGCGCAGGTGCAGCAGGTCGTCACGTCGGGGGATGCCGGCCATCCAGACGCTGCCATTGGCGTCGAACATCAGGTCCAGGGCCTTGTCGGCGGCTTCCAGTGGACGCTCATAGGACGCCAGGCGCGCATGGCCGAGGGGCGTGAGCAGGGTCAGGCGCTGGTTGTCGCTGCCGCGCAGCGCCAGGGATTGTTCGAGGCGTTCCTCGTAGGGGTCGCTGATCAGCCCGTCGATCAGGCCCTGGGCCTTGCGTAGCTGGGGTTGCAGGCGCTCCAGCGGATAGCCGCTGTAGACCAGGATGTCCACCGGACTTTGGCGGCGCAGCCCTTGGAGTAAAAGCAGCAGGGCCTCGAACTGATCGAAGGGCTCGCCGCCGGACAGGGTGATGCCGTCGGCTTCGCGCAGCCAGGGCACCAGTTGCGTGAGCAGCTGGTCGATGTCCAGGCGCCGCTGGCCGGGCCCCCAGGTATCGGCGGAAATGCACCCGGGGCAGCGGATGCTGCAGCCCTGGAACCAGATGCCCAGGCGCCGCCCGGGGCCCAGGGTGGTGACCGGGAAATGCACCCGCGACAGGCTCAGTTGCATCTTCAGCGGCGTTCCATGAGCAGCCCGCCGGCGTCCAGCGCGGTGATCGAGAAACGCTCGCCCGGCTGCGCATCCTGGTCGAACAGGGCCCGGGACAATGGATTGAGCAGGCGCGCCTCGAGCTGGTTGCGAATGCCCCGGCCGCCATTGGACAGGTCATGCAGGCACAGCGTGCGCAGGCCTTGGCGGGCCTGGGGGCTCAATTCGATGAACAACGCCTGTTGCTGTTGCAGGTCCTTGAAGGTGGTGTCGACCATCTGCTCGAAGATCTGGATCGCCACATCCTCGCGGATGAAGTCGAAGACGATGATGTTCTCGCCAATGCGGTTGAGGATCTCCGGGCGGTTCAGCACCAGCTTGAAGTAGCGGTCGATCTCGTTGTGGACCTTCTCCTGCATCTGTTCGAAGGGTTCGCCGGGCAGCACGTTGGCAACGCGCTCGCCGTTGTCGCCCTGGCGATAGATGCCCAGGTTGGAGGTGAACACGATCAGCGCCTCGGAGAAATACACCCGGTCGCCGCGCCCGGAGGTGAGCACGCCGTCGTCGAGGATCTGCAGGAATTTATCGAGGATGCGCGGGTGGGCCTTCTCGATTTCGTCGAACAGCACGACGCTGAAGGGTTTTTCACGGATGGCGTTGGTCAGCTCGCCGCCCACGTCGTAGCCGACATAACCGGGCGGCGCGCCGATCAGGCGCTGGTCGGCGTGCTCGGCACTGAACTCCGACATGTCGAAGCGGATATAGGCGCTTTCATCGCCGAACAGCAAGCTGGTGATGGTCTTGGCCAGTTCGGTCTTGCCCACGCCCGTGGGACCGGCGAGGAAGGCCACGCCCCGGGGCCGGTTGCCCTTGCGGCTGGCGCCGACCCCGGTCATCGCCCGCTTGACGATGTCCAGCATGTGGGTCACCGCATGATCCTGGCCCTTGACCCGCTGGTGCACTCGTTCATCGGCCTGGCGGATCTGCTGGCGGTCGATGCGCAGCCAGGGATCTTCGGTGACCCCGATCTTGTAGCGGCGCACGGCATCGGCGATCTGCTCCATGGCCACGCCCTCGACCCGTGCCAGTTGGGCGATGGCGCTCAGATCGAGCAGCAGCAGGCCTTCGGTATTCTGCACGAAGGCATCCACCGCCTCGCGCGTGCTGTCCTCGCTGGCTTCCTGGCTGCCGGCCAGGCTCTTGAGCAGGGCCGGGGCCAGGGCGCGGCGGGTCAGCTGGTCGGGCCGGGATACCGGAATGTGCCGCAGCCGCGGGTTGTCCACCAGCAGCCAGTCGGGCAGGTCGCCTTCCTTTTCCACCAGCCACAGCAGGGTATTGAAGAAGGGTTTGCGCAGCTCCGGCAGCGGCCGGCTGCGGGCCTGGTGGGAGTGCACCAGGGCCTGGGTGAACAGCTGGTGTTCGGCGGCGCTGAGGGAATCGTTGCGCACCACTAGGCGCGAAGCGAAGTCGATGACCAGGGCAATCGGCGGGCCGGCGCGATTCACCAGGCGCTGCACGGTGGCGGCCAAGAGATCGGGGCCTGCCGGGGCGGCGCCATCCACCGGGGTCAGGCCCAGCTCCTTGAGCAGGGTCTGGCCCGCCGCCGGATCGCTGTCCGGCTTGCCGATGGCGCGCATGCCGGTCACCGGGTCCCACGTCAGTACATGGGCGTAGCCGGCCGCGAGCAGGGTGTCGCAGAGGGTCTGGTTGAAGCTCAGGGCCGTGACCGTGCCGGGGGCCACCTCGCTGGCCTGCAAGTCGCGGATATTGCCGGACAGGACAAACTGGCTCTTGAGTGGCAGGAAGCGGACCAGGTCACGCATCCAACGTGGGCTTTCAAACGGTGTATTCCCTGACATGTTTCAGCTCGTAACCTTGGGCGGTGGTGGCAGGGTATTGCCCCATGCTCAGGTTTTCCAGCTTCGGGTTAGGAAATTTCCTGCTTATTGATGGTGCCGGTCGATACTGGCGTGGACCTGGTCAGCGAGCCTGCAGATCGATGGAAAGTCCCGGGCGTGGCCTTAGAGGCTGTCAGGGTCGCCACAGAGCATTTGTACATGGCTCTATTACGGGTTTTTTGGTTAGCAGAAGTAGAAATGTACCCCCAGAAATACCCATCGATACCCCCAGCAGGATGTGCGATCGAGCGATTTCTGACAGCTATCGAGGTGACGCACACTGGGTTTCCTTGTACCGCCATGGCCGTACGGCCGGGCGGACAAACTTGTTTAAGGATTGGAGTCGACTGCAACGGATTATCAAGGTGGCAAAGGGTTTTTCTGATATTTGCAAAAAAAACGGAGCGTGTGGGCTCCATTAAAGATCTGACTTGGAGTGCTGGCGCTCCGATATCATTTGAAATGGCATATGGCCATGCTTATCCTCCCGTCATCGCAATGTGGAGAAGATCAGCATGGACAGTCATCTACCCGCCGCCCCTACCAAGACTTTGGGGCATTACTTCAGCGAAAACCTCAACGCAGTGCTCGCCGTCGGCGGGAAGCAACGCGAGAGCGGAAGACCCGGTCCGATAACAGCCAGCTGCATTCAACGTCAAACTGGTATCGCACGCAGCACACTGCGAGCGTTGAAATCGCCACAGGATCATGTCGCTCCCAATCCGGACCTTCACACTTTGGCCCGTATCGCCAAAGTCTTGGGTGTGCCACCGGCCTTCCTACTCATGCGCCCGCAGGACTGGCTGGCCCTGGGACAGGCCGTAGGGGGTAGCAGTGACTATTTGGCTGCTGCGGTGAAACTTCAGAGCGAAGACAAGTTAGCCCTGAGCAATCCGATAGAAAAAATATTGCGCGAATGCAAGGTTCATCCTGATGTTCGTCCTATTGGCGTAGGCGCTTCGCCTGAGGTCGGCCGCGTCAACGCTCGTGATGAGTGGCGCCGGCGCAATTGCCTGAAGCTAGACGCACTGATGCTGCGTCAAGTGCGTGCTGCTCAGCCCAGGGCCTGGCTCGCGGCCATCGCCGGTGCGTTGGTTAGCGATAGCACCCCGCATACCCCGACCAATATCGACTGAACAACAGAGGAAGTACCCCATGTCCATGATCCAGGACCCTGATCTGGTAGACGTTCTGACCCATGCGAGCAGCGACGATATCGGATTGCTGATCGACGTCATCACCGACAGCGGCAAAGGGCGCATTTCGTTGTCGTCTTCAACATGTCGGCAACTGAGTGCAGCCAAGGATCGCGAGATTACCGAGTACGAGCGCGGTCTGGTTGCCGAGGAACTCACCCGCTTTGGTGGTAACTCGCTGATGAACGTCTTCCGTGGCGGCAATGGCGTGCCCTACAAGGAATTGTTAAATGACGTGGCTTCGCATGTTGGGGTAGCCAAGAGCGGCCTGGGCAACTGTGAAATTATGGAAATGTCCATTATTTCCAAAGTGGTCGAGCAGTCGGTTGGGCGTATGAGCGAGGCTGACAAGGTGACTTTCTTTGAGTCGATCGGGTCGAGCTATCGCCCAGGTATGGGCCCAGGTGCTTTGGCTGCACTGCTCACCAGCCTGAGCGCCTCAAACGCCTACAGCATGGCAGCGGTGGTTGCCAGTGCAACCATGAGCAGCTTGGTTGGGCGTGGCGTGGTGATGGCCGGTAGCGCGGGTTTGGGCCGGGGGCTGGCTGTGCTCGCCGGCCCGGTCGGCTGGGCCATCACTGGCCTGTGGACTGCTTTCGATCTGGCCAGCCCAGCATACCGAGTGACCGTGCCATGCGTCATTCAGATCGGTCATATGCGCCAGAAGATGCTGCTGGCCAAGGTGTGTCCAGCCTGTGCGAAACCGGTCGATGCCGTTAGCCGCTTTTGCGGCAATTGCGGCGTACGCCTGGAGCAGAGGAGCCTGACATGAACACAACGATTTCTCCGCTGGAGTTTCTGTTAACCAACGCCATTTGTTTTGCCGCCGGTGCCGCCGCAGTTGTGGCGTTGCAGTGGGCAGGTCGCGCGGCTTTTCGCGCAGGGCAGCGGAACGCGAACAGCGATGCCTAAGCATCGCCTTTGACTGAAAGGACTGATCATGTACAGCAATGAGCACGCGGCTCGCCTCGCCGCACTGACCCAGAAGGCCGGCTCGATCAACCAGGATATCCAAAGGCTCCAGGGCGATACGCAGTGGTATGGCTCATTTGATTGCGAGCAGGCCAGTAGCCAACTGGCCCACCGCAAACGGATCACCACTGAGATCAAGCAGCGGCTTGGCAAGCTCACCTCGACCATCGAGTCGACTCGCCAGCTCAAATTGACCCATGAGGGCATGGC
This sequence comes from Pseudomonas sp. B6(2017), assembly GCF_002112765.1. NCBI lineage: Bacteria > Pseudomonadati > Pseudomonadota > Gammaproteobacteria > Pseudomonadales > Pseudomonadaceae > Pseudomonas > Pseudomonas sp. B6(2017). The sequence goes on along the minus strand of NZ_NEIQ01000012.1, from coordinate 203,033 downwards.
GGGAGGTTGGCTGGCAATGCTGTGGCGATCCCCTGAGCAAAAGGTTGCCCTTCATCAGGCCACTGAACTGGAAAAACGACTCGCACTGCTGTCTCAATCGCGCAGCGAGGCCCATGCCGAACTGGCCCGCCATGAACCTGAAGAGCAGCGTCTGGCTGCCGACCTCAGGCGCTTTCGTAGCTTCGATCCACTGGAAACCAGTGCCACCATTACAGGCCTGAACGAGGAGCTGCTGCACCTGCGCCAGTTGATGGAGGTTACCCGCAGTGCCAGCGAAAAATGGGAAGCTATGGCGGGAGAGGTGGCGCGCGAATGGCAACGCCTCCAGCGGCAATTGGAACAGATTGATAATGACATCGCCAAGGCACGCGGCTTCGAATGGGAACTGTCGAATGCTGACAGCGCAAAGGCGCGGGCAATGGTCCACCAGGCCTGTGAAAGCTTCTTTGAAAACAGCAAACCCAAAGCGGTGCTCAGTGAGCTGAACGTCAAGCGGCGTAAGCTCGAGCGTCACGTGGAGAAGTTGCAGGAGCGCTTGCAGGACATCATGCGACTGCTGGAAAAGCACATCGAGACGCTGGTGATCGATGGCAACAACCTGTGCTACCTACCTTCGGAAAACGGCAAAGGGACTTTCATCGGGCTTAAAGCGCTGACTGCGCTGGTGCCGCACCTCTGCGAGAGCTACAAGGTGAGGCTGATATTCGACCCTGGCATCTGTGCCCGTTTGTCTACCGACGAAGCCCAGCTTCGGGCGCTGTTCCCTCAGGCCAATGTCATGGTGATGGGCAACGATGCCAAGGCGGACGAAGGCCTGCTCGCCGCAGCCGCTTACGATCAGGGCGCCTACATCGTCAGCAATGACCGCTTTGCGGACTATCCAGAGCAGCCGGCGATCAAGCAGCGCCGTTTGTTGACCCACATCATCCATCCCCACTCAGTACAGATCCAGCAGTTGCAGGTCAACATCCCTTACTGAACACACGGCGGCAGCCCACTACAGCTAGCAAGCGTGGCTGCGGCAACCCGCGCCCGTTAGAAACCACTTTGCTTCGACTCAGAGTCAAGCTCATAGGACATTGGACATGGAACTTCAAGGCCATTTGCTGTACATCGACATCACTCAGATCTGTGGCATTGGCTGCGCATTCTGTATGTACGCTGACAAGCATAAGGCGGGCATGAGCATGGAACTGTCAACACTGGCGCGGGAGAACCTCTCAGTGTTGATCAACGAACCTTCGGTCAAGCGCATCTCCATCAGCGGCGAAGGCGAGCCGCTTAACAATGCAAAGGTGTTCCACGAAATACTTGGTCTCTCGAATGGAGGCAAGCGCTTCGAGTTCATCACCAGCGGGTTCTTCCCACACGCCAGGATGGCAGAGTTCTACGATGAGACCGATCGCATCGTGACTGCCAATGGCGACACCTGCAACATCCGCCTCAGTGCCGATAGCCACCACATCGAGAAAGTCAAATGGCGTGCTCATGGATTCAGTCTTGACTACCTAAACCAGCGTCAGCCGTCGGGGCTGAGCTTCTCGTTCCGCTCCATCGATACCGACAGGAACTTCACGCGTCAGTATCTCGTCCAGGAACTGCAGCATTGGGGGCTCGAGGCGGACTTCATCGAGGTCGGGCCGCTGGAGGACGTGCTTGTGGTAGGACAGCAGCGTTTTGGCATCGATTACAAAAACTTGGTGCATCCTGCCGCAGGTACATCCAAGGGCTATCTCAATATGCATAGCTACATTGCTGCCATCGAAGCCAAGGTCAACAAGCACTTCACCTTCGGCAGCCTGAATCAGGCGCCCCAGGCCAACGGAATGGATGTGACCATCAAGCCCAATGGCGATGTGTACCTGTACGGTATCGAAACCCAACGCCTGGGCAACATGCATTTCGACGATTTGGACTGGCCAAGGTTGGAGGCCCGCCTGTTGCACAACCCGCTGGCCCGAGCACTCTACACCCAGCCACTGACGGAGCTGCTGAGACAGCTGGAGAAGCCCGACCTTGTGAGCTCGATCATCGCCCGGGTGAACAATCCTTACTGGCTGGTCAAAGAGCTGGCTAACCACGACGGCTTGCTCCAGGCATGGGAGGCAGCATGATTGACTCTCACAGCCACACTGTTTACTCCAAGCATGCCACTGGTTCCGTCGATGAGCTGGTGCGTGCCTCCATCGCAGCTGGTGTGCGCACCCTCACCATCACTGATCATGCGCCGTTCCCGGTGGATACGAACAACCGGCTCTTGGCGAGCGAGCTTGATCGCTATTTTGCCGACATCGAGCGAACGCGGACGGCGTACCAGGGACAGATTACGCTCCTGCAGGGGCTGGAGTTCGACTATATGCCAGGGACCGAAGCTTTCACCCGTGATCTAATGGCGCGCTACCCGCTGGACTTCGCGATCGGCTCGGTGCACTACGTGGAGGTGCCGGGAGAAGCTATGGTCAAAGTCTGGGAGTTGCCACGGCTGGCCGCTGAGGCTTTTCTCGATCGCTATTTCGACTACCTTGAAGGCCTTGTGGCTTGCGGCTTGTTCGACGCTATTGGGCATGCCGACACCCTGCTGCGCGGTTTGCCAGAGGACGTCTTCTTGCGTCGCTTCGAGCGCTTGTTGAAGCCGCTAGCGCGCAGCGCAATGGCATTCGAGCTGAATGCCTCCGGGTTACGCAAGTCGAGCTTGTCTCCACTGACAAGGCAGGAAGTGCAGGGGCTATGGTCGTACCCATCGCAACGTCTATTGCCCCAACTCATCGCCCACGATGTGCCGTTCACCATCGGGTCTGACACCCATGCGCCTGAGGACGCAGGCGCGGGCGTGGCTGAACTGATGTCCGCGCTGAGGCCGCTAGGGCTATCGCGCATCAGTTATTACAAGGATCGTAGGAGAGTCGATGTCGACATCGATACTCTGCTGCCTGTGGGCACGACCATTACATTGAACCAAGGGGCTGCACGGACATGACTCTGCTTTCCTCCATTGCTGCGCGTTCGTGGTCCGAAGTTCTGCAGGCGCCGGACGAAGTTCAAATTTCCCTGTTCCATCAGGCGTTAGCGCATCCTTGCGGCGATGATGTAAAGAATGGATTCAGGGCATTTGCTGCCGATATGCTCAGGCGTGGTCTGATCGAGATGGGCGAGTACGTCACGATCCTAGGCGGCACTGCACTGTACTGCCTGGAGCCGGGCCCACAGGGCCATTTTCATGACATGCGTACCGGTCAGGAAGCCAGTGAACTTGCAGCGATCTACAGTCGGGCGAAATATGGTGGGGTTGACGACATTAGTTACCTAGCTCGCAGGTTGGTCGATTACCTGTATGCCGAACTGGATGACCCATGCTCGCAATGGACAGCAATGTTCCGTGATGCCAAAGCCAGTGGTGACTGCGTGGTGATGATGACCACGGGATGGCGCAACGTACCGTCCACGGCCAACGTTCTCTATGACATGGTGGTCGAGGCAGTGAACCTCAAGCTGGCACATCTGGCTTTACCCACCATCATCAATGTCAAACTGCCCAGACTGGCGCCACCCTGTGAGAACTATGCAAGCCTGAGTCTGGAGGAACGTGAGCAGGTAAACCGCGTGCAGGATCATGTCATTCCTGCCGAAAACTTCTACCGCTGGAGCGGAGTGCATGTGATCTTTGGCGATGACGTACTTGTCACTGGCTCTACTGCTGACAAGGTGTTGTACGAGTCCCTGTGCAATGGTGCAAAGTCATTCAGAGCGCTTTATCCGGTAGCGATTGATCCGAGGGTGGCGTTGACCGATGCCATGATTGAGGACCGTTTGAATGGTGTGGCAATCGCTCAGCGGTTGGATGATCCCCTGGCACAATTACTGTCAGCTCCGGGCTACCGGCCTATCCTGCGCACGCTACGTCTGGTGTTTGGAGAGGGCAACCAGAATGCGCTCGGGGCATTTCTGCCAAAGGTACCGGCGCTCACATGGCTTGACCTGTACAAAGCCGCTCTGGGCAACGAGTTTTTGGCCCAAGCCCAATGCATGCCGTCGCTGCTATTGCTCCGGTCTTACCTGACCAACCTCGGTTTGCTTGATGGTGTCGGCAGGGCGGACCTGTGATGAGGGATGTCAACGTTCCGTACGTCACATACTGGGAGCATGCGCCAGGGCAACCCATACCGTCCTATGTCGCATTGGCCCTGGTATCGATGCGCAGGGCGCTGGGAGATCGACTGCTGCTGCTCACCCCGCGCACGGTCGAGAATTACCTTGGACCGGACATACTCGAAAGACACTGGGCCTTCGAGCCGTTGGCGTTCAGCTTGGCCGCAGGAGTCGAGGACATCATTGCTAAGAGTGACTTCATCCGCATGGCCTTCGTACACCGTTATGGTGGTGCCTGGGTGGATGCCGATACCCTGTTTCTACGCGACCCGAGCAAGGTGGTTTTTCCTCAGGGCATAAGCGCCAAACTGCACTGGTACAGCGAGTGTCTTTTCGCGTCACAACCAGGCAACCCCTTGCTCGCACAGGCGTTACAACAAGGCTTGAGTGCCCGTGCACATACTTGGGGCAACCCGGGCCGAATCAAGGATATCGTCGCCTGCAGAGACGATGGCCTTGTGATTATCCCGGACGAGGTCGTCGACCCTGGCTACCATCCGCGCTACAACTTCGCCAATTGCGAAGTCATGCGACGTCGGGATGTCGGCGTCGCCGATTTTTTGCAGCGGGATGTGGCTCTGCTCAAGCTCTATAACACGTACTTCAGGCGTACCTCTGTACGTTCTGAGACGGTTGCAGAGTTCCTGGCTGGCGGAACGCTGCTGGCCAACCTGTTCCTGCATTTGGAGACGAGTCTCGACTACTGGCTGGCGCAAGTTGAGGAGCTGATGGCCGAGATTGGCTGATCGGTGGTTGGCAGTGTCACTGCATCCGCGCGTATGTGCAGTCGGCAGCGACGTATGTCGGTCAGATCCAGGGTGGGAGCGATTAGCTCATGCACCGTCGGCGTATCGCGGTGCGGTGAGCCATGCGCGACATACAACCAAGCCGGGATACGGGCTGGGGATGAGCCCAGCTCAAGTTCTACACGCAGCAGGTCGAACACTTCAGTGGTTCTTCCGCTGGGTGTCCAAGCCAGGGGGGCCGTACGATGGTCTGGCTTTGTCAGTAGCAAAGGTCGATCGAGCGTGACGTTGATAGTCCCTGGGTGACAGGCCGCAACTTCAGGGAAGTGCTCACTGATAAGTGGCAACTGACGAGCCAGAGTTCCCCTAGCCACGCCTAGGCCCGCCACGATTTTGGCTTCCAGTTGCAGGACGTCCGATGCTGACAGCAGGTACTCGAGCGCATTGATTACCATGTGGTTCGGAAATGCGTTCATGTTTCTGCCGGTGCGTCCCGTCGACTGTTGGCTGTAGATCACGCGGGTTCTTGCGCTAGGCGGGGGCAGCCAAGGGTTGAATGCTTCTTCTAGTGCAGGATAGATGGCCACCAGGGCGGTGCCAAGGCCAACCGCCATATGCACGATCGCTGTGTCGACGCTGACGATGACCTGCGCGTGGGAAAGGTAGCCGGCGACATCCCTTGGCGATGCCAACCCGTCCACCACTTTGACGTTAGCACGTGCCACCTTGGCTTCCAACTGTTGGGCATCGGCCAGGGTGGCGGGGCTGCTGAGAATACCGATGGTGCGTGACGCAAAGGTCTCGGCGACTGCCTGCAATAAGGTAGTCGAGCGCTCAGCGGCCAGGCTCTTTTCGGCACGGCTCGCGTAGGGATTGAAAAGAATGTGGGGCGCCACTTCAGGGGCGGGCAACTGCGCAGGCAACGGTACGATGTACTCGCCTCGTACCTGTGCAGCACCCAAGTCTACGAGTACCTGGCGATACCGAGCAGCCGTGTCCAGTCCCCAGGATGCTGCGCCGAACTTGCGATTGACGCAGCGCAGGCTGTCATCGAGCGAGTAGATCAGGGCAGGGTTGAGCAATCGAAGGAATACGATTTCAGCAGGCTGGATTGTACCGACCAGGTGTACCACGGCATCGACTCTGTTCAGCTTCCGAGCCAGCCGCCAAAGTTCGAGAGGGCCGGGCGCTGCATGCGTGATCATCACCTCATCCGCTGCAAAGTCCAAGGCATGCAACTCGGCGAGTTCGGCAACGGTGATCACGGTGACCCGGACGTTAAGCTTGCGGGCTTCGCGGTAAAAGAAGGACGACACGATGGCGTCGCCCAGCTTTGCATCCCAGCGCAACACCACGATATGAGGATTAACATTAGCAGCAGTTGCTTTCAGCGATCGGTCGGCCAGCAGGCGGGCCAACCGACGTGCACAACTTTTCAAGCATGAGTTCCAACGAGTCATAGATGTGTAGTGCATGAGCGTTTAAAAAATCACCTAGGGTCATCGGCTCAAAGTCTACTTTCATTGAGTCAAAGCTGTCGTTGACGCTTTCTGAGTCGCGGACGAAAAGCTTTAGAAGATTTTGAGACCTGACTATCCGAGCAGGGCGTCGCACAGGGCCTGGTTGAAACTCTGGGCCGTGATTGTGCCTGGGGCGACCTCGTAGGCCTGGAGGTCGCGGATATTGCCTGACAGGACGAATTGGCTTTTCAGTGGCAGGAAGCGGACGAGGTCATGCATCCAGCGCGGGGTCTGAAACGAAGCAATCCCTGACAGATCAACTTGTCTAGGGTGCATCCTTGGCAGGGTATTGTTCCTTGCGCGTATTTTCCAGTATTGCTGTCTGAAAGTTCAGCGAGTTGGATGGTGGCCTTTCAGGGGGCCTCGATGCTTTCCGCCTACCTGGTAAATTAAGCACGCGAATGACGCATCAGCCGAAGGGAGCCAGGTCCTACCATGGAAGCCGCGGTTGTCCAAAGAAGTTTGGTGAGGCAGGCATGTTGAATGCGGCGATTCTTTAAAGGGTTTTAACGGTCTCCGCCATGAGGGCGCGTATCCACCGGAGGCCTGGCATCCGCACTCGGAGGGGCGATTACATGTGCAGGATATTTTTGACCAGCTAACAAGCATGCGCGAAGCCTCTAAAGACTGTCAGGGTCGCCGAAGAACATCTGGATCCGCGAGCGCAGCCAGCGCTCTCCGGGGTCGTTGTCCTGGGAGCCGCGCCAGGCCATGTGCATTTCGAAGCTGCGCACCGGCAGGGGCGGGTCTTCGGCACGTACGCCGCCGGCGGCGGTGAGAGCTTCGGCGGTGTAGTCGGGGACGGTGGCGAGGATATCGGTGCCTGCCAGCAGGGTGCTCAGGCCGTTGAATTGCGGCACCGCCAGCACGACATGGCGCTTGCGCCCGAGCTTTTCCAGTTCTTCATCGATGAAGCCGCTCAGGTCGCCGGCGAACGACACCAGGGCGTGGGGGCGGGCGCAGAAGTCGTCCAGGCCCAGTGGACCGGGTACGGTGTCGGCGCGCAGCAGCTTGGGCATGCTGCGGCGCAGGACCTTGCGCTTGGCGTTAGCCGGCAGGTCGGTGGTGTAGCTGACGCCGATGGAGATCTCCCCGGAAGCCAGCAGCGAGGGCATCAGCAGGTAGTTGGTCCGGCGCACCACCAGCACGATGCCTGGGGCTTCGGCGCGCAGGCGCTTGAGCAGCATCGGCAGCAGTGCGAACTCGACGTCGTCGGACAGGCCGATGCGAAATACCGCATTGCTGGTGGCCGGGTCGAACTCGGCAGCGCGGCTCACGGCGGTGGAGATCGAGTCCAGGGCCGGGGACAGCAGGGCAAAGATCTCCGTCGCCCGGGCGGTAGGCTCCATGCTACGGCCGGTACGCACGAACAGCGGGTCGTCGAACAGGTTGCGCAGGCGCGACAAGGCCGCGCTGATGGCGGGCTGGCCAAGGAACAGTTTCTCGGCGGCGCGGGTCACACTGCGTTCGTGCATCAATGTTTCGAACACGATCAACAGATTCAGGTCGACACGACGCAGGTCATTACGATTCATCTGGAGTCCTGGCAGATTCAGCGAGCTTGACTGGAGCGGCCATATCGAAACAATGGCCGGCGTGAATCTTACGGGTAAAGACTGCTACTCTGCACCGGCTAATTGCCTGGCAGGCGGCTCGCAGACCGCCCAGCCCCGATTTTCAAGGGCACGGAATCGATGACAGGCATGTCGACTATTAATAGGCACTGATAGTCTTGCTTTCAAAGCCCGGATAAAGTCCGCGGCATTAGAGGTTATTTTTTGACGAGGTTTGCGATGTCCCGCACGATTCGTTTTCACAAGTTTGGAGCGGCCGAGGTGCTCAAATGCGAAGAGCATGCGGCCTCGTTGCCTGCGCCAGGCGAAGTGCAGGTACGAGTCGAAGCCATCGGTATCAGCTGGTATGACGTGCTCTGGCGGCAGAACCTGGCTTCCTCCCATGCCCGCCTGCCTTCCGGCCTGGGCCATGAGATGGCCGGTGTGGTCACCGCCGTGGGCGAGGGGATCGAGGACCTGGCGGTCGGCGACAAGGTCGCCAGCTTCCCCGCCGAGAGCCCCAACGACTACCCGGTGTATGGCGAGCAGATCGTCTTGCCGCGCTCGGCCCTGACCCGTTATCCGGAGGTCTTGAGCCCGATCGAGGCGGCGGTGCACTACACGCCGTTGCTGATCGCCTACTTCGCCTACGCCGACCTGGCCCGGGTCAAGCCCGGGCAGTTCGCCCTGGTCACCGATGCCAGCCACTGCGCCGGACCGGCCTTCGTGCAGCTGGGCAAGGCCTTGGGCGTAAGGGTGATCGCGGTCACCAAGAATGCCGACGAGCGTGAATACCTGCTGTCCCTGGGGGCGGAAAAAGTCATAGTCACCGAGGAGCAGGACCTGCTGATGCAGGTCAACAAGCTCACCGACAGCCGTGGGGTCGACGTGGTCTTCGATGGCCTCGGCGGGCCGCAGATGTCGATGCTCGGCGATGTCCTGGCGCCCCGTGGCAGCCTGGTGCTGTACGGCTTGCAGGGTGGCAACCAGACACCGTTCCCGGCTTGCGCGGCGTTCCAGAAGAACATCCAGTTCTTCGTGCACTGCATCGGCAACTTCACCGGCAAGCCCGAGCTGGGCATCAGCCAGGACCAGGTGGCGCTGCAGCGCGCCCTGCGCGACATCAACCAGTTGACCGCCGACCGGGTATTGCTGCCGCTCAAGACCCGGGTGTTCCCGTTCAACGAGTTCGTCCAGGCGCACCGCTACATGGACGAATGCCCATGCCGCGAACGAGTCGCCTTGCAGGTCGAGCCGGCATGACCCGATCCCAGGCCCCCAGTCGCGGGGCCTGGCGCTTCTTCCTTCCTTCCTTCCTTCCTTCCTTCCTTCCTTCCTTCCTTCTTTCCTTCTTTCCTTCTTTCCTTCCTTGCTCCCTGCTACCGCCCATGGCCGGTATTGCGGGCGTATATCCGTCGATAAATCTTGCTGTCGATTCCGGGATAGATTCCGTCGCGCGATGGTCGAACTGCCAGTAAACTGCGCGGCATTTCCGAACCATCCTTTTTTTGAGGTTTTGCATGACTCTCAGTCCTTTTGCGGGCAAACCGGCACCAACGCAGTTGTTGGTCGACATCCCGCGACTGGTTACGGCGTACTACACCGGTCAGCCTGATGCATCGGTTCCTACCCAGCGCGTGGCCTTCGGTACCTCCGGGCACCGTGGCAGCTCGTTCGACCTGAGTTTCAATGAATGGCACGTCCTGGCCATCAGCCAGGCCATCTGCCTGTACCGCGAAGCCCAGGGCATCGATGGCCCGCTGTTCCTCGGTATCGATACCCACGCCCTGTCCACCCCGGCCGGGGCCAGCGCCCTGGAAGTGCTGGCCGCCAACGGCGTGACCGTGATGATCGCCGAAGGCGACGAGTACACGCCGACGCCGGCGGTGTCCCACTCCATCCTCTGCTACAACCGCGGTCGTACCTCGGGCCTGGCGGACGGCATCGTCATCACGCCGTCGCACAACCCGCCACAAAGCGGTGGCTTCAAGTACAACCCCACCAACGGCGGCCCGGCCGATACCCATATCACCAAGTGGATCGAGGCCAAGGCCAACGAACTGCTGGCGGCCCGGCTCGCCGGGGTCAAGCGCATCAGCCATGAGCAGGCGCTGAAGGCCGACACTACCCATCGCCACGACTACCTCAATAGCTATGTCGCCGACCTGATCAACGTCATCGACCTGGATGCCATCCGCAACGCCAAGCTGCGTCTGGGTGTGGATCCGCTGGGCGGAGCAGGGGTGCGCTACTGGTCGGCGATCGCCGAGCACTACAAGCTGGACCTGGACGTGGTGAACCGTGAAGTCGACGCGACTTTCCGCTTCATGTCGGTGGACTGGGACGGGCAGATCCGCATGGACCCATCCTCCAGCCACGCCATGCAGGGCCTGATCGGCCTGAAGGAGCGCTTCGACGTGGCCTTCGCCTGCGACCCGGATCACGACCGCCACGGCATCGTCACCCCCAGCGGTGGCCTGCTGGCACCGAACAACTACCTGGCGGTGTCCATCGACTATCTGTTCCAGAACCGTCCGCAATGGCGCGCAGATGCCGCGGTAGGCAAGACCGTGGTCAGCAGCGGCTTGATCGACCGTGTGGCGGCCCGCCTGGGCCGGCGCTTGTATGAAGTGCCGGTGGGCTTCAAGTGGTTTGCCGATGGCTTGTTCGATGGCTCCCTGGGCTTTGGCGGCGAAGAAAGTGCGGGTGCTTCGTTCCTGCGTCGGGATGGCGGTGTGTGGTGCACCGACAAGGACGGCCTGATCCCGGCATTGCTGGCGGCGGAAATGACCGCCCGTACGGGTCGCGATCCGAGCCAGGCCTATCGTGCATTGTGCGATGAGCTGGGTGAGCCGTTCTCTGTACGGGTCGATGCCAAGGCCAACCCGCAGCAGAAGGCGTTGCTCAGCAAGCTGTCGCCACAGCAGGTGACCTCCACTGAGCTGGCTGGCGAGCCGATCCAGCAGATCCTCAGCCACGCTCCGGGCAACGACCAGGCCATTGGCGGCTTGAAGGTGATGACCGAGAACGGCTGGTTCGCCGCTCGGCCGTCGGGCACCGAGGACATCTACAAGATCTACGCCGAAAGCTTCATCGGCGACGATCACCTCAAGCAATTGGTAGAGCAAGCCCAGGCCCTGGTGGATGGCGCCATCAGCGGTAACTGATCAGGCGATTGCCGGCAATGAAAAAGGGGCGACCATCTCGGTCGCCCTTTTTTATTCGCCGCTGTATCGCGCCTAGTCTCAGGCCAGGTCCACCAGGACGATCTCGCTGTCCTGTACGGCGGTTACCCGCAGCACCTGTTCATCCTGCACGGCGACGCCGTCTCGAGCTTCGGCGCGCAAGCCATTGATCTCGATGATCCCGGTGGCCGGCACCAGGTAGGCCCGGCGCCCGGCGTCCAGGCGATACTCGGCGCTTTCACCGGCCTTGAGGTTGGCTGCCACCAACCGCGCATCGGCACGGATGCGCAGGCTCTGTGCGTCGCCATCCTTGCCGCTGGCCAGGGTCACGAAGCCTTCACGTTGCCCCTTGGGAAACGGTTTGGCACCCCAGGAAGGTGCAGAGCCGGCCTGGTTGGGGATGATCCAGATCTGGAAGATCTTGGTTGGCGTGTCTTCAAGGTTGTACTCGCTGTGGGCGATGCCGGTACCGGCACTCATCACCTGCACGTCGCCAGCCTCGGTACGCCCCTTGTTGCCCAGGTTGTCCTGGTGGCTGATGGCGCCTTCGCGCACATAGGTGATGATCTCCATATCCCGGTGCGGATGCTGCGGGAAGCCGGTGCCAGGGGCGATCACATCGTCGTTCCAGACCCGCAGGTTGCCCCAGTGCATGCGCTCGGGATCGTAGTACTCGGCAAAGGAAAAGTGGTGATGGGCATCCAGCCAGCCGTGGTTGGCGCCGCCCAGGGAACTGAAGGGTCTGAGTTCAAGCATGATCGTCTCCTGATCAAGGCTCGTCATGGCATGTTGTACCTGGCCAAGGACGATAGCCGTGGGTTGATGGCGTGCATCTTCTATCAGTCATTGATCGATAAAAAGCGCAAAAAATGCCTTTATCCAATCGATAAATTAGATGCTTTATCGGGCCGAAAGCTGGTGTCAAACCTTCGCTTCATCGCTTAAGTTGATGACCTGCAAGCAATTCGCTGGATGCTCCGAGAAAATCCAGCGACCATTACCGCTCAAGCACCACACCCTGGAGTCCGCGTGTCGCAACACACCCCCGATCTGCCCCCCGAGCTCATGCCCCTGGCCCAGATGTCGTTGTTCAAGCGCCTGGCGGCGCGTTTCTTCGGCCACGGCCTGACCCGCCTGCGAGCCCAGCATCGGGCTTCCTGGCTGCACGGCCAGGCCGATGGCTTTCGCAGTGGCCATACCGCGGGCGTGGAGTACGGCTACCGCGAGGGGCGACTCGAAGGCTTGGAGGAAGGCCGCCAGGTGTTGCTGATCCGCGACAGCCGCGATACCGAGCACAGGCCCCCTGGCGTGGATGACCGGTTGTTCGACGATTGGCGCCTGCCCCTGGACGCCGAGCTGAAGAAGCGCTTCAAGGCCGATGTCGCGCGCCTATTGGCGCCCGAGGCCCAGCCCAGCGCCGCGCAATGGAAAATGATCTTCAGCGACACTCCAGCCACCGCGGTGATCGCTGGCGCCGGGGCCGGCAAGTCGACCTCGCTGGTGCTGCGTCTGCTGTTGCTCCATCACTACCTGGGGTTCGAGCTGGACTCCATGACCGTGGTGACCTTCACCCGGGAGTCGCGCAAGGATTTCATCGCCAAGCTGATCCAGGTGTTCGCCCTGTGGGGCCGGCAACTGGATGCCCGGCAGGCCCGGGACCTGGTGCGCACCTTCCATTCACGGATCCTGCCCATGGTTCGCAGCCTGCCTGGGTTCGAGCGGCTGCAGGCGTTCGAGAACCTCAACGAGCGGCAGCCGGGCCTCGACGCCGAGTTGGACAGCAACCCCTTCGACCTGCGCATCAACGATGCCCAGCGCCAGCACCTCAATGCCTGCTACCAGGCGCTGTACAACAACGACGAGCGCTTTCGCCTGGCCTTGAAACCGCTGTTGCGCCATGCCCTGCAACTCAAGGAGCTGGAGCGTGACCACCCGGATGTGCAAAAGCGCATGGCCGTCACCGAACTGGCGGCCAAGCGCGACGAAGAACTGTGCGACACCCTCGAGGACCTGTGGTTCAGGGCCGGGGCCTGGCCGATCAAGGGTATCGAACCCAAGCGCCAGCGCTTCGAGATCAACGGCGCACCGTTCCACTGCCATGGCTACTGCGCCGAACTCGATGCCTGGGTGGTGCTGGGCTTCGACCCGCGGGAAAACCCGCAGATTACCCGGCCCGGGGCCAAGCTGAGCGTCCGTGCGGAGTGGGCGGTAAAGCGCACCTTGTTTCAAGCTTTCTGCCATAAACCATTGATTTGGCTTGATAGTTATGAAGATTCAAGGCGCGCGCTCGGCGCTTTTTCGGCCCAGGCCAGCGCCGGCCCTGGCTTCGATTACCGGGTCAAGGGCGAGCTGGCTTCGGCGCCGTTGCTGGACTGTTTCGTCGCCGCCGCCGGGTTCATCGAGAACCTGGGGCTGGAGGTGGGCGACGCCGTGGGCCGCATGAGCTTTGCCCAGGACGACCCGGATCGGTACTTCTTCGAGGCACTGAGCCTGTTCTGGCGCGCCCTGGAGGACCATCTGCTGGACCAGTCGCCACCGATCATGACCTACAACCGCATGTTCGCCCTGTTCAGCGAGCGTTCGCCGGAGAACTTCAAGCTGTTGGCCGACGCCTGCCTGAGACCGATGTCGCACCTGATGATCGACGAGTTCCAGGATGTCTCACCGCAGATCGTCTCCTGGATCAAGGCCAGCCTCGGCGAGATCCGCCGCCGTGGCGCGGCGCTGCATGTCGGGCGTGGTGCGCAGCATTCCTCGCTGTTGTGCGTGGGTGACGACTGGCAGTCGATCTATGGCTGGCGTGGCAGCTCACCGCGCTACTTCATCGAGTTCAACAAGGAGTTCGTTTCGCCGAGCACCACCCGGGTCATGCTCAGCGAGAACTACCGCAGTCATCAGCATGTGATCGATGCCGCCGAGCACATTGTCCGTGCGGCCCCGGCCATCGCCGGGAAAAAGGCCAAGGCCAGCGGCGAGGCCCGCGAGCCATGGCCGGTGCAGGTGCTGGATCGGGATGACGAAGGCTTGGCCCTGTGTTTGGCGGAGCACTATCGACAGGGTGATTCGATATTGATGTTGTTTCGAAAAAGTAGCGATAAGTTATTGATTGAAAACAGTATTTCACAAATAGTTAATGTTGATTCTAGCTTGCCGTTGGCGGCTCGCCGGCTCAAGCAACTGACCTATCACAGCGCCAAGGGCTTGCAGGCGGATGTGGTGTTCCTGCTGGGCGATTGCCAGCACCTGAGCAGCTCACCCTACAAGAACCAGGTGTATCGCATGGCCGGGCTGGGCAAGGACGGCGACGCCACGCCCTACGACAGCGCCCAGAAAGACGAGATCCTGCGTCTGGCCTATGTGGGTATCACCCGTGCGGTCAAGCATTGCTACTGGTATGTCGAGCGCCAGGACTCCAGTGCGGGCAATGCTCCGAGGGCCTCGGACCGGGTGCCGAAGGACAAGCCGTATTTCCAGGATCTGCGACAGCGGTCATGAAAAAGCCCGCCGGTTGGGCGGGCCTGGGTGAAGGGGGATCAGGCCTTGAGGGCCAGGGAGGGCGAGAAGGCTTCCAGCTCATCCTCCACCGCCTCGATTATTCGTTCGACGTCTGCGGCGCTCATCACCGTTGCGCAGGGAATACCGGCGATGGCGATCATGGTTTCGCCGCTGGCGCGGTCGAAGAGCCGGGCGATCATGCTGCCAGGCGCATCCATGCTGGCTTCGAAACCCATGGGATGAAAATGCCAGCGCATCAGCTGGCAGGCGTTGGGGAAGGTGACTTTGCTGGCCCAGACTGTGTTCATCGATGGCCCACCTTGATTCATTGAGCGCTTCCTTGTGCTCGCGGTAGGAACGAGGGCTCGTCGCTGAGCCGCTCGGTTGAGGCTCTAAAAATAGCACCGGGTCATGGGCGCTTGCAGTTTTTTTGGCCACCGTCCGGCGGTTCGTTCATGAAAGTTTGATGCCAGTCACGCCTGCATTGGATGACCGAGCGTGTTGTTTGTCCCGGTTATCGGGGTGGTGATTGCCGCTTGTCGGCAAGTTCGGCAAGCTGCACTTTTTTCTTCTCGGAAAATCTATGGCTGCCGCTGACGACGGGCCCCTGCAAGCCGCCATCACCGGCGATACGGTGATGCGCTACCACCTGTGCTGGAAACTGCGCGATCTCGAGGGGGTACTGGCGCTGTATCACCCGCAGATCCAATACAACGACTTCTTCCAGAACCGCACGCTGGCCCTGGCCGACCTGCGCGAATACGTGCAGGCCAGCATGCCGCGGGCCCCGGACGAGACTCTGGAGCACTGCGACCGCATCCGCCTGGATGGCGACACGGCCTTTATCCAATACCAGGTGACCCTGAGGGGCGGCCAGGGGCTGGCGTCGTTCCGGGCCAGCGAAGCGATCACCGTACGCGACGGCCTGATCTGGCGGGTCAACGAATATGCGGCCCTGGTGCGCGAGGGGGCTTCGGCCCAGGCTGCCGGCGGCCCGCGCCCGGCAGCCAGCCGCCTGGGGTTGTCGCCGCGCCAGCTGGGACGCATGGCCGACGACCTGGAGCAGTATTTCCAGCACCAGCAACCCTATCTGGACCCGGAGCTGGACCTGCAACGGGTGGCCGGCGAATCCGGCTACAGCCGCAACCAGATTTCCTACCTGCTCAACCAGGTGTTGGGCCAGAGCTTCTACCGCTACGTGAACCAGGCGCGCCTGCAACATGTGCTGGCGGCTCTGGAGCAGGCTGTGCCGCCGCTGCGGATCGATGAGCTGGCCTTCGCCGCGGGCTTCAATTCACTGTCGGCGTTCTACAACTGCTTTCGCCAGCACACCGGCCAGACCCCCAAGGCCTATGCCCGGGAAATTTCCTTGCGTGCACGGGCACAAGACAGCGCCTGAGGCCGGGCACTAGCATCGGCCCCTCGAAAGTTCGGTTGGCGGAGTGTTGGCATGCCTGCTTGGCGCAATATCAGTTTGTGGATGGATCAGCTCGACGAGCCGCTAACCCCCCGGCCAGCCCTGGAACGGGACCTGGACCTGGACGTGGCGATCATCGGCGCCGGCTACACCGGCCTGTGGACCGCCTATTACCTCAAGCGCCTGGAACCTGGGTTGAAGATCGCCGTGTTCGAGGCACAGATCGCCGGTTTCGGTGCCTCCGGGCGCAATGGCGGCTGGCTGATGGGCAACCTGCTGGGCGAGGACCGCCTGCTGGCACCGCTACCGCCCGAACAGCGCCGGGCCTCCTATGAACTGCTGCATGGCATACCCGATGAGGTGGCCAGCGTCATCGAACGTGAAGGCATCGACTGCGATTACCGCAAGGGCGGCGTGCTGTATTGCGCCGCTCGTTATCCGGAGCAGCACGCCAGCCTGCGCCAGTACCTGGTGCATCTGCATGACCAGGGACTGGGCGAGGCCGACTACCGGTGGCTGACTCCCGAGCAACTGGCTGGGCAACTGCGCGTGGCCAATGCCTATGGGGCGATCCAGGCTGCCCATTGCGCCACCATCCAGCCGGCCAAGCTGGTGCGCGGCCTGGCCCGGGCGGTGGAGCGCCTGGGGGTGGCGCTCTACGAGAACAGCCCGGTGACCCATTGGCAGTCCGGCAGCCTGCAGACTCCACGGGCGGCGGTGCGCAGCCGCTGGATAGTACCGGCGGTGGAGGGCTATTCGGTGACCCTGGCACCCCTGGGGCGCTACCAACTGCCGGTGCAGAGCCTGCTGGTGGCCACCGAGCCGCTGCCCCAGTCCACCTGGGACGAGATCGGCCTGAGCCAGGGCCAGGCCTTCAGCGAGGGCAGTCGCCAGGTCACCTACGGCCAGCGCACCCTGGACGACCGCCTGGTGTTCGGCGCCCGGGGTGGCTATCAGTTCGCCGGCAAGCTGCGCCACGACTTCAACCTGAGCGAGGACGAAGTGCAATTGCGCCGCTACCTGTTCGGCGAGCTGTTTCCACAACTCAAGAACGTGCGCATCACCCATGCCTGGGGCGGCAACCTGGGCATGTCGCGCCAGTTCCATCCGCACATGCTCTGCGACCGCCGCAAGGGCATCGCCCTGGCCGGTGGCTACGGTGGCGAAGGAGTGGGGGCCAGCAACCTGGGCGGCCGGACGCTGGCCGAGCTGATTCTGCAGCGTGACAGCCCCTTGGTACGCCAGCCCTGGGTCCTGCCCGAAGGCGGCCTGGAGCGACTGCGGGCCTGGGAGCCCGAGCCGTGCCGCTGGCTGGGCTACAACGCGATCATTCAAAGCTTCGTTCACGAAGACCAGACCCTGGCCAATCCGGCCACGGCTCCCTGGCGGCGCAGGATGGCCAGCCGGATCGCCGGGTTCATGGAAGGCTTCATGCACTGACCCGGCTTCACCTGCCGGGCGCTGTGCGCTCGGCGCTTCCGCCTGAGGTAGCACCATGAGCATCACGCAATTGAAGAACACCGCCACGGCCATCCTCGAGCAATCGGCTCCGGTCGCCGTGCCACTTGGCGAGCCGTTGGCCGTGACCTCGGTCACCGCCGTGGAGCGCAGCGACGGGGTCGAGACCGGCATCTGGGAGTGCACGCCAGGACGCTGGCGACGGCAGATCGTCGCCCAGGAGTTCTGCCACTTCATCCAGGGCCGCTGCACCTTCACCCCCGACAACGGCGCAACCGTGCACATCCAGGCCGGCGATGCCTTGATGTTGCCGGCCAACAGCACCGGGCCCTGGGACATTCTTGAGACTGTGCGCAAGACCTACGTCCTGATCTTCTGATCGTCAACTGCCTGCCAATAACAAAACCAACCACAGGTATCGCTCCATGACCCGCAAGACTCGCGCTTTGCTGCTGAGCCCGTTGTGCCTGGCCGCCGCCCTGGTCCAGGCCGCCGATACGGTGAAGATCTACAACTGGTCCGACTACATTGCACCGGACACCAACCGCCAGTTCCAGAAGGCGACCGGGATCGGTTTCACCTACGACGTCTATGACAGCAACGAAACCCTGGACGGAAAGTTGATGACCGGAAAATCCGGTTACGACGTGGTCTTTCCTTCCAACCACTTCATGGCCCGGCAGATCCAGGGCGGGGCCCTGAAGAAGCTCGACAAGACCCAATTACCCAACTGGCAGAACCTCAACCCGGTGCTGCTCAAGGCCCTTGAAGTCAATGACCCGGGCAACCAGTACGGCTTCCCCTACCTCTGGGGCACCACGGGCATCGGCTACAACGTGGCCAAGGTCAAGGCAGTGCTCGGGGACGATGCACCATTGGATTCCTGGGACCTGATCTTCAAGCCCGAGTACATGCAGAAGTTGCACAAGTGCGGGGTGGCGATCCTGGATAACGGCCCGGAACTGATACCGGCGGCCCTGAACTACCTGGGGTTGGCGCACCACAGCAAGAATCCGGCGGACTACAAAAAAGCCGAAGCCGTGCTGATGAAGGTCCGGCCTTATGTGAGCTATTTCCATTCCTCGAAGTACACCAGCGACCTGGCCAACGGCAACATCTGCGTGGCAGTGGGCTTTTCCGGAGACATCCTGCAGGCCGAAAGCCGCGCCAAGGAGGCCGGCAACGGTATCCAGATCGGTTACTCGATTCCCCGGGAGGGCTCGCCGCTGTGGTTCGACATGGTGGCCATGCCGGTGGACGCCCCGGATGAGAAGGCCGGCTACGCCTACATGGACTACCTGCTGCATCCAGAGGTGATGGCCGAAGTCAGCAACCACGTGCATTACGCCAATGGCAACCAGCAAGCCGACAGCCGGGTGGATCCGGCGATCAAGGGCGACCCCAAGATCTACCCGAGTCCGGCGATGATGGACAAGCTGTTCGCCTTGCAGGCCATGCCGTTGGATATCGACCGGCTCCGCACCCGTTTGTGGAACAAGGTCCGCAGCGGCAACTGACAGCCCCAGCCGCCAACAGGTCGTTGAAAAACCTAGGCGAGGCAGCCAGCGCAAGGCAAAAACAGGCGAAAAAGCGCAGTTTACGAGTGCTAGGGTCTGTTGCCGTTTCGGCGCAAACCGCGTTGCTGCGTCAAATGGCGCCAGGCTAGGCGTAGGACGCAGGCAATGGTCGTTCCCTTGCCAAGTCCTGCAACGACGTATGGCGCCATTTGTCGCGCAACCCGAAGGGACGGGCCGGTTTTAGCGCGGCGCCTCGTTCCTCGAGCGCTCATTTGGACGGCCAAACTTCGCGTCTCGTGCCTAGCCCCGCGCTAAAACTGGCTCCGGCGCGGTCGCGGCGAAATGGCAAAAGACCCTGAATGAGCATTTTGACCGGGCTGGAGCACCAGCGTGTTTTTAACGCCGCGATGGCAACGCAGGTAGTTTTCAACCTCCTGCTAGATCTGGGTGTTCTCCGCAAGCAGTGCGCCGCCATCCACCACCAGGGTCTGCCCGGTGATGTAGCCGGCCTGCCGGGAGGCCAGGAAGGCCATGGCCCAGGCGATGTCCTGTGGCGCCCCCAGGCGCTTGAGCGGAATGTGCCTGGCCAGGGCACCGGCATCCCCCAGGTTGTCGGTGGCCTGGGTGGCGATCAACCCCGGCTCGACGCCATTGACCGTGATCCCGTATTCCGCCAGCTCCAGCGCCGCAGCGCGGATGAACCCGTTGACCCCGGCCTTGGACGCCGCGTAGTGGGCCAGCCCAGGAATCGCCGTGCGCGGCCCGGTGACCGAGGAGGTCACGACGATCCGCGGGTCCTGGGCCCGGCGCAGCGCCGGCAGCGCGGCCCGGGCCAGCCAGAAGCAGCTCTTGAGATTGACCGCCAGGGTGCTGTCCAGGGTCGCGTCCTCCAGTTCGGCGAGCCGCTGCATGGGGAAGATCCCGGCGTTGTGCAGCAGCAGGTCGAGGCCGCCGTAGGCCTGTTCGGTAGCGGCCACGGCCTGCTCGGCGGCGGCCCGGGTACCCAGGTCGATGGCCAGCAGCTCGGCGCAGCCGCCGGCCTCGCGGATCAGGCGCAGGGTCTCGGCGCCGGAGGCGGCGCTGCGGGTGGCCAGCATCACCTTGGCGCCCTGGGCGGCGAACAGCTGGGCGATGGCCCGGCCGATGCCCTGGCCGGAGCCGGTGACCAGGGCGATGCGTCCTGCCTGTTCGCCGCTCATGAACCTGCTCCCGGCAGCACCTGGGCCAGGCACTGGTCCAGCAGGCGGTTGTGCAGGTCCACCTGCTCCTCGCTGGCGCTGGGGCACAGCAGGGCCATGTTGTGGAACGGCGTCAGCAGCACCCCGCGATTGAGCAGGTACAGGTGCAGGTAGGCCTCGATCAGCCCGTGCCGCGCATGGTGGGCTTCGCCGCCGTTGCGCGGGGCATGGGGCATGAACAGGTACTCGACCCGGGCGCCGATGCGGGTCACGTGCCAGGGCAGGCGGTGGCGTTGGATGATCGCCTCGACCCCGGCCCGCAGGCGTTCGGCCAGCTGGAACATGCGTTGGTAGTTGGCCTCGTTCATCACCTCGCTGAAGGTGGCGCGCATGGCGGCCATCTGCAGGGCGTTGCCGGCCAGGGTGCCGCCAAAGCCGAAATGGTTGATCGCCTGGCCCGGCGCAAAGTGCGGCAGCACCTGCCAGATCCGCTCGGCCATGGCCTGGCTGGCGCCCCAGACCGCGGTGGGAATGCCCCCGGCGATGCACTTGCCGAGGACGAAGAAGTCCGGTTCCAGGCCATGCTCGCCACAATAGCCGCCAGGGCCGCAGGACAGGGTATGGGTCTCGTCGATGATCAGCGGCACGTCATAGCGCCGGGTCAGTTGCCGCAGGCCATCATGGAATCCCGGCGCCGGCGGCACCATGCCGACGTTGGTCATGAAGGGTTCGGTGAGTACCGCAGCCACATCGCCATGGGCCAGGGCCGCCTCCAGGGCCGGCAGGTCGTTGAACTCCACCAGGCGGGTGGTGGCCTCGTGATGCAGGCCGTTGGCATGCACGCCTTCGCGGGGAATCATCTGGCCGCTGGCATCGAGCTCCACCTGGGACTCGTCGACGCTGCCGTGGTAGTTGCAGTTGAACACCAGCACTTTCTGCCGGCCGGTGATCATCCGGCACAGGCGCAAGGCGAAGCGATTGGCATCGGTGGCCGAGGTGGTGACCTGCCAATAGGGCAGCTTGAAGCGCCGGCTCAGCTCCTGGCCGACCCACAGGCTGTCGGCGGTGGGCAGCATCAGGGTCGAGCCATGCCGCGCTTGCTCGGCGATGGCTGCTGCCACCACCGGTTGGGCGTGGCCGAACATGGCCCCGGTGTCGCCCAGGGCGAAGTCGACGTACTGCCGGCCGTCGCAGTCGGTCAGGGTCGCACCCTGGGCATCGGCCACCATGATCGGGTACGAGCCGGGCCATTGCTGCATCCAGTGCAGCGGGGCACCGTAGAGCCAATGCTCGAGGTTCTGGCGGTAGAAGGCGCCGGAGCGTGGATGGCGCTCGGCAAACAGTTGCAATTCGCTCTGGTAGCAGTCGGCGACGCGTTGCAGGTCGAGTCCCAGGGTCATGGCAAGGTCCTGTGAAAAATGTGCGGTGGCAAAGGCTCAGCAATGGCTGGTGCGATTGAGCACCCGGGCCAGGGCGCCCACCGGGAAGTTGGCGAAACTTTCGAAGTCCGCGCCCTGGTAGCCGAAGATCTTGCCGTCGCTGCGCCCGGCTGCGAGGTCGATCAGCACCAGGCCCAGGGTCGGGACGATCTTTTCCCGCCAGACGAACAGGTACAGTTGCTCGGCGACCTTGTAGTAGTGGCAGCGGTCGGTGTCCGCCAACCCTTGCTCGACGCCCTTGAGGCACTGCCAGCTGTAGAAGTCGGCATTGAGGTAGACGTGTTCGTAGGCCTCGCTGGCGCTGTAGACGTACTGGTTGCGCAGGCCGATCAGTTCCTCTGTGGGGGCGTGCCGTGGCGTGTCGGCGGTGCACGGGCCGTCGATGGCGCCGTGCAGGAACTGCGCCTTGACGCTGGTCAGCTCGCCGCCGGCCAGGGCCCGACTGAACAGATCGGTCCGGGTTTCGTCACGGCTGGGCATCTGCCCGAGGACGGCGGTGAAGCACTGGCGCTCCAGGTCCAGGACCAGGCTCACCGAATGGGTGGCGCCCTGGTCCTGCTTGAGAAAATCCACCAGGTACAGGCCGGGGCGCACGGAGGTGGCGCGGTAGGCCAGTTCCTCGCCGGCGCTTTCGCCGACGTTGTTCCAGCTCAGGGTGGCGGCGCCGAAGCGATGCTCGATCTGCCAGCCGTTGTCGAAGTGCAGGGTCAGGTGGCGTCCGGCCAGATCGTCGAGGGCGGGGAGGATATGGTTGTCGCCGGCAAACCCGTCGGCCAGGGCGCCGACGGTGATCCATTCAGGTTGCAGGTTCATGGCAAGGCTCTTGTTCGTTGTCGTAGAGCTGCATGTTCGGGCCTGGTGCGGCGCCTGCCCATCAACCGGATGGTTGAGTCCTGGCTGTTTCAGAGGAACAGCGTGCTTACCAGTTCGGTGCGGTTGCCCGCGCCGACCTTGCGGAACAGGTTGATCAGGTGGGTCTTGACCGTGGGCAGGCCCAGGTCCAGGCGCCGGGCGATGGTCTTGTTGTCCGCGCCGTCGCGCAGCAGCCAGGCGATTTCCCGCTCGCGGGGCGTCAGCCCGGCCAAGCGCGGGTCGGCCTCGGGGTACGGGGCTCGTGCGGCGATTTCCAGCAGCCCCTGCAGGGCTTGCAGGGTGATCAGCTCATCGTTGCTGAAG
Organism: Pseudomonas sp. B6(2017); assembly: GCF_002112765.1. Lineage (NCBI taxonomy): Bacteria > Pseudomonadati > Pseudomonadota > Gammaproteobacteria > Pseudomonadales > Pseudomonadaceae > Pseudomonas > Pseudomonas sp. B6(2017). The sequence goes on along the minus strand of NZ_NEIQ01000012.1, from coordinate 180,203 downwards.
CGCCCCAGGCTGGCGTCGCGCAGCAGCGAAAGCCCGGCGATGGGCCGCTGTTTGTCGCAGGCCAGGATCTCCACCACATCCAGCACTCCGTGGCGCTGCAGGAAGCCCTGGTACACCAGGGTGTCGTGACGATCCTGGCGGGCCATGCCCATGTGCAGCGACAGCACCGGGCGTCCGGCGGCTGCGCACAGCTGTGGTTGCAGCGGGTCGTAGCGCCGATAGCGTTGCAGGTAGGCCTGGTGCATCTGTTCGGGCATGCGGTACAGCGCGAAGTCTTGGGCTTGCAGTTGTGGGTCGATGCGGTAGAAGGCGCAGAGGCTGGCGGGCACTACCCGGGTGAAGGCGGCGATGCAGCGTTGGCCCAGCTCATGGGGCATGGCGGCTGCGTGCATGGAAGACTCCTGGCTGCCCGCTGGGCAGGGGCTCGGGGCTGGCGCAGGTAGCGGGCCGCGCGATGGCGGCCGGCCATTGGAGAGTGCCGGCGCTGCCCGCCGCGAATGCGGGCAGCGCCGGTGGGCCGGTCAGCGCCGGGCCTGGCTCAGGCCCTGGGCGAGGGCGTCGACGATGACATCCACCTGCGCCGGCTGGATCACCAGCGGCGGCGAGAGAATGATCTTGGTGCCCACCGGGCGCACCATGACCCCGTGTTCCCGGGCGATCTGCGCCACTTGGTTGGCGTAGCCGCTGGTGGGGTCGATGGGCTCGCGGGTGCTCTTGTCGGCCACCAGGTCCAGGGCCACCATCAGGCCCTGGCCACGCACTTCGCCAACGCTGTCGAAGCGCTCGACGAACGGCTGCAGCTTGGCCAGCAGGTAGTCGCCCATCTTCGCCGCGTTGGCCGGCAGGTCTTCCTTGACCACGATGTCCAGGCAGGCCAGGGCCGCGGCGCAGGCCACCGGATGCCCGGCGTAGGTGTAGCCGTGCATGATGGCGCCGGTGAAGTTGCCGTTCTTCTCGAACGCTTCCTCGATCCGCCGGTTGACCACGGTGGCGCCCAGGGGGATGTAGCCCGAGGTGATGCCCTTGGCCAGGCACATGATGTCCGGCTTGACCCCCCACAGGCGGCTGCCGAACATCGAGCCGCTGCGGCCGAAGCCGGTGACCACTTCGTCGGCGATCAACAGCACGCCGTACTTGTCGCAAACCTCGCGGATCAATGGCCAGTAGTTGGCCGGCGGCACGATGACCCCGCCCGCGCCCTGGATCGGTTCGGCGATGAAGGCCGCCACGGTGTCCGGGCTCTGGAACTGGATTTCCCGCTCCAGCAGGTCGGCGCAGATCTTGCCCAGCTCCTCCGGGTCCTGGCTGTAGGGGTTGCGGTACAGCCACGGGGTGTCGATGTGGTAGCAACCGGGCAGCAGCGGCTCGTAGTTGCGCCGGAACACCGTGTTGCCGTTGACCGAAGCACCACCGAAGTGGGTGCCATGGTAGCCCTGGCGCAGGGAAATGAACTTGGTGCGATCGGCCTGGCCCTCGAGCTTCCAGTACTGGCGAGCCAGCTTCAGGGCGCTTTCGATGGCGTCCGAGCCGCCCGAGCTGAAGGCTACGCGGCGCATGTCTTCAGGCTCCAGCAGGTTCATCAAGACCCGCGACAGCTCCTCGGCGCGGGGATGGCTGACTCCGTCGAACAGCTGGAAGTACTCCAGCTCGTCGAGCTGGGCGGTGATGGCCGCCTTCACTTCCTTGCGGTTGTGGCCAACGTTGACGTTCCACAACCCGGCCACGCCATCCACCAGTTGACGGCCCTGGTCGTCGTACACATAGCAGCCATCGCCGCGCACGATGCGGATCGGCTCGCGTTGCTTCATCTCTTTGGGGTGCAGCATGGGATGCCAGAAATGGCTTGTTTGGCTCACGTTGGATCTCCTGATAGGGCTCGAACAGCTTGGGGCCATTAGGGCGCGATTGGCCGACGTGTTGCTTGCCTCTGTGTGCCAGGGCATTTGATCCAGGCTGCCAGGTGTTTGTCGAGGCTGTCGGGCTTGGCAGCCAGCGCCAAGTTTTGCGGCAGCCAGGATCAAGACGGCATCGGGCTTTGGGCTCAGAGTCTCGGTCAACAGGTACAACCATGAGGATTGAAGATGAGCGTTGCCATCGACCCACGTGTCGCCGCATTCATAGACAGCCAGCACGGCCTGCTGATCGACGGCCATAGCCGCCCGGCGCTCTCCGGGGCGCGGATGCCGGTCCATAACCCGGCCACCGGCGAGCAATTGACCGAAGTGGCCATGGCCGCCCAGGCCGACATCGACCTGGCGGTGGGCGCTGCCCGGCGCGCCTTCGAAGGTAGCTGGAAAGCCCAGCGCCCGGCCGATCGCGAACGCCTGTTGCTGAAACTGGCGGATTTGCTCGAGGCCAATGGCGAGGAGCTGGCGCAACTGGAAACCCTCAACAACGGCCAGTCGATCCACCTGGCCCGGGCCCTGGAAGTGGGCGCGGCGGCGGAGTTCACCCGCTACATGGCCGGTTGGGCGACCAAGATCGAGGGCAAGAGCCTGGATGTGTCCATCGCCGCAGTGCCCGGCGCGCAGTACCGGGCCTACACGGTGCCGGAGCCGGTGGGCGTGGTGGGGGCCATCGTGCCGTGGAACTTCCCGCTGCTGATGGCCATCTGGAAGATCGTCCCGGCCCTGGCCTGCGGTTGCACCGTGGTGCTCAAGCCGGCGGACGAGACCCCGCTCACCGCGCTGCGCCTGGGCCAGTTGTGCCTGGAGGCGGGAATCCCCCCCGGGGTGGTCAACGTGGTGACCGGCACTGGTGCCGGGGCCGGGGCGGCGCTGGCGGCCCATCCGGGCATCGACAAGCTGGCCTTCACTGGCTCCACCCAGGTGGGCAAGCTGATCGGCCATGCGGCGGTGGACAACATGACTCGATTTTCCCTGGAACTGGGTGGCAAATCGCCGGTGATCGTGCTCGATGACTGCGACCCGGACACCGCTGCCGCTGGCGCCAGTGCGGCGATCTTCTTCAACCAGGGCCAGGTTTGTACTGCTGGTTCGCGGCTGTACATCCAGCGCGGCATCTATCAGCAGGTGCTCGACCGGTTGGTGGCCATTGCCGGCTCGCTGAGCATCGGCCCGGGCCTGGACGAACAGGCGCAGATCAACCCGCTGGTCTCGGCCAAGCAGCAGCGCCGGGTACTGCAGATGGTCGAGCGCGGAGTCGAGGAGGGCGCGCGGGTGCTGTGTGGTGGAACGCCCTTTGGCGAGCGCGGCTTCTATGTCAGGCCCACGGTGGTGGCCGATGTGCAGTCCGGACAGCAGCTGGTGCGCGAGGAAATCTTCGGCCCGGTGGTGGTCGCCATGCCTTTCGACACCCTGGAAGAGGTGGTGGCGCTGGCCAACGACAACCAGTACGGCCTGGGCGCGAGCATCTGGTCCAACGACCTGGGGCAGGTCATGCAGCTGATCCCGCAGATCAAGGCTGGTACGGTCTGGGTCAACACCCACAACATGCTCGACCCATCGATGCCCTTCGGTGGCTACAAGCAGTCCGGTATCGGTCGCGAGATGGGCCATGCGGCCATCGAGGCCTACACCGAGAACAAGTCGGTGTGCATCGCCTATCAGGCCGTTGAAAAACTACCTGCGTTGCCATCGCTGCGTTGAAAACAGGCTCAAAATGCTCATTTACCACTCGTAAACTGCGCTTTTTCGCCTGTTTTCGCCTTGCGCTGGTTGCCTCGCCTACGTTTTTCAACGGCCTGCTATTGAGCCAGACCTCGCAGGCCAGCCCTGCGGGACGACTCCAGGCTGCGCCAGACAGCCGAGCATGGCGGCCGCGCGTGCCCTTGAAATGCCTAGAACAATAATCATCAACCCATGCTTTCGAGGTTTACCAGCATGTCGCTCAACGACAGACTCAACCGGCACCTGCACCAGGGTGTCGTCGGTTTTCCCACGGCCCTGGCCAGTGCCGTGGGCCTGATCATGGCCAGCCCGGTGATCCTCACCGCCACCACCGGTTTCGGCATCGGCGGCGGGGCCTTCGCCGCGGCCATGGTGATCGCCCTGCTGATGATGCTGGCGCAGTCCACCACCTTCGCCGAGGCGGCCTGCCTGTTGCCCACCAACGGTTCGGTCTATGACTACCTGGCCTGCGGCCTGGGGCGTTTCTTCGCCATCACCGGCACCCTGTCGGCCTACCTGATCGTCCACGTGTTCGCCGGCACCGCGGAAACCATCCTCAGCGGGGTCATGGCCCTGGTCAATTTCGAGTCCCTCAATACCCTGCTGGAGCAGAGCGGCAGCGCCTGGCTGGTGGGGGTGGGGCTGGTGTTGTTCTTCGGCCTGCTCAACGCCGTGGGGATCACGGCCTTCAGCCGCGCCGAGGTGATCCTGACATTCGGCATGTGGAGCACCCTGATCATCTTCGGCGTGATGGGCGTGCTCAAGGCCCCGGCGGTGCAGCTCGATGGCTGGTTCGGCGCTTCCACGGTGGGCACCGACCTGCCCACCATCCTGTCCCTGGTAGGCATGGCGATGTTCATGTTCGTCGGCTGCGAGTTCGTCACGCCCCTGACCCCGGACGTACGCAAGGCCGCGCGGACCATTCCCCGGGCCATGGCCCTGGGATTGGTGGGGGTGGCGGTGTGCATGTTCATCTATGGCGCGGCGATGAAGCGCCAGGTGGCCAACGTCGCCCTGAGCGAGGACGGCAGCGTGCATCTGCTGGAGACACCCATGGCCATCCCGCATTTCGCCGAGCAGATCATGGGGCCGTTCGGGCGTATCTGGCTGGGGATCGGCCTGCTGTTCGCCGGTGCCGCTACCATCAATACGCTGATGGCCGGGTTGCCGCGCATCCTCTATGGCATGGCCCAGGACGGCGCCTTGCCGAAGGTATTCACCTACCTGCATCCGCGCTTCAAGACGCCATTGCTGTGCATCGCCGTGGCGGTGCTGATTCCTTGCCTGCACGCCTGGTGGCTGGGCGGCAGCACCGACAGCATCATGCACCTGGTGCTGGCGGCGGTTTGTGCCTGGAGCACGGCGTATCTGCTGGTCACGCTGTCGGTGGTGATGCTGCGCATTCGCCGGCCGGACCTGCCACGGCCCTACAAGTCGCCGTGGTTCCCGCTGCCGCAGATCCTTTCTTCGGTGGGCATCCTGCTGGGCATGTGGTTCATCACTCCACCGGGGATGAACCCGAGGGACATCTACTTGCCGTTCGGCAGCATGCTGGGCCTGACCGCGGCGTATGCGCTGGTCTGGACCCTGGTGGTGCAGAAGGTCAATCCGTTTCGCCCGGTACCGGTGGAAGATGTGCTGGAACAGGCCCTGGGCCTGGCCCCGGAAGATCTCCCGAACCCTCGGCAGGAGGTGGCCGATGAACCTTTCAAGCTGGCGACAAAACCTCTTTGAACTGTGGCACCGGCCACCCTCGGGTTATCGCCCGGGGCTGACCCTGGGCCAGTTGCGCCGGGATTTGGCGGGGCTCGACTATGTTGGCCAGGGCGCAGCCCAGGGGCGCTTTCGTTGCCCTCGGCGCGGCCTGGAGTTCGAAGTGGCGGAGTGCCCCCAGGCGCAGTTCCTGATGCATATCGTGGTGTGCCAATGGCAGATGCGGGTGCCCGCTGCCGGCCCGGGTCGGGCGCGCATCAGCTTGCGCCATACCGGGGCAATTCGCCGCCAGGGGCTTGCCGCTCGCGTGCGTGACGGCGAGCAGGCCGGCTGGGCGCCCCTTCTCCAGCGCCTGTGCCAGGACCCACAGCTGCTGGCCGAGTTGCTGCCCCTGGATTTCAAGCGCCTGGAGCTGCACCGCGATGACCAGGGTTGGCAGGTGCGCCTGGAGCACTTCGGCGCCAGCGAGGTGGTCAATCGCCTGCCGGGCATGCGCCGCTATATCCGTTTGAATGCTGTGCAACGAGAGGCGCTGCTGGGCAGCCTCGGTCATCTGCAGCGCTTGCTGGCGGATTACTGAAGCGTCCATTGGCACGACCCCTGCTCGAGCCGTGACAGGTTATTCCTGCTGCCGGGCGCCTTGCCTGGCAAATAGATAACATGTTAATGATATCGCCATAAAAACAATGGCGGCCCGAACCGGCTCCTGGAGGTGCACAGTGCTTGCTTCCCAAAGTTTCAGTTCCTGGCTGGGCGCCCTGCAGGGCGTCTGCGGTCGTTTCGATGCCCGCCCGGCGCACAACCCCGCGCTGTTCATCGGCGAAGTGGGCTTGCAGGACTATGCCGGGCTGGAGGTGGCGCAGATCCGCACCAATGCCGGGCTGATTTCCCGGCAAGGCACCCGGGCCGACCAGGCCGACGATCGGCACTGTTTCCTGATCGTCCAGCGTAGCGGCCATGCGCGCCTGAGCCAGGATGGCGAGAGCGTGGAACTGGCGCCTGGCGACATGGCCTTGCTGGATTCCGCCGGCGCTTGCGAAATCGTGCCCCATGGCTTGATCGAGCATGCCTCGTTCCATTTGTGCCGGGAGGAGGTCTACCGGCACCTGCCGGCCCAACAACGCAAGTTCGGCAAGTTGTCGCAGAATTGCGCCAGTGGCCGGCTGATGCGCCTGCTGGTGGAGCAGATCTGCGCCGGCGACCTGCATGGCTGTGCGGCGCAACAGGAGGGCCAGGCCTTGCAGGAGGCGCTGATCGCCTTGCTCGGCCCGACCCTGCGCCAGACCGCCGACAGCCTTGCCGGTCACGATGAAACCCTGCATGGCCAGTGCCTGCGCGAGCAGGCCCGGCAACTGATCCAGCAATCGCTCAACGAGCCGGGGCTGACCCCGGTGGCCCTGGCCGGCCAGCTGAACATCTCGGTGCGCCAGTTGTACCGACTGTTCGAGGAGCAGGGCGACAGTGTCTGTCGCTTCATCCAGCGTTCGCGGCTCAAGCGCAGTGCGGCGGACCTGAGCAATCCGCACCTGCGCAACGAATCGATCACCGATATAGCCTTCAAGTGGGGCTTCACCGATTCGGCGCATTTCAGCCGCACCTTCAAGAAACACTTCGAGCAGTCGCCCCGGGACTACCGCGCGCGTTCATTGAATGCCTGAGGGCGTTTTGCCGCCGGCGTCGGTGGGGCGAGGCGATTTCCAGAAGGCCCTGCGGGCCTTGTCGCAGCCTCGCAAGCTCAGGGATTTTCCAGGTCGTGGCCCAGGGACTGGATGAACAACGAGAACAGCTCCGGTTGGCTGGAGATGTCCAGCTTGGCGTAGAGGTGCCGGCGGTGGACCTTGACGGTGTCCGGGGAGATCTTCAGGCGTTCGGCCATGGCCTTGGAGGAAAATCCGCGCAGGATCAGCCGGGCGATCTCCAGTTCCCGCTCCGACAGCACGCCACTGCCGAAATGGCTCAGGGCATCGCGGATCTGGCTGGCCATTTCCTCGGCGGCCGGCAGCTGTGGGCGGGCCTGGCTGTGCTGCCAGTGCTGTTCCATGAGGGGCAGCACCCAGGCGGCAAAGGTGGTGAGCTGGCCGATGGCTTCGCTGCTGAACAACCGCTGGCTGCCCAGCGACAGCGACAGGGTGCCGGCCCCAGGCAGTTGCAGGATGAACTGCACTTCGTCCTCCAGCACGTTGTCGTGAAAGTAGTTGAGAAAGTACTCGCTCTGGCGAAAGTGGTCCGGCGCCACTTCTTCGAGACGGTACAGGCCGCTGGGGTAGCCCTCGCGACAGGCCTGGAAAAACGGGTCCAGCAGATACAGGCCATTGAGGTAGGTGAGCATCGACGCCGGCTTGCTGCTGGGTTCGGCGTCGTACTCCTCCAGCGCCCGGGGCGGGCCGTCCACCGGGTAGAAGATCGCCAGGGCGTTGTCGAACGGCGTGGCCTGGTGCAACAGCAGGATCAACTGCTTCCACAGGCGTGGGTGGCCGATCAGCGAGAGGGTACGCCCCAGGCTGGCGTGCAGGCCGACTTCCCTGAACAGGTTACTCAAAGGTTTTACTCCAAGGTCTATTGCAAGTGTCCTGGCAGGGTTTCGTCGATTTGCCGGATGCCGTCAAGGGGGAGTACTCCAATAGGGGAATTTCTCGCCATCGCGCCACTGCCTAGAGTAGCTGCGGTCAAGTGCGACCCAGAGCGCACCCGCCCGATGAATCTCGTTCCTGCCTCAGACCAACAATAAGCACGAGGATAACGATATGAGCTCTCCCTCCGCGCCCGATGGCGCGCTGAAACCCACCTTGAGCGTGTTCGATGTGGTGGCCATCACCGTGTCTGGCGTGACCCCCGCCAGCTCGGTGTTCGTGATCGCCCCCTTCGCCATCCACCAAGCCGGCAGCGGGGTATTCCTGGCCTTCGTCATGGCCGGGTTGCTGGCGCTGATGTTCGCCTTCTGCTACGCCGAACTGGGCCGGGCCCACAACAGCGCCGGCGGCGAGTATGTGTATGCCAAGCGGGTGTTCGGCGGACTGGCCGGCTACGCGACCTTCCTCACGGTGCTGGTGATGTTGCTGTTCATCCCGCCGGTACTGGCCACGGGTGCCGCCACTTACCTGAACAATGCCCTGGGCACCCAGTACGATTCCCAGACCGTGGCGCTGGTGATCGTCACCTGCAGCTACCTGCTGGGGATTCTCAACATCAAGCTCAATGCCTGGATCACCGGCACCTGCCTGTTGCTGGAAGTGGCGGCGTTGCTGGTGATCGTCTGGCTGGGGTTCGGCAACGCCAGCCAGCCGGTGAGCATCCTGCTGCAGCCGCAGATCGTCGACCATGGGGTGCTGCAACTGGCGCCCTGGGCCCTGGTGATCGGCGCGGTGGGCATCGGCCTGTTCTCCTATAACGGCTACGGTCCGGCGGTGTTGCTGGCCGAAGACATGAAGTGCGGCGGGCGCGGGGTGCACAAGGCGGTGCTCTGGTCCCTGGTATTGGTGGTGATCATCGAGCTGGTGCCGCTCACCGCGCTGCTCATCGGCGCGCCTTCGCTGAGCCAGATGCTCGCCAGCCCCGATCCCATCGGCTACCTGCTCACCAGCCATGGCAACGAAACCCTGGCCCGGGTGGTCAGCGCCGGGATCTTCCTCTCGGTGTTCAACGCCATCGTCGCCATCGTCATCCAGATCGGCCGGGTGGTGTTCAGCAGCGGTCGCGATGCCCTGTGGACGCCAGGCATCAATCGCCTGTTCACCCGCATTCATCCGCGCTGGGATTCGCCCTGGCTGGCCACGCTGTTCCTGGCGATTCCCTCGGCGGTGCTCAGCTTCAGCTCGAACCTGGCGGACCTGACGTCCTTCAGCGTGCTGTTGATCATGCTGGTGTACCTGGTGGTGGCTCTGAGCGCACTGATGAGCCGCGTGTTGCTACGCGATCGCGAGCATCCCTATCGCATGCCGCTGTGGCCGTTGCCGGCCCTGCTGGCGGTGATCGGTGCCGGGTACCTGCTGGTCAACCTGTTTCTCGATGCGTCCCTGCGCGACATCATGGTGATCATCGGCCTGCTGGCGCTGTCGGTGATCCTCTACTGCACCAATGGCCGGTACAGCCCGGCGTTCCAGAAACTGTAAGGAGTGGTTATGCGAGCACGTCAAGCGGGCATCAGCCTGGGGCTGGGAACACCCGGCCCGTTCAATGCGATCACCGATGTTCCGGGGGTGCGGGTCGGCCACAGCACCCTCAAGACCGAGATCGACGGCAAGCAGGTGCGCACCGGCGTCACGCTGATCCAGCCGCGCGCCGGGCATGCGCGCCTGCAGCCGTGTTTCGCCGGTTGCCATGTACTCAATGGCAATGGTGATGCCACGGGCCTGGAATGGATCCGCGAGGCGGGCACCCTGACCACGCCGATCGCCATCACCAACACCCATAGCGTGGGCGTGGTGCGCGATGCGCTGATCGCCCTGGAGCGCGAGGAACTGGCCGATCCTTCGGTGTACTGGTGCATGCCGGTGGTGATGGAAACCTTCGACGGCCTGCTGAACGATATCTGGGGCCAGCATGTGGGGCCGCAGCAGGTGCGCGAAGCGTCGGCCCTGGCCGAATCCGGGCCGGTGGACGAGGGTGCGGTGGGCGGTGGCACGGGGATGATCTGCCATGAGTTCAAGGGCGGGATCGGCACCGCGTCCCGGCGCCTGGCGCCGGAGCAGGGCGGCTACACCGTCGGCGCGCTGGTCCAGGCCAACCATGGCAAGCGCGAGGAGCTGCGGGTCGATGGTTATCCAGTAGGGCGCCAACTGCGCGATATCGTCTCGCCCTTCGCCGAGCGCGGAACCCCGGGCATGGGCTCGATCGTGGTGATCCTGGCCACCGATGCGCCGCTGTTGCCGCACCAGTGCCAACGGCTGGCCCAGAGAGCGTCCGTCGGTATCGCACGTACCGGCGGCGGTACCGAGGATTCCAGCGGCGATATCTTCCTGGCCTTTGCCACGGGAAACCGGGACCTGCCGGCGGCGGACTACGCGCGCAAGGACCTGGGCTTCACTTCACCGCTGGCAATGCTCAACAACGACCATATTTCGCCGCTGTTCAGCGCTGCCGCCGAAGCGGTGGAAGAGGCGATCATCAATGCCTTGCTGGCCGGCGAGCCGATGACCAGCGACGACGGCGTGCAAGTACCGGCCCTGACCCCACAAATATTGAGGAATGCATTGCAACTCAGTGGTTGGAACAATAAGCAAGTACCAGAAAATTGAGACACAGTCGGCATAATTCAACAGGAGCGATATTTAATAATTAAATTGTAGATTGTCAGACAATGAGTGCTGTCCAGCAATTGAAAAGGGAATATTTTGACTGGGCAGTCATTGTTTGCTGGAGTTTTGCGGAACAGTGGAATTTGACGTCAAAAAAGTAGTGGACGCCCGATTTCAAATTGTGTCAGTTTCCTTGCGCCTACTTAGGGCGAGTGATAGGACGATCTCGCCAGGGATTGTCGCTATCGGACAAAAACTGTTCCATTGATTACAAGGAAGTGTGTTTATGTCGAAAGTAAAAGTGAATGACGCTATTGATGCAGCTGAACAACAACTGGTGCCACTGGCAGCAGCAAGTTCGGCTTATAACCAGGTCAATAGCTTCAGCCACCAGTACGATCGTGGCGGCAATCTCACGGTCAATGGCAAACCTTCGTTCTCGGTCGACCAGGCTGCCACGCAGATCCTGCGTGATGGTGCTTCCTACAAGGACCTGAACGGCAATGGCAAGATCGATCTGACCTATACCTTCCTGACCTCGGCGACCCAGGCCACCATGAACAAGCATGGTATCTCCGGGTTCAGCCAGTTCAACGCCCAGCAGAAAGCCCAGGCCGTGCTGGCCATGCAATCCTGGGCCGATGTGGCCAACGTGGTCTTCACCGAGAAGGCCTCCGGTGGTGACGGCCACATGACCTTCGGCAACTACAGCGGCGGCCAGGATGGCGCAGCGGCATTTGCCTACCTGCCGGGCACTGGCGCGGGTTATGACGGTACTTCGTGGTACCTGATCAACAGCAGCTATACCCCGAACAAGACCCCGGACCTGAACAACTATGGCCGTCAGACCCTGACCCACGAGATCGGCCACACCCTGGGCCTGGCCCACCCTGGCGACTACAACGCCGGGAACGGCAACCCGACCTACAAGGATGCGACCTACGGGCAGGACACCCGCGGCTACAGCATCATGAGCTACTGGAGTGAAAGCAATACCAGCCAGAACTTCAGCAAGGGCGGGGTAGAAGCCTATGCGTCCGGTCCGCTGATCGATGACATCGCGGCGATCCAGAAGCTCTACGGAGCCAACTACGCCACCCGTGCCGGTGACACCACCTACGGCTTCAACTCCAACACCGGGCGCGATTTCTACAGCGCGAGCTCGTCGGCCGACAAGCTGGTGTTCTCGGTGTGGGACGGTGGTGGCAATGACACCCTGGATTTCTCCGGTTTTACCCAGAATCAGAAAATCAACCTCAATGAGACTTCGTTCTCCGACGTTGGTGGCCTGATCGGCAACGTTTCCATTGCCAAGGGCGTGACCGTGGAGAACGCCATCGGTGGTTCGGGCAACGACCTGCTGATCGGTAACAACGTCGCCAACCAACTCAAGGGTGGTGCCGGCAACGACATCATCTACGGTGGCGGCGGTGCCGATAAGCTGTGGGGCGGTTCCGGTTCGGACACCTTCGTGTTCGGTGCCAGCACCGACTCCAAGCCGGGTGCGGCCGACCAGATCATGGATTTCGTCAGTGGCCAGGACAAGATCGATCTGACCGGTATCACCAAGGGCGCCGGCCTGCACTTCGTCAACGCCTTCACCGGCGCGGCGGGTGATGCCATCCTCACCACCTCCGGTGGTGTCAGCACCCTGTCGGTGGACTTCTCCGGGCACGGCGTGGCGGACTTCCTGGTCACCACCGTCGGCCAGGCAGCAGTCAGCGACATCGTCGCCTGAGTGAAGTAGGCGGAAGGCGACGCACATGCGTCGCCTTCCTTTGTTGTATCGGCCCTGGGGCTGAGCGATTCTACTGCGCTGACGGAGTACCCTATGACCCCACACACCTTGAGTTGCAAGGCGGCCTTGCGGCTGCTGGCGACGCTGACGATGTTTTATGGAGCGATGACCATGGCAAGCAGCCTGCGTTTGGCGGACCCCTCGGAGCTGGTTGGACACTGGCAATTGCAGCAGGCGGCCCAGCCGGGCGAGTCCTGCACGCTGGACTTGCTGCAGGGCTCGGCCCTGGGCGATGGCGCTGAATGCCTGTCCAGATGGATCGGTGAAGCCGCCGTGGGCTGGTTCCCCGAACCCGACGGCATCTCCATCACCGGGCGCGAAGGTTCCAGGGTGATCTTTTTCAGTCGCCAGCAGGAGGGCCTGTACGAGGCGCGCCTGAAAAGTGACGGTCTGATAGTCCTGCAGCGCGCCGCTAATTAACGGCTGGTGATGTTCGTCTAGTATTCGACGGCCACTAGATGGTCTTTCGCTTGACCGACAGGAGTATGTTCGGGCTGCTGTTGCAAACAGCTGTCCGAATTGTCTGTGTCCGCAGGCTTTATGAACTAAGAAGAGCACTTTGTTAGTTATGTACTACATTGTCTCCTCGCAATCGAACGCGGATTAACAGCTCAGGGATATGGTTAAAAAATGGTGAAGAACACTCATCCCGCACCACTGTTCAAGGCACTGGGCGAATATAAAGGCATCCTGATCAGCGTTGGCTGTTTTACCGCGCTGATAAACTTGCTTATGCTGGTTCCTTCTATCTATATGCTGCAAGTCTATGACCGGGTGCTGTCTTCGCAGAACGAGACCACCCTGGCGATGCTGTCGCTGATGGTGGTGGGCTTCTTCGTCTTCATCGGCCTGCTGGAAGTGCTGCGCAGCTTCATCGTCATCCGCATCGGCAGCCAACTGGAGCGGCGCTTCAACCTGCGGGTCTACCAGGCCGCGTTCGAACGCAACCTCGCCCGCGGCGAGGGGTATGCCGGACAGTCCCTGGGCGACTTGACCCAGATCCGCCAGTTCCTCACCGGGCCGGCGCTGTTCGCATTCTTCGACGCTCCCTGGTTCCCCATCTACCTGCTGGTGATCTTCGCCTTCAACGTCTGGCTCGGAGTCATGGCCACCGCGGGCGCAGCCCTGCTGATCGCCCTGGCATTCCTCAACGAGGCCATGACCAAGAAGCCCTTGAGCGAGGCCAGCGGGTATTCGCAGCAGTCCACGCAATTGGCCACCAGCCACTTGCACAACGCCGAGACCATCCAGGCCATGGGCATGCTCGGCTCCTTGCGCAAGCGCTGGTTCGGCGTGCACTCGCGGTTTCTCGGCCTGCAGAACCAGGCCAGCGACACTGGCGCGGTCATCAGTTCCCTGAGCAAGACCTTGCGCCTGTGCCTGCAATCCCTGGTGCTGGGGCTGGGCGCCTGGCTGGTGATCAAGGGCGACATGACCGCCGGGATGATGATCGCCGGCTCGATCCTCATGGGCCGGGCCCTGAGTCCCATCGACCAGCTGATCGCGGTGTGGAAACAGTGGAGCGCCGCCAAGCTGGCCTACAACCGGCTGGATTCACTGCTGCGCGAGTTTCCTCCGGGTGACAGCGCCATGTCGCTGCCCGCGCCCAAGGGCCAGGTGAGCTTCGAACAGGTCAGCGCCGGCCCGCCCGGGCGGCGCATGGCGCCCCTGCAGCAGGTGAACTTCAGCATCAATGCCGGTGAAGTACTGGGGGTGCTGGGTGCTTCCGGCTCCGGCAAGTCGACCCTGGCCCGAGTGCTGGTGGGCGTGTGGCCGACCCTGGCCGGTACGGTGCGCCTGGATGGCGCCGATATCCACCGCTGGAACCGCGATGAACTGGGCCCCTACATCGGCTACTTGCCCCAGGACATCGAACTGTTCACCGGCAGCGTCGCCGAGAACATCGCGCGGTTTCGCCAGGCCGATCCGGAGCAGGTGGTCCAGGCCGCGCAGATGGCCGGGGTGCATGAGCTGATCCTGCGTCTGCCCCAGGGGTACGACACGATCCTGGGCGATGACGGCAGCGGCCTGTCCGGCGGCCAGAAGCAGCGGGTGGCCTTGGCCCGGGCGCTGTATGGCAGCCCGAGCCTGGTGGTGCTCGACGAACCCAACTCCAACCTCGACACCGTGGGCGAGAGCGCCCTGGCGGCGGCGATCGCCCAGCTCAAGGCCCGGGGTACCAGCGTGGTGCTGGTAACCCACAGGTCTTCGGTGCTGGCCCTGGCCGACAAGCTGCTGGTGCTCAATGAAGGACGCCTGCAAGCCTTCGGCCCCAGCCAGGAAGTGCTCAAGGCCCTGGCCGGCGCACAGCAAGCCCAGGCCCCGGAAGCACCTCGGGAGCGACCTGCCGCAGCGGCTCCCGGCGGCTTGAGCATGAGCCGCCAGTATCAGGCCCCGACGCGGAATCAAGGCGCATGAGCAAGGACAGCAACATGATGATCGAACAGGACTACGTGCCCGAACGGGTCGAACGCGACGCCGGTTTCTTCGCCCGCCTGGGCTGGTTCCTGGCGCTGGCCGGCGCCGGCAGCTTCTTCCTCTGGGCCGCCCTGGCTCCCCTGGACCAGGGGATCCCGGTGCAGGGCACGGTGGTGGTGTCCGGCAAGCGCAAGGCCGTGCAATCCATGAGCAGCGGTGTGGTCAGCCGGATCCTGGTGCGTGAAGGCGAAAGCGTGAAGCAGGGCCAACCGCTGTTCCGCCTGGACCAGACCCAGGTGGCGGCGGACGTGCAGTCGTTGCAGGCCCAGTACCGCATGGCCATGGCCAGCCTGGCGCGCTGGCGCAGCGAACGCGACAACCTCAAGCAGGTGGACTTCCCGGCACAACTGACCAGCAGCGACGACCCACGCCTGGCCCTGGTGCTCGAGGGCCAGCGGCAGCTGTTCAGCAGTCGGCGCGAGGCCTTCATGCGCGAACAGGCGGGGATCCGCGCCAATATCGAAGGCGCCACCGCGCAACTGGCGGGCATGCGTCGGGCCCGCAACGACCTGGGCAACCAGGCCGATTCTCTGCGCCAGCAGCTGGCTAACCTGCAACCCTTGGCCGACAACGGCTATATACCGCGCAACCGCTTGCTGGAGTATCAGCGCCAGTTGTCCCAGGTCCAGCAGGAGCTGGCGCAGAACACCGGGGAAAGTGGCCGGGTGGAGCAGGGCATCCTCGAGTCCCGGCTCAAGCTGCAGCAGCACGGCGAGGAGTACCAGAAGGAGGTGCGCAGCCAGTTGGCCGAGGCCCAGCTCAAGACCCAGACCCTGGAGCAGCAGCTGACATCCGCCGGGTTCGACCTGCAGCACAGCGAGATCATCGCCACCGCCGACGGCATCGCGGTCAACCTTGGGGTGCATACCGAGGGCGCGGTGGTACGCCAGGGCGACACCTTGCTGGAAATCGTGCCCCAGGGCACCCACCTGGAAGTGGAAGGGCGGCTGCCGGTGAACCTGGTGGACAAGGTCGGCACCCAGCTGCCGGTGGACATCCTGTTCACGGCCTTCAACCAGAGCCGCACCCCCCGGGTCTCCGGTGAGGTCAGCCTGGTCTCGGCCGACCAGATGATCGATGAGCGCACCGGCATGCCGTACTACGTGCTGCGCAGCAGCGTCAGCGACCAGGCCATGGAAAAACTCGACGGCCTGATGATCAAGCCCGGGATGCCGGCCGAGATGTTCGTGCGTACCGGCGAGCGCTCGCTGCTCAACTACCTGTTCAAGCCCCTGATCGACCGGGCTGGTTCCGCCCTGACCGAAGAATAAGGATGTCGCGTCGCATGAGTAAGTTTTCCATCCTCGCTGCAACCTTGTCCTTGCTGGTGTGCCAGGGAGCCCAGGCCATGGGGCCGTTCCAGGTCTACGAACTGGCGCTGCGCAACGACCCGGTGTTCCTTGGCGCCATCAAGGAACGCGACGCCGGCCTCGAGAACCGCATCATCGGTCGGGCCGGGTTGCTGCCCAAGTTGAGCTACAGCTACAACAAGGGCCACAACAATTCCAAGGCCACCTATCCGGACCCCCGGGGCGGTAGCCAGACCGATAAACGCAACTACGACAGCTATGGCTCGTCCCTGACCCTGCAGCAACCCTTGCTGGACTACGAGGCCTACGCCAACTACCGCAAGGGCGTGGCCCAGGCGCTGTTCGCCGACGAGAACTTTCGCAGCAAGAGCCAGGAACTGCTGGTGCGGGTCCTGGATTACTACACCAAGGCCTTGTTCGCCCAAGACCAGATCGACATCGCCCTGGCCAAGAAGAAGGCCTTCGACCAGCAATTCCAGCAGAACCGCCATCTGTTCGAGCAGGGCGAGGGCACCCGTACCGACATCCTCGAGGCCGAGTCGCGCTACGAGCTGGCCACCGCCGAGGAGATCCAGGCCCGGGACGAGCAAGACGCGGCCCTGCGCGAGCTGGCGGCGCTGATTGGCGAACCGGCCATCGACGTGCGTGACCTGGATCCGCTGCAGGAGGGCTTCCAGTCGTTCGCCTTGAGCCCGGCCAACTACGACAGCTGGCACGAAATGGCCCTGAGCAACAACCCGATGCTGGCTTCCCAGCGCCAGCGGGTGGAGGTGGCCCGCTACGAAGTGGAACGCAACCGCGCCGGACACCTGCCCAGGCTCAGCGCCTACGCGATGTCGCGCAAGAACGAATCGGAGAGCGGCAACACCTATAACCAGCGCTACGACACCAACACCATCGGTATCGAGATCAGCATGCCCTTGTATGCCGGTGGCGGCGTCTCGGCCTCGACGCGCCAGGCCAGTCGCAACATGGAGCAGGCCGAGTACGAGCTGGACGGCAGGACCCGGGAAACCCTGATTGAACTGCGCCGGCAATTCAGTGCCTGTCTATCAGGGGTGAACAAGCTGCGTGCCTATCAGAAGGCCCTGACCTCGGCCGAGGCGCTGGTGGTCTCCACCAAGCAGAGCATCCTGGGGGGCGAGCGGGTCAACCTCGACGCGCTGAACGCCGAGCAGCAGCTGTACACCACCCGACGCGACCTGGCCCAGGCCCGCTACGACTACCTGATGGCCTGGACCAAATTGCACTACTACGCAGGAACCCTGCGTGAAGCTGACCTGGCCCGGGTCGACGAGGCCTTCGGTCAACGCGCGGTGCCCTAGGCCTTTGCCGAAGGACGCGGGCACAGGGATGAAAAAGGAGAAAGCAGATGAGCATCTTCGATTACAAGAACGCCCTTGGCAGTGCCGGTAAAGCCCAGTACAGCGACGCCATCAACCTGGCCCTGTACGCCTCATCCCCTACGGGGCAGCCCTTGCCGGGCACATCCTGGCGGCCGATCAGCGCGACGCAGCTGGGCTATGAGGGCAACGTCAGCGCCCAGGGCACCATTTGCGGCGAGCAAGCCTCGGTCAGCGATGCCCAGGTGGAGATCCTCGGCAAGTACGACGCCAGTGGGCAGTTGCTGTCCATCGGCATCAGCTTTCGCGGCACCGACAGCCTGGCCGATGCGGTGAACGACCTGCAGGCGGCGTTTTCCCCGGGCTTTGCCGACAACTACAGCCGCCTGGCCTTCGACAACCTGCTGGGCAAGGTCGCTGCCTTCGCCGCTGCCCAGGGCCTGGCCGGCAAGGACGTGCTGGTCACCGGGCATAGCTTGGGCGGGCTGGGGGTCAACAGCCTGGCGGCCATGAGCGGCGAGCACTGGGGCGGTTTTTTCAAGGATGCCAACTATGTGGCCTTCGCCTCGCCGACCCAGAGCGCCGACAGTCATCAGGTGCTGAACATCGGTTATGAGAACGATCCGGTATTCCGGGTGTTGGACGGTACCCATTTCAACGGCTCATCCCTGGGCACCCATGACCGGCCCCAGGAGTCGGCGACCAACAACATCGTCAGCTTCACCGATCACTATTCGTCGCTGCTGGGCAAGCTGGTGCCCCAGAGCATCCTCAACCCCGCGTCCTGGTCGGCCCATAGTGCGGTGGACTACGCCGCGGGCCTGAATCGCCTGATCGCCTCGGATTTCTATGACCTGACCAGTCGCGATTCCACGGTGGTGATCTCCAACCTGTCCGAGGGCAAGCGCGACCAGGTCTGGGTCAAGGACCTCAACCTCTACTCTGAGCAGCACAGCGGCAGCACCTTCATCATCGGCACCGAAGGCAACGACCTGCTGCGCGGCGGCAAGGGCAACGACTACCTGGATGGCGGCGCCGGCGATGATCGGTTCCGCGATGACGGCGGCTACAACATCATCCACGGTGGCCAGGGCCATAACGTGCTGGAGCTGCGCCAACCCTTGCAGAACTTCTCCATCGCCAACGACGGCGACGGCACCTTGTACATCCGCGATGCCTACGGCGGTATCAGCATGACCCGCGATATCGGCGCGCTGGTCAGCCACGAGCAGGGCAGTTTCTGGCAGTGGGGCGGTCGGGACGTCACCTACAGCCTCAGCGCCGACGGCATGTTCGACGGCCAGGCGTGGTACGCCTACAACCATTCCCTCAATGGCGATGGCTATGGCAACACCCTGCTGGCCGGGGTCGATGGCGACTGGTTGTTCGGCCATGATGGCAACGACTTCCTGGGTAGCGACAGACCCAACGTGACCTTCGTCGGTGGCAGCGGCAACGACGTGATGCAGTCCGGTGGTGGCGGGGTGAATACCTTTTTGTTCAGCGGCAACTTCGGTGATGACCTGATCCACGGTTACCAGGCCAGCGACAAGCTGGTGTTCATGGGAGTGCCGGGTGTCGATGGCCATTTCGACTACAGCCAGCACCTGTCCCAGAGCGGTGGCGACACCTTGCTCAAGGTGGGCGACTACTCGGTGACGCTGCTGGGCGTCGGCATGGAGGGAGTCAACGGCTCGAGCTTCGTTTTCGCCTGAAGTCCAAGTAACAGGCCAGGGGCGGGCGACCGCCTCCGGCTCGATAGGGCCGCGGGCTTGCGGCCAGGCAATGCAGCGACACACCGATCGACCCGGAATGGGCGGTCCGACAACAAAAACAAGAGAAGTCATCGACATGGATGTGAGATGTGATCAGCTCAAGACGCTGACAGGCACCCTGTGCCTGGCGTTCGCCACCGGGTTGCCGCTGTCGGCTGCGGCGGCCTATCAAGAGTCCGGCCGCCTGGGCGACCCCGCCAGTTGGCGTTCGGCCGAATACCAGCAGGATTGGGGCCTGGAGCGCATGCAGGCGAACCAGGCCTACGCCGCCGGGATCACCGGCGCCGGGGTCAGCATCGGTGCCCTGGACTCGGGGTTCGATGCCGCCCACCCCGAGGCCAGTCCCGGACGTTTTCACTCGGTTACCGCCACCGGCCAGTACCTGGACGGCACCCCGTTCAGCGTGTCCGGGATACTCAATGGCGCCAACGACAGCCATGGCACCCACGTCACCGGCACCATGGGCGCGGCCCGTGACGGCGTGGGCATGCATGGCGTGGCCTTCAATGCCCAGGTGTATGTGGGCAACACCAACAAGAACGACAAGTTGCTATTCGGCACCGACCCCGATCCGCGCTATTTCAAGGCGGTCTACGGCGCCCTGGTGGATGCCGGGGTGCGGGCCATCAACAACAGCTGGGGCAGCCAGCCCAAGGACGTCAGCTACCAGACCCTGGGTGATTTGCGCGCGGCCTATGCCCAGCATTTCCAGCAGGACACCTGGCTCGACGCCGCCGGCGACGTGGCGCGCCGCGGTGTGATCAACGTGTTCAGCGCCGGCAACAGTGGTTATGCCAATGCCAGTGTGCGTTCGGCGCTGCCGTACTTCCAGCCGGAGCTGGAAGGCCACTGGCTGGCGGTGTCGGGCCTGGACAAGAACAACCAGCAGAAATACAACCAGTGCGGCATCGCCAAGTACTGGTGCCTGGCCACCCCGGGCGCGGCGATCACCAGTACCGTGCCGGGTGGCGGTTATGCCACCTACAACGGCACCTCGATGGCCGCACCCCATGCCACCGGGGCCCTGGCCCTGGTGATGGAGCGTTATCCCTACCTGAACAACCAGCAGGCCCTGCAAGTGCTGCTGACCACCTCGCGCCAGCTCGATGGCTCGCCGACCCAGGGGCCAAGCAACCTGGTGGGCTGGGGGGTGCCGGACCTGGATCGGGCGTTGCACGGCCCCGGGCAGTTGCTGGGGGAATTCGATGTCAACCTGGGACGTGGGCAGGGCGATATCTGGAGCAACGGGATCTCCGACCAGGCCCTGGTGCAGCGCCAAGCCGAGGATGCCGCGGAACGCCAAGCCTGGCAGCAGACCCTCAAGGACCGCGGTTGGGAAAATGGCCTGGCAGCGGGAGCCAGCCAGCAGGATCGCACTGACTACGCCCTGGGCATGGCCCGGGACGCGGCCGCCGCGCAACGGGTCTACCAGGGCAGCCTGGTCAAGTCCGGCGCCGGTTGGCTGGTGCTTGCGGGGGACAGCAGCTACCGCGGTCCGACCCGGGTCGATGGCGGGTTGCTGGCGGTCAATGGCAACCTTCAGTCGGCGGTGACGGTCAACGCCGGCGGCACCCTGGGCGGCAACGGCCGGATCGCTGCCCTGACTGCCAGCGCCGGGGGCGTGGTGGCCCCGGGTAATTCCATCGGTACCTTGAATGTCGCCGGCAACCTGGATTTGCAGCCGGGCTCGACCTATCGGGTGGAGTTGTCGCCCACGGCCAGCGACCGGCTTGTGGTTGGCGGCCAGGCCAGTATCGCTGGCGCCAATCTCAGCCTGGTGCCCGAGGCCCAGCCGAACCTGCTGGCCGGCGGTCCGGTGGCGAGCCTGGTGGGGCGCCAGTTCGACATCTTGCAGGCCGCGGGCGGAGTCAACGGGCGCTTCGCCCAGGTCCAGCCCGGCTACCTGTTCCTCGGGACCTTGCTCGACTATTCGGCCAACGGCGTGCAGCTGGACGTGACCCGCAGCGCCGCGACCTTCGACAGTGTCGGGGCCACGGCCAACCAGCGCGCCAGCGGCGGCGCCGTGGAGCGGTTGGGGCCGGGCAACCCCGTGTATGAAAGCCTGTTGCTCTCGACCTCGGCGGACCAGGCCCGGGATGGCCTGCGGCAGTTGGCCGGGGAGATCTACCCGGCGCTGGACTCGATGCTGCTCAGCCAGGGCGCGGTGGTACGCGATGCGCTGGGCGAGCGTGCGCAAGGTGGGGCCCCGCAGACCAACGCCACTGGCACCACATCGGGCGAGTCGGGTGCCCAGCTCTGGCTCAAGGGCCTGGGCAGCTGGGGGCGGATCGAGGGCGTGCAGGGCAGCGAATCCTACAGCAGTTCCCTGGGCGGCCTGCTGCTGGGCCTGGACCGTGACTTCGACGAGCAGACCCGGGCCGGCCTTGCCGCCGGCTACAGCGACAGCTCCCTGGGCATGGGCGGCAGCCACTCCCGGGCCACGGTCGACAGCTACCACCTTGGCGCCTATGCCCGTCACGACCTGGACCAGTGGCGCTTGAGCCTGGGCGGCAGCTACAGCTGGCACCGCGCCGAGGTCCGGCGTGACCTGGACTATGGCCAGGTGTCCGGCCGCCAGCGCGCACGGCTCGATGCCCGCAGCCAGCAGCTGTTCGCCGAGGCGGCCTATCGCCTGGCGTTGTCGGCGGTACAGTTGGAACCCTTCGCCAACCTGACCTACCAGCACCTGGATCGCGATGCCTTCCACGAGAAGGGCGACGCTGCGGCATTGCATACCGGTGACGAGCAGCGTGATGCCTGGCTCAGCACCCTGGGCTTGCGTGGGCGCCAGCAATGGCAACTGGGCCCGCAACAGGACCTGCAACTGGCGGCGAGCCTGGGCTGGCAGCACCGCCTGAGCGGGACCCAGGATCGCGAGCACCTGGCCTTTGCCGGTAGCGACTTGCCGTTCCGGGTGCAAGCCGCGCCGGCCTTGCGCGACGCCGCGCTGGTGGGCCTGCAGGCCCGGGTCGGGCTGACCCGTGACCTGGATCTGAGCCTGGACTACCAGGGACGCCTGGCCAGTCGTGAGCAACAGCATGGAGCAGGGCTCAACCTGCAGTGGCGTTTCTGAAGCGCCGTGGCACTGGCGAGCCCATGGGCTTGCCAGCCAGGCGTCGCAATACGGAGTTTGACCAACGCAGTTTTTCATCAATGCAGCTAAGGAAGGTCGTAGTGAAGCAAGTCAGAAAGGATGACCGCGCGCTCGGGCAGGGCTGGTCCCTGGCCCCACTGGGGCGAGTGCTGGTGGGTTGGGCAGCGTTAGTGGGCACGGCCCAGGCCGCGCCCTACGTCGAGACTGGAAGGCTGGGCGATGCCAGCAGCTGGCGCAGCAGTGAATTCAAGGCCGACTGGGGGTTGGGGGCGATCAACGCCGACAGCGCCTATGCCGCCGGCTACAGCGGCAAGGACGTCAAGCTGGGGATCTTCGACCAACCGGTGTATGCCAAGCACCCGGAGTTCGCCGGCAAGGACAAGATCGTGACCCTCATCACCAGTGGCACCCGCCAGTACACCGACCCCTACATCCCGGTGAAGGCCGGCGATGCCTTCCGCTATGACGGCAGCCCGTCGGTGGGTTCGGACGGCAAGCTGGGTTCCCACGGCACCCACGTCGGCGGCATCGCCGCTGGCAACCGTGATGGCGTAGAGATGCATGGCGTAGCCTATGACGCGCAGATCATCAGCGCCGACAACGGCGACCCCGGCCCCGAGGACGGCATCGTCCTGGGCAACGATGGCGCGGTGTACAAGGCCGGCTGGGACAGCCTGGTGAACAGCGGCGCACGGATCATCAACAACAGCTGGGGCATCGGCATCACCGATCGCTTCGCCAAGGGTGGGCGCAATCCGGACTTCCCGCATTTCACCGTGGACGACGCCCGTGCGCAGTTCGCGCAGATCCAGCCGTTGCTGGGCACCTTGCCCGGCGGAGCCTATGACGGCGCCATCGCTGCGGCCCGTAGCGGAGTCCTGACCATCTTCGCCGCCGGCAACGACTACAACCTGAACAACCCCGATGCGATTGCCGGACTGGGCTATTTCGTCCCGCAAATCGCTCCCAACTGGATGACCGTGGCGGCATTGCAGCAGAACCCCGACACCAGCAGCGCCAATCCGTACGTGATCAGTACGTTCTCGTCCCGCTGCGGCTATACCGCGAGCTTCTGCGTATCGGCCCCAGGTACCCGGATCTACAGCGCGGTGATTGGCGGTACCAGCCTGGAAGACCTGACCCTGGGCTACGCCAACAAGAACGGCACGTCCATGGCCGCGCCCCATGCCGCAGGAGCGGCGGCGGTGCTGATGGAGCGCTTCCCCTACATGAGCGGTGCGCAGATCGCCAGCGTGCTGCGTACCACTGCCACCGACCTGGGCGCGCCGGGCATCGATGCCCTGTACGGCTGGGGCATGATCAACCTGGACAAGGGCATCCGTGGCCCGGGCATGTTGGTTACCGAGCAGGATATTCCCGAGGAGTTCCGCATCGCCGGCGGCTACGGCCCGAGCCAGTTCGTGGTCGACCTGCCGGGAGTCGGCGCCCTGGTGGATGCCGGCAAGCCGACCCAGCGGCGTTGCAACGACCTGAGCTGCATGCTGGACCTGTGGAGCAACGATATCTCCGGCCACGGCGGCCTGACCAAGCAGGGCATCGGCACCCTGGTGCTTACCGGCAACAACAGCTATTCCGGGCCGACCCTGGTCAACCAGGGACGCCTGGCGGTCAATGGTTCGCTGCAATCGACGGTGACGGTCAACGACGGCGGCGTGCTGGGCGGCAATGGCCGGATCGGCGCGCTGGTGGCCAATGCCGGCGGCGTGGTGGCCCCGGGCAATTCCATCGGCACCCTGCACGTCAGTTCCGACGTGACCTTCCAGCCGGGCTCGACCTATGCCGTGGAGGTGGACGCCGCAGGCAGCGACCGCCTGGCCAGCGATGGCAAGGTCAGCCTGGGCGGTGCGAACCTTGCCCTGGATCTGCAGAACCCCGGGGTTTCGTTGCAGTCCCGGCAAGCCACGAGCCTGGTGGGACGGCAATTCGACATCCTGGATGCCGCAGGTGGGGTACAGGGTGGTTTCGCCAATGTGCAGTCCAATTCGCTGTTTCTCGGGGGTGGCCTGGCCTATACCGGCAGCGGGGTCCAACTGGCCGTGCAGCGCAACGCCACGTCCTTCGCCAGTGTCGGCTTGACCGCCAACCAGCGTTCGGTGGCCGCGGCTGCCGATCAGCTTGGCGCGGGCAATCCGGTCTACGAGAGCCTGCTGTTGTCGGCCAATGCCAGCAGCGCGCAGCAGGCTTTCGATCAACTGTCCGGGGAAATCCACCCGGCGGTGGGTAACCTGCTGCTCAACGACAGCCGCCAACTGCGCGATGCCGTGGGCGAGCGTACCCGTCAGCAGGACATCGCCGCCGCTCCGGCAGCGCAAGGCCAGGGCAACGGCCTGTGGGTCAAGGCCCTGGGAGCCTGGGGCAAGGCCGACGGTGACTCCGGACATGCGCGCTATAGCAGTTCGATTGGCGGCATGTTGCTGGGTATCGACGGGCATATGAGCGAGGACACCCGCGTCGGGGTCTTCACCGGCTACAGCGACAGCTCGCTGAGCATGGGCGATGACCGTCACTCTTCGGCCAGTGTCGACAGCTACCATCTGGGCGCCTATGCCGGCAAGGAGCTGGAGCAGGTGCGCCTGAGCCTGGGCGGCAGCCACAGCTGGCACCGCATCGAGACCAAGCGCGAGCTGCAGTACAACGAGGTCTCCGATCGCCAGAAGAGCAAGCGCGATGCCCAGAGCACCCAGGTGTTCGGCGAGGCCGCGTGGAAGGTCGCGCTGCCGAGCATGGCGCTGGAGCCGTTCGCCAACCTGACCTATGTGCATATCGCCAGCGACAGCTTCAAGGAACATGGCGGCGCCGCCGCGCTCAAGGGAGGGCAGGACAATCGCGATGCCTGGCTCTCGACCCTGGGCATGCGTGCCGGCAAGCAACTGCAGTTGTCCGGCGGCCAGGCGCTGGAGTTGTCCGCCACCCTGGGCTGGCAGCACAACCTGAGTTCCACCGGGTCCGACCAGCACCTGGCCTTCGCTGGCCAGGGCGATACCTACAAGGTCCAGGCGCTGTCCCTGGATCGCGATGCGGCCGTGGTCGGCGCACGGGCGGGAATCGCCCTGGGCCGCCAGGCCCGGGTCAACCTGGACTACAACGCACTGCTGGGTAGTCGCGACAAGAGCCACGGGGTCGGCCTGACCCTGGATTGGGCGTTCTGAGGCCCCGGCAACGGATATGCAAGGTGTTGTACCAGCCCCGCGAACCTGGCAACGGGTTCGCGGGGCACGAGCTATCTCTGAAAACTCCAACAAAAGAGAGGCAATACCATGGGTGTCTATGACTACAAAAACCTCAGTACGGCTGAATCCAAGGCGCTGTTCACCGATGCCATGGCCATCACGCTGTATTCCTACCACAACCTCGACAACGGCTTTGCCGTGGGCTACCAGCACAATGGCTTCGGCCTCGGCCTGCCGGCGACCCTGATCACCGCGCTGATCGGCAGTAGCGATTCCCAGGGGGTGATCCCCGGCATCCCCTGGAACCCGGATTCGGAAAAGGCCGCCAAGGAGGCGCTGAACGAGGCGGGCTGGTCCACCATCAGCGCCCAGCAACTGGGCTATACCGGCAAGGTCGATGCCCGGGGGACTTTCTTCGGGGAAAAGAACGGCTATGAGACGGCCCAGGTGGAGATCCTCGGCAAGTACGATGCACAAGGGCACCTGAGTTCCATCGGCATCGCCTTTCGCGGTACCAGTGGGCCGCGGGAGTCGTTGATCAGCGACTCTATCGGCGACCTGATCAGCGACCTGCTGGCAGCCCTGGGGCCCAAGGACTACGCCAAGAACTACGCCGGCGAGGCCTTCGGCGAGCTGCTGGGGGATGTCGCGGCCTTCGCCCAGGCCAATGGCCTGTCCGGCAAGGACATCCTGGTCAGTGGCCACAGCCTCGGCGGCCTGGCGGTCAACAGCCTGGCGGACCTGAGTGGTGGACGCTGGTCGGGCTTCTTCAAGGACGCCAACTACATCGCCTATGCCTCGCCGACCCAGAGTGCCAGCGACAAGGTGCTGAACATCGGTTATGAGAACGACCCGGTGTTCCGCGCCCTCGACGGCTCGAGCTTCAACCTGGCCTCGGTGGGCATCCACGATACCCATCAGGCGTCGGCCACCAACAACATCGTCAACTTCAACGACCACTACGCCTCGACCCTATGGAACGTGGTGCCGTTCTCGATCCTCAAGATCTCCACCTGGATCTCCCACCTGCCCACCGGCTATGGCGATGGCCTGACCCGGGTGCTGGATTCGAAGTTCTATGAGTACACCAGCAAGGACTCCACCATCGTGGTGGCCAACCTGTCGGACCCGGCCCGGGCCAGCACCTGGGTCCAGGACCTGAACCGCAATGCCGAGACCCACAAGGGCAGCACCTTCATCATCGGCACCGACGGCAACGACCTGATCCAGGGTGGCAGCGGCAACGATTACCTGGAGGGTCGCGATGGTAACGATACCTTCCGTGACGCCGGCGGCTACAACATCATCCTCGGCGGCAAGGGCAGCAACGTCCTCGACCTGCAGCACTCGGTGAGCGACTACAGCTTCGCCAGCGACGGTGCCGGCACCCTGTATGTACGCGACGCCAACGGCGGGATCAGCATCACCCGCGACATTGGCGCGATCCAGAGCAAGGAGCCGGGGTTCCTCTGGGGCTTGCTCAAGGACGACGTGGTGCACCAGGTCACCGACCAGGGCCTGAAGGTTGGTGGCGAACTGACCCGCTACGCCTCGTCGGTGCGGGGCGATGCCGGCGACAACGTGCTCAAGGCCCATGCCGGCGGCGACTGGCTGTTCGGCCTGGATGGCAACGACCACCTGATCGGTGGCCAGGGCAACGATGTATTCGTCGGCGGGGCCGGCAACGACCTGATGGAGTCGGGGGGCGGCAACGATACCTTCCTGTTCACCGGCCACTTCGGCCAGGACCGTATCGTCGGTTATCAAGGCGGCGACAAGCTGGTGTTCATGGGCGTCAGCGGAGTCCTGCCGGAACAGGACTACCGGGCCCATGCCAGCAGTAGCGGCAACGATACGGTACTGACCTTCGGCCAGGACTCGGTGACGCTGGTGGGCGTCAGCCTCACGCAGCTCAACGGTTCCGGCATCACCATCGCCTGACAGGCGAGCAGCGCGACTTCGACAGGACTCGCGCTGTTTTTAGGCAATCAAGTGACCATATGGTCAGCCAGTGACTCCAATATTCTTAAAGTGTCGTGGCGTCGATGCGTTACTTCAGGCACATGACGCGCGGTGCAATCGATTCAAGGTATTGGAGAGTTTTGACAGTGAGTAGCAGCAAGAGGTATGCGAGCGGCCTGGTGCTGGCCCTGTGGGCCACGTTGGCATCGGCCGGGGAGCTGCCTCCCAGTTCGATCCTGAAACGCTACGGGATCAGCCCGGACCAACTGCCGGCGGGACAGCCGGTACCAGCAGACAGCCAACCGACCACCAGTAGCCGCTTCCGGCTGGAGCCCGAGCAGCCAGTGGTGAACCTGCGCCTGGGCGACAACAAGGTACCGGACGCTACCGGCAATATCAGCATCGACAATGCCAACGCCCGGGAGCGTCAGCGCTGCCGACAGGTAAGGGATGAACTGGTCAAGCGTGGCAAGGCTGCCGGGGTGTTCTGTGAACCGGGGCAGGGCGGTTTGCCCTGGTCACCCTGGTCGCCCTGAACCGGGCGGGTCATTTTTCCTTGCGGACGGTGGCGACATCGTCGGCCTTGACCCGGATGGTCTTGCCGGAGATGTCCTGGAACTCATAGAAACCGTCGGCGGTCTTGGTCTTGGGTTGGTCGCGGGTCAGGTACTGGGTACCGTTTTGCAGGGTTACCACGGTGGGGGTGGAGCAGCCTGTCAGGGCCAGGGTGGCGAGGATGGCCAGGGGCAGGCCCAGGTTCTTCAGGTTCATACAGACCTCGATATCGATGGGGTATCCGCATTGCGCGGGCACTATAAGTCCTGGCCCTTGGTGTAGTGAAGACGACGAAAGTTCGCTGGTCCATGGAAAAAAACTTCTCTCCACCATTTATCCAATAACGTTTGCCAGGCAGGGGTAGCGGCTGTTATCTGTACGCATAACCAGTATAGACCTGCCGTGGCGCCTTTCTTCCGTGACTTCCAACCCCCTCGAGAACCCTCTTTACTACCTGCATAACTTCCAGCAAGTGCTGGGCTGGCTGGAGCAACGCTATGCCGATGTGCTGAGCGGCGAAGAGCAGCGCTTCATCGCCGATTTCGCTTCGCTTGGGCAGCCGGCACAGGCACTGCTGGTGCGCATGGTGATGCGCAAGGGGCGGCATTTTCGCCTGGCCCGGCTGAGCTATCCGGAGATCGGCGATACGGCCCGGGCCCTGGCGCCATTGCTCGACCTGGGCTGGATCGACGACCAGGCGCCACTGCCCCTGGAAGAACTGTTCGGCCTGCTGGCCAAGCCCGAGATCCAGTTGTGCTTCAAGGACCAGGCCTTGCCGGCCAAGGCCAGGAAGGAGCAGTGGCTGCAAGTGCTGCAGGAGGCCTATCCCCGGGCCCGGGCATTCGGCCAGTGGTGCCCGCAGCTGGAGGATCGGTTGCTGAGCCTGACGGTCATGGACCTGTGCGATCGCCTGCGCCTGATGTTCTTCGGCAACCTCTACCAGGACTGGTCGGAGTTCGTCCTGGCGGATCTTGGGGTCTACAGCTACGAGACCGTGCAGATCAGCGCCGATGCCCGGGGCTTGCGCAGCCGCGCCGATGTGGATGGCTTCATCTACCTGCATCAGTGCCAGGAAGCGTTCGAGGCCGGCGCACAGCTGCCTGGGCTGCTGGCTCGCATCAGCGCCTTCGACAGCGCCAACCCCTGGCTGCACAAGCGCCGCGACAAGCTGCTGTTCATGCTGGGCCAGCACTGCGAGCGCCTGGCGGATTGGGAGCAGGCGAGGCTGATCTACCAGCGCTGCCCCTATCCCGGGGCCCGTTTGCGCCTGATCCGGGTCCTGGAGCGCAGCGCCGACTATCCTGGCGCCCTGGCACTGGCCGAGCAGGCCGCTTCGGCGCCGCAAAGCGCTGCCGAGGCCCAGCAGTTGCTGCGCATGCTGCCGCGCCTGCGACGCAAGCTGGGTGGGCCGCCGGTGGCCCGGGTGGCGAGCCGTGAGGTATCGCGCCTGGAGCTGTGCCTGCCGCGCGATGGCGAGGGCCTGGCGGTGGAGCAGGTGGTCCAGGCTCATCTGCACCAACCCCTGGCCCCGGTGCACTATGTGGAGAACAGCCTGGTCAATTCATTGTTCGGATTGCTCTGCTGGCCGGCGATCTTCGCACCGTTGCCAGGCGCGTTCTTCCACCCGTTCCAGCGCGGTCCGGTGGATTTGCTGAGCGAGGACTTCCATGAGCGCCGCCGCGAGCTGTTCCAGGCCTGCCTGGAAGAGTTGGACGATGGTCGTTACCGCGACAGCATCCGCCAGCGTTTCGTGGCCAAGTGGGGCCTGCAATCGCCCTTCGTCTTCTGGGGAGCCTTGAGCGAGGAACTGCTGGAGTTGGCCCTGGACTGCCTGCCGGCTGCGCACCTCAAGCACTGGTTCGAACGCCTGCTGCTGGATATCAAGGCCAACCGCGCCGGCATGCCGGATCTGATCCAGTTCTGGCCCGAGGACAAGAGCTACCGCATGATCGAGGTCAAGGGCCCGGGCGACCGCTTGCAGGACAACCAGTTGCGCTGGCTGGACTTCTGCCAGGAGCACGGCATGCCGGTGGCGGTGTGCTACGTGCAATGGCAGGACGCCCCGGCGTGAGTTATCGCATCGCGGTGCGTGCCTTGTGCGAGTTCAGCGCCAAGCACGGGGACCTGGACCTGCGCTTCACTCCATCGCCCACCGCCCAGGAGGGTATGCAGGGGCATCGCACGGTGGCCGCCCGGCGCAATCCCGAGTACCAGAGCGAAGTATCCCTGGAGGGCCAGCATGGCCCGTTGCTGGTCAAGGGCCGGGCCGATGGCTACGACCCCCGGCAGAACCTGCTGGAGGAGATCAAGACCTTTCGCGGCGACTTGTCGCGCATGCCCGACAACCATCGGCAACTGCACTGGGCCCAAGCCAAGGTCTATGGCTGGCTGCTGTGCCAGAGTCGGCAGTTGCCGGGCATCCGCGTGGCACTGGTGTATTTCGACATCCATAGCGAAGAGGAAACCGCCCTGGTACAGGAGTACAGCGCCGGGCAGTTGCAGGCGTTCTTCGAGCAGCAATGCGCGATCTTCCTGGATTGGGCGCAACAGCAGTTGCAGCACCGCGCAGAGCGGGACCGGGCCTGTCGCGAGCTGGCTTTCCCCCATGGGCAGTTCCGCCCCGGCCAGCGCCACTTGGCCGAGTCGGTGTACAAGGCGGTCAGTACCGGTCGCTGCTTGTTGGCCCAGGCTCCCACCGGTATCGGCAAGACCCTGGGCACGTTGTTCCCCATGCTCAAGGCCATGGCCCCGCAGCAACTGGACAAGGTACTGTTCCTCACCGCCAAGACCCCGGGCCGACAATTGGCCCTGGATGCCGCCAGGGTGCTGTTCGCCGAGCATGCCGGGTTGCCGCTGCGGGTCCTGGAACTGGTGGCCCGGGACAAGGCCTGCGAGTACCCGGACAACGCCTGTCATGGCGAGTCCTGCCCATTGGCCAAGGGTTTCTATCAGCGTCTGCCGGCGGCCCGCCAGGCAGCCAGCCAGGTGCCATTGCTGGATCGCCAGGCGTTGCGCCAGCTGGCCCTGGAACATCAGGTCTGCCCCTATTACCTGAGCCAGGAAATGGCCCGCTGGAGCGACCTGGTGGTGGCCGACTACAACTACTACTTCGATTTCACGGCCTTGTTGTTCGGCCTGGCCCAGGCCGACCAGTGGCGACTGGCGGTGTTGGTGGACGAAGCCCACAACCTGGTGGAGCGCGGTCGCGGCATGTACAGCGCCAGCCTCGACCAGCAGCAACTGGCCCAGGTGCGCAAGAATGCGCCGCAGGCCCTGAAGAGCCCCTTGCAGCGCCTGAATCGCGAGTGGAATGCCCTGCACAAGGACCAGGTTGCGCCGTACCAGGCCCATGGGTGCTTGCCCGGCGCCTGGCTCAAGGCCCTGGGGTTGTGCGTGGCGGCCATCGGCGACTACTTCAATGAACACCCCCAGGGCCTGGACGCGGCTGTGCAGGGGTTGTATTTCGAGCTACTGCAGTTTGCCCGGGTGGCGGAGCTGTTCGACGAGCAGCCCTTCATCTTCGATGTCAGCAAACGCACCTTGAACGCCCGGCGCAGCCTGTCGCGCCTGAGCCTGCGCAACGTGGTGCCGGCGGCGCTGCTGCGCCCGCGCCTGGAGGCGGCCCGCAGCGTGGTGCTGTTTTCCGCGACGCTCGAACCCCAGCATTACTATCGCGACCTGTTGGGTGTACCCGATAGTGCCGTGTGGCTGGATGTCGAATCGCCGTTCGCGGCCACGCAACTGGATGTGCACATCGTCAGCCAGATCTCGACCCGTTATGCCCGGCGCCAGGCCTCGCTGGTGCCCATCGTCGAGTTGATGGCCGGCCAGTTCGCGGCTCGTCCTGGCAACTACCTGGCGTTCTTCAGCAGTTTCGAATACTTGCAGCAGGTGGCCGAGCTTTTGGCCCGCAAGCATCCGGAAATTCCCATCTGGCTGCAGTCGCGAGGCATGGACGAAAGCTTGCGGGAGGAGTTTCTGCAGCGGTTCCAGGCCGAGGGGCGGGGCATAGGTTTCGCCGTACTCGGCGGTGCGTTCGGCGAAGGCATCGACTTGCCGGGTTCGCGCTTGATCGGGGCTTTTGTCGCCACCCTGGGCTTGCCCCAGCTCAATGCCTTGAACGAGCAGATGAAGCAGCGCATGGGCGCGTTGTTCGGTGCAGGTTATGACTACACCTACCTCTACCCCGGCTTGCAGAAGGTGGTGCAGGCGGCAGGGCGGGTGATCCGCAGCCAGGCCGATAGAGGGGTGCTGATGCTGATCGACGATCGTTTTGCCGAGCCACAGGTACGTCGGTTGTTGCCGCGCTGGTGGGCTATCGCCGAAGAGGAAACGGCGCAGGACTGCCAGTAGCAGTTGCTGCGCCGTCGATGGGGCGTGCAGGGTTTTGGACTTCAGCGGCCCTGACGAACCCTGGCGAAGCGCCGCAGGGTTTGCCCGGGGCCGGTGTGGAAGCGGGTAGGCCGGGGTTGGCCGCTATCGGCGGCGATGAAGACGAACTCGTCGTCCGTCAGCTCGTAGCTGGCCGGCAATGGCTGGCCGGCATCGGCGCCGATCGAGTCGACCCAGGTAATGGACTTGGGCGTGGTGCTGCTATCGAGGGTGAAGCTGCCGGCCAGCAGCAACTGGCCATCCACGGTCACCACGCGAAAGCGTTCGCCCTCGATCCAGGTCAGGGCGCCCGGGGCGCTGTGCTCGTCGGGCGGGTTGACGATGCCGCTGTCCTCCATCCCGGTCTGTTCCCAGGCGCCTTGCAGGCGTTCCAGGTCCAGCAGGCTGGTGTCACGTTCCGTTGACGGGTTCATGGTCGGGGCGATTCCTTTTGCGCGTGGGTTTCAACTGAAGAGATTGCGGCCAATGCAATAGGTCAGGAGGTCCAGGTCGCTCTGCACCTCCAGTTTGCGCATGGCGGAGATCTTCTGGGCGCTGATGGTCTTGGAGCTGCGATTCTGGCTACGAGCGATATCGCTGACGCTCTTGCCGGATATGAACAGGCGCAATATCTCATATTCCTTGGGTGACAAGGTCGCGATCCGCTCGTTGAGCGCTATGTTCGACTCCACCACCGACTGGCTACAGAGCGCTTGGCTACGGTAGATACCCTTCTGCGCGAAGGCCTTGAGAGCCAGCTGGATTTCCTCGTGCAGCTGGTTCTTCTGGATGATTCCCATCACTCCCAGTTCATGCAGGCGGCTGAGGATCAGCGGGTTGGAGATCATGGTCAGAACCAGAATCTGCACGTGTTGGAAGTTACGGGTGATGAACTCCACCAGCTTCAGGCCATCGCCGTAGGGCGAATCCCCGGGCATGTTGTAGTCGGTGATG
This sequence comes from Pseudomonas sp. B6(2017), assembly GCF_002112765.1. Taxonomy (NCBI): domain Bacteria; kingdom Pseudomonadati; phylum Pseudomonadota; class Gammaproteobacteria; order Pseudomonadales; family Pseudomonadaceae; genus Pseudomonas; species Pseudomonas sp. B6(2017). The sequence goes on along the minus strand of NZ_NEIQ01000012.1, from coordinate 146,796 downwards.
ACCAGGTCTGCGTGCCGGCTCTCCAGCAGCCGTACCAGCTCCCCCGAGCACATGGCCTCGCCGACGATCTCGAAGCGTTCGTCGCGTTCCATCAGTTCGCGGATGCCGAGCAGTACGATGGGGTGATCATCGGCAATGATTACTTTGAGTTTTTCCATGACAGAGACAATCCGTGTAGTACGCCAATCGGCTGGGTGAACGTAGGGCGGGCGGCATATGCAATCACCGCCACTGGTTATTCAAGAAACGCCAGCAGTTCGGACAACCGCTGCATCAGTTGCCGGACCTGCTGCTCCAGGGATGAGCTCCATGGCTCGTCCTGCAGGCGGCATTCCATCTCGGCACAGGCCCTGGCCAGGGCCGGGGCCTGAACTGCGCCCAGGGCTCCGGCGATGCTGTGCAGGCGTTCGGCGGCACTTTGCAGGTCGGTGCTTGCGAGCGTGTGATCCAGGCGTTGCAGGTCGTGATTCATGGTCTGGACGAACAACGGGCGCATCCTCGCAGAGAGCTGGGGGAAATGTGGGTGCTCGGGTTCGCTGGGGGCGGACGGTTGTGACGCAGGCGCAAGCGTGCCGGCCGTGGGCGGGCAGAGCTGTGACAGTTGCCGCCACAGGTGCTGCAGGTCCATGGGCTTGACGATCCAGGCGTTCATCCCGGCGGCGAGACAACGACTGCGCTCCTCACGCAGGGCATTGGCGGTGATGCCGATGATCGGTAGTCGAGGGTCGCGCTGGCGCAGTTGCCTGGTCAGCTCGTAACCGTCCATGAGCGGCATGTCCAGGTCCGCCAGCACCACGTCGAACAGCTGTGGTTGCCAGTGCTGCAGGGCTTGTTCGCCATCGGCCGCCAGGGTCGTGCGGCAGCCCAGGGCCTGTAGCTGCTCCTGGATGATGGCCTGGTTGAGGGGGTTATCCTCGGCCACCAGTACGTGCAGGCGCAGCGGGCTCCTGGTGCCATCGGCCGGTGGCGCCACGGCAGACTGTCGCCCTTGACGGGCCTGGGAGGCCGCCTCGGCGATGGCCCGGATATCGTAGGCGCTGACTATCCATTCCTGGTCCTGGGGTTGTTGCTCCGGGGATGGTGCGCATAGCGCGCTGACCCGTGGTCCTGGCCAGGAGCACAGGGTGTTTTTGGGTAGCAAGTCGACCAGTACCCATTGCTGGGGCTGCTGGCTCCAGTCGGCAGGTGCCGGCGAGGCCTGGATGCCCAGGCGGTTGAGCCAGTCGCAGGTGTTTTTCAGCAGCTCCGGTACCGGTGCCCGGACGTGCACGGGTGGCCCTTCCGCAAGAGGCCTCAGTCTTGGCGAGGAACCGGGAAGGCGCGGCAACTCCAGGCGCAGGGAAAAACTGCTGCCCAAGCCAGGTTCGCTGGTGACCTGCAATCGTCCACCCATCAGGGTGCAGAGCTGCTGGCAGAGGGGCAGGCCCAAGCCGGCACGATTGGAAGTATCGCCCAACTGCTGATGCAGATCGAACAACCGTGCCTGATCCGCGGGGGGGATGCCGATGCCGGTATCGGAGACCTGCCATTCGATGCAGGCTCGCTGTCCAACCGATTCCAGTAGCCGGAGGCGCAACACCACCCGGCCGCTGTCGGTGAACTTGATGGCATTGCCCAGCAGGTTGTCGAGTACCTGGCGGATCCGCCGGCCGTCCCCCCGCAGCAGATCCGGCAGTTTGGGGTCGATGGAGGCGTAGAGCAGCAGGCCCCGCTGCTGGGCGGCGGCCGCGAACTCTTGCAGGGCTGCCTCTGCCATGTCCAGCGGACAGAACTCCACCGCAGCGATGCTGATATGCCCGGCCTCGATCCGGGAGACGTCGAGGATATTACTGATCAATTGGAGCAGGGCATTCGAGCAACGCTGGCTGGTGCGCAGGTAGTCAGTCTGGCGTGGGTCCAATGGGGTCAGGCCGAGCAGCTCGAGGGTCCCCAGTGCTGCATACAGCGGCGTTCGCAGCCGGTGGCTCATGACCGCCAGGAAGCGGGCCCTGGCTTCGCGGGCCAGTTCCGCTGCACGCCTGGCCTGCTTCAGCGCACGACTGTTTTCAACCTGGCGGGTGATGTCGTTGAAGGCGCAGAGCACCGCCTCCTGGTCCTGGTAGCGGGTCGCGACGAACTTCACTTGCAAGTGGCGCCCGCCGACGGCCAGGCAAGACTCGCCGTTGTCGATACGGTGCGGGTCTTGCTCCAGTATCGATAGCATGTCGCTGCTGCCTGCTCCTTGTCGGGCGTGGGGATTTTCCAGCAGGAGCTTGAAGTCTTCACGACGCAGCACGCATAGGCCCGTGGCGGCGGTCTCGATGATGGTGCGGCTGAAGGCCTCGCTTTCCACTACCTGCTCGTGTGGCGTGTGCATCGCGACCGGCTTGCGGTTGCGTTGCCAGCGGCTGGCCCCCCAACCCCAGGTGGCCGCTGCCAGTATCAACCCCAGCAGGCTGGCCGTGACCCATGGTGCCTGCCCGTAGAGCTTGCGGTAGCTGATGCCGTAGAGCCCGGTCCAGAGGGGCGGGGTGTGACTGGTGAGCTTCAGGGTGATGCCCTGGTGGCCGAAGTTCAGGCCGTCGTGCAGGGCCGTTGCCGATCCTCGGGAGCCGGTCAGTAGGGTGCCGGCCGGGTCGATCAGGGTGAAGTCGTCATAGACTGGCGCAGCCAGAAGGCCTTCCTGCTTGCCGGTTTCGTCCAGTGCCAGCAGCGAGACCATCTTCATCCAGCCGTCGGCTCCAACCACTTGTAGCTGTGTCGGAGCCAAGCGCAGAGTGGTATAGGCCAGCAGTTGAGCACCGCTGCCGTTCGAGCCGGATTGTGAATAGGGTTGCCAGTTAACCTGCTGCGAGGCGAGGTGTTGCTGCTTCAGTAGCGCCAGGCGTAGCTCTGGTAGCGACGGACCGACGGCATCATCACGTGATTCAGGCTTGCCGGATCGGGTGCGGGGCGCGAGGCTCGCCAGGTCGAGACCGCTGCAGGCATTGAGCAGCAGCACCTTGGGTGAACTGTGGCGAGAGTCCGACCAGAAGCTGCGATAGAACGTCGACAGATGCATGCCCACCATGAGCAGTCGCGGCAGGTCATTGGCGATCAGGGGGCGATCCAGGACCAGGGAGCCCGGTAGTTGCCGGTCATTGCAATTGTCATGGGCCAGGGACCCGGAGGCAGGATGCAACGGCAGTGGGTAGCGGGTGTTGCCCAGATGCGAGCTGGCTGGGGCCAGACTAGCTGCATGTTTGAGGAACAGCTCCTGTTCCTGGATATTTTCCATCAATCGAGTGAAGTGCACCCGCAGGTGGTCGGACTGTCGCTCCGCCAGGTGCATCGCTACCCAGCCCAGGCTGCTGCATAGCACGGCCAGACCCAGCAGGATCAACAGGCCCAGGTTCAGTCGCGTCTGGTAGCGAACCAGGTACTCCAGGAAGAGGGGGGTGTACTTCATCACTGATATACCGAGCACATGGCTAAGACCCGATGACGGGGCTGTTTCTTTGAATACGGTTCTACGTCCCGCAGAGGGCCGGGACAGTGGGCGGGGGGATCGATGTCGGATGGCCCGGCCCGCTGGCCGAGCCCCTGCGAATCAGCCGGCGCCCGGTCGCGGGGCTAGCGTTCGGCTCAAGGTCGGCCTGGTGCGTCGGGGCTCGTCCCCGGGTGGTGGGGCACCAGAGTGTCGCGGCCCGGTAATCGTGGGCTTTCGGCGATCGAAATGCTTGGGGGCTTCATGGATGGTTTTTTCATACAACGCCAGGTAGTTGAATAGCGCCCTCAAGGCGAAGGGTTTGACCAGGCAATGATTCATCCCGGCGTCAAGGCACAGTTGTTCTTCTCCGCGCATGGCATTGGCCGTCGCCCCGATGATGGGTATCGAGCAACCGCGGCGACGCAGCTCCCTGGCCAACTGGTAGCCGTTGAGCCTGGGCATGTTCACATCGGTCAGCACCATGTCGAAGTATCCGTTCTCCCAGATGCCCAGCGCTTCTTCGCCATTGGCTGCCTGCTCTACGCTGCAGCCCAGTTCTTCCAGCTGGTCCTTGAGGATCAGTTGGTTGATCAGGTTGTCCTCGACCACCAGTACATGCAGGCTGAGCTTCTTCAGCTCACGACTCTCATGGTGTTCTTCATCGTGATTCGTCCAGGTTCCCAAGGCTTGGCTGACGGCCTGATGGACCGCCCGCAGGTTGTTGCTGTTGACCTGCCAGGCACCTTCGTGGGTGCGTGTTGCGTGGTGCCCGTCACCGCTGGCCAGTACCAATGGTCCGGTCCAGCCGGGTTCCAGTCGCTGCTCCATGGTGCCGGGGTGCACTTCGATCAGCACGCTGTCGCTGTCATGGCTACTGCGGCCCGACAGGCCGACCTGGGCCCGCGCGCCCCAGCGACGTAGCCAGCCGGTCACCGATTCGGCCAGTTCGCGTATCGGCGATACCACGTGGATCATCCGCGCAGGCGATGGGCCGGCGAGCACGAGCCGTGGCGTGGTGCTGCCAGCTTCCAGTGGCAGGGTGAGGCTGAAGCTACTGCCCAGCCCCGGTTCACTCACCATGCGCAAGGTGCCACCCATCAGCAGGGTCAGGCGCTGGCAGATAGGCAGGCCCAGGCCGGTACCGGCGATGACGTTGGTGTTGCCTTCGGTTTGGTAGAAGGGCTCGAAGATCAGCGCCTGATCGTCTCGGGAGATGCCCCGGCCGGTGTCGGACACTTGCCAGGCGAAGTAGTGGTGCTGGCCGTCGTGGAGGCCGCCCCTGACCCGAAGGACGATACGTCCCGAATCGGTGAACTTGACCGCGTTGTTCAACAGGTTGCTGAGGATCTGGCGGATCCGCGTGACATCGCCCAGGAGCATCTCCGGCAATTGCGGGTCGACACAGGCATAGAGTTGCAGGCCCTTGGCCTGGGCGGCTGCGGCATAGCTCTGGATGAGCTCGTGCACCAGTTCCAGGGTATTGAACTCGCTGAGTTCCAGGGCCAGTTGCCCGGCCTCGATCTTGGATACGTCGAGCACGTCGCAGATCAGTTGCAGCAGGGTACCGGAGGAGCCTTCGATGGCTCGCAGGTAGTCCTGTTGTTGCTCGTCAAGGTGGGTGCGCGCCAGCAGCTCCAGGGTCCCGAGGACTCCATACAGGGGCGTGCGGATCTCGTGGCTCATGGTGGCCAGGAACAGGGTCTTGGCTTCGTTGGCGGTATCGGCCAGGCGCTTGGCTTCTTCCAGGGTGGCCTCGATCTGCTTGCGCGCCGTGATGTCACTGAAAGCGCAGAACAGCACGTCTTCGCCCTTGTAGCGGGTGGGCGCAGAACTGATATAGAGGTGACGGCCACCGGCGGTCTCGAAATAGTCCGAGCCATCGGAGCGATTGGCATCGAACGCCCGGCCGATCCAGCCGGCGCATAATTGCTCGCGTTCGCTGCCGTTGCCCAGCCACTGCTGGGACAGGGCATTCTCCAGCACTACCTGGCCATCGCTGCGGCGCAATACACACAGGGCCACGGGGGCGATCTGGATCACGTCGCGGCTGAACGCTTCGCTTTCGATCAGGGCCTGGAGCCGATGCATGGCTGGGGCTATCAGACGTATCTCGATCCAGTGGGCCAGCAAGCCGATCAGGGCCATGCCGAGGAGGCTGATCAGCGACGCGGCGAGCAGTTGTGGCAACAGGGTCTTGAGCAGGGTGTACAGGTCGAAGGAGTACACCAACTGCCAATCGGAAGTGCCGAGTTGCTTGCGGATCACTACGTGGTCGGGCCACCAGCGGCCGCCCAGGAAACCGAAGAAGCTTTCACCCTTGACCCGCTGCACCGCTTCGACCAACTGGCGGTTGGGAGTGCTGCTCAGGAGCAGCCCGCCCAGGGAGCTGAACATTATGAAGTCACCGGCGTCCTGGTTCTGCAGGGCTTCGGAAACGCTCCCTCCGTCCATCTCCAGGCCCAGCCAGCCGGAGTCGGCGAAGCGTTCGTCGAGGCGGGTGAAGATGTATAGCCGGGCAGCCCCGGAAGAATGATCCGTCAGCCACAGCTCATCGCCCATGGGCACCTCGTCGGGCGTCAGGCTGGACAACCTGGCGAGCAGGGGGCGGGGCAGATCGGCGGTTTCGTGATGGGGGCTGAACAATTGCTGGACTTCAGGCTGTGGCCCTGCCTGGACGTACAACAGCGTCAGTTGCTTGTGCTTGAGATGGTCGCGCATGCGCTGGGTGAGCCAGAGACCCCACTCTTGTTCGCCATGGGAGCCCAGGCGCAGGTGGATCTCTTCGGAGGAATCGTTGCTTGGCGTGAGATCGTCGGTGATCGGCAGGGGTTGGTACACGGTGGCCAGGCTGAGGCTTTCCAGCAGGGCTTCACGGGTGGTGAAGAATGCCTGGGCTTCGGTGATGGCACTACTCATGTAACTGCGTCGCTGAGACAGCTCGTTGTTGAGGGTCGAGCGCAGGAAGTTGTAGACGGCGCCCAGCAGGACGATCAGGAAAATCAGCGCAACGACACGAAGCAGCCGGCGGGCTGCTTCGGGAGAGGAAAAGAGAGGATTGATCTGATGTAGATAGCTTTTTAATCTCATGCGCCAACTGTAATTGTGGGCATGACAGGCCGGGATCAGACAATTCTTAAATCATCGGCGGCAAATTAGATTTTTCCGAGTACAACGCCATAGCCCACCTGGGGTCATGGCGGGCGTCGGGCATTCACCTGGAACCTTGTCCGGGTTCAGGTACGGACATGCCTCAGACCATTCCCAGGCGCTGCTTGCGAGCGGGGGGCGCAAACACCCGGTCCAGCTCCTGCAGATCCTGGGGTTGCAGCTGCAGCTCGCCAGCCTCGGCATTGAGGCGTACATGTTCAGGGCGTACGGCCTTGGGAATGGCCAGTACGCCGTCCTGGCGCAACAGCCAGGCCAGGGCCACCTGGGCCGGTGTAACGCCGTGGCGCCGTGCCACCTGTTGCAGCACCGGTTCGGCCAGCAAGGCGCCGCCCTGGCCGATCGGACAGTAGGCCATGAGCGGCATTTCCAGTCGCTGGCAGGTTGGCAACAGGTCGAACTCGATCCCTCGGGACTCCAGGTTGTACAGCACCTGGTTGGTGGCGCAGGCCGGCGTATCGAGCTCGTCCAGGTCCGCCACATCGAAGTTGGAGACGCCCCAGCGGCGGATCTTGCCGTCCTGGCGCAAGCGCTCGAAGGCCGCGACCGTTTCCTCCAGCGGATACTGGCCACGCCAGTGCAGCAGATACAGGTCGATGACCTCGGTACCCAGGCGTTTCAAGCTGCGCTCGCAGGCTTGGGGCAGGCTCTTGCGGCCGGCGTTGTGGGGATAGGCCTTGCTGACCAGGAAGACCTCGTCGCGCCGTCCGGCAATGGCTCGGCCGACCACTTCCTCGGCGCCGCCTTCGCCGTACATTTCGGCGGTGTCGATCAAGCTCAGCCCGAGGTCGAGTCCGCAGCGCAATGCCGCGACTTCGCGCTCTCGTTGCCGAGGATCCTCGCCCATTCGCCAGGTGCCTTGGCCAATGACTGGAACCTGCATACCCGCGAGCTGCAACCTGCGCATGACTATCTCCTGGCATCTGTGGATCGATGAGGGAAGGGCACAGGGAAACAAAGCGTCCAGTGCCGGTCAAGCACCGAAGGCGTGGGAATGAGGGTAGGAAGGTGGCACCTGGCATATCTCTAAAAAGAATAAAGTTCTAATTATTTATTCCTTTTAAGGCTTTGATCGAAGGTGCATGTTAATCGCCAGCCGCTCAACTCCTGAGTCCGGTACCAACAGAGGATGTGCCCGCATGACCATTCAAGCGATCAACGTACGCAATCAGTTCAAGGGCGTGATCAAGGAGATCCACCAGGGCCAGGTGGTTTCGGAAATCGATGTGCAGACCGCTTCGGGCATCGTCACTTCGGTGATCACCACGCGTTCGGTGCGTGACCTGGAGCTGAAGGTCGGCAGCGAAGTGATCGCCTTCGTCAAGTCCACCGAGGTTTCCCTCGCCAAGCTCTGAGCCATCGCTTTTCGGAGATGGTCATTCACAGGGGAGTGAAACATGTCGCATTCGCTGGATATCACTGCATTACCTGTCCTGGATCTGGCCCAGCTGGACGCCGCGCCCGAACCGCGCCAGGCCTTTCTCGACGGCCTGCGCCAGGCGGCGCGGGATGTCGGCTTTTTCTACCTCAGCGGGCATGGCATCGATGGCCAGCTGTTGCGTCGGGTGCAGGACCAGGCCAGGGCCTTCTTCGCCTTGCCCGAGGCCGACAAGGCTGCGGTAGACATGATCCACTCGCCGCACTTTCGTGGCTACACCCGCGCGGCGTCGGAAATCACCCGTGGCCAGCCGGACCTGCGCGAACAGTTCGACCTGGGAGCCGAGCGCCCGGCCCTGGACCTTGAACCCTACAGTCCAGCCTGGGCCCGCCTGCAAGGACCCAACCAGTGGCCTGGGCCGTTGCCTGAATTCAAGCCGCTGCTGCTTCAGTGGCAGCAGGCGATGACCGGCATGTCCCTGCGCCTGCTGCGCGCCTTCGCCCAGGCGTTGTCGTTACCGGAGGCGGCGTTCGATGAGTTGTACGGGGAGCGTCCCAACGAACATATCAAGCTGATCCGCTATCCGGGCCAGGTGCCCGGGCAGAGCAACCAGGGCGTCGGGGCGCACAAGGACTCGGGGTTCCTCAGCTTCCTGTTGCAGGACCAGCAGGCAGGCTTGCAAGTGCAAGTGCAGGAGGACCGCTGGATCGATGCCCCGCCACGGGAAGGCACCCTGGTGGTGAACATCGGCGAGCTGCTGGAGCTGGCCACCCATGGCTACCTGCGGGCTACCGTGCACCGGGTCCTGTCGCCACCGGCGGGGCGCGAGCGGCTGTCCCTGGCGTTTTTCCTCGGCGCCCAGCTGGATGCCCGAGTGCCGCTGTATCCATTGCCCGCAGCGCTGCGAGACGAGGCCCGCGGCCCGGCCAGCGACCCGCACAACCCGCTGTTTCGAGAAGTTGGCTGGAACTACCTCAAGGGCCGCCTGCGTTCGCATCCGGATGTGGCCCGGCGCTTCTATGCCGATGCCCTGGTGCCCAAGGCCGTGAGTGCCTGACCCTATCGTCGATCAAGGACATTGCCCATGCAGAAGACCTATCTGTCCGCCCTGGCGTTGCTGATCGGGCTCGGCCCCTTGGGCGCCGCCGCGCAACCGTTGCGAGTCGCCGCCGACCCGGTGCCCCACGCCCAGATCCTCGCCTATGTGCAAAAGCTCGACCCACAGTTGGAGCTCAAGGTGATCGAGATTCCCAATGGTGTGAATTCCAATGAGCTGCTGGCCCATGGCGACGTGGACGCCAACTACTTCCAGCACCTGCCATACCTCAAGTCCCAGGAGCAGGCCCTCGGGCAGCCGTTCGCCGTGGCGGCCAGCGTACATATCGAACCCTTGGGCATCTATTCCCGGCGGCACCAGGCTTTCGACCAAGTGCCCCAGGGCGGTACGGTGGCGGTGCCCAACAACGTCACCAACCTCAGTCGCGCCCTGTACCTGTTGCAGGACCATGGGTTGATCCGCCTCAAGCCCGGCTTCAGTGATCCGGCCCGCGACCAGGCGACTCCCAAGGACATTGCCGAGAACCCCCGGCGCCTGAAGATCCTCGAGATCGAGTCGCCGCAGATTCCCCGGGCCCTGGAGGACGTGGACCTGGCGGTGATCAACGGCAACTATGCCCTGGAGGCCGGGCTGGTGCCGGCCAAGGATGCCCTGGGCCTGGAGCAGGCCGAGCACAACCCCTATGCCAACATCCTGGTGACCACGCCCGAACTCAAGGACGATCCCCGTATTCGCCAACTGGCCAAGGACCTGGCGTCGCCCGAAGTGGCCGGCTTCATCACCCGGACCTTCGCTGGTTCGGTACTCCCGGTCACGGGCCAGCAGCCATGATCCAGGTCCAGCAACTGGGCAAGAGCTACGGTGACGGCCAGCCGGCGGCCTTGCAGCAGGTATCGCTGGAGATTCCCGACGGGGCGATCTACGGCATCCTCGGCCGCAGCGGCGCGGGCAAGTCCACCCTGTTGCGCTGCCTGAACCTGCTGGAGCGCCCCAGCAGCGGGCGGGTACTGGTGGACGGCCAGGACCTGGGCTGCCTGTCCGGGGCCGAGTTGCGTCGCCAGCGCCGGCGCATCGGCATGATCTTCCAGGGCTTCAACCTGCTGCATTCGCGCACGGTGCAGGATAACGTCGCGGTACCGCTGGAGATCGCCGGCCTGGCCAAGGCGCAACGCCGCGCCCGGGTCCTGGAGCTGCTGGAACTGGTGGGGCTGGGCGACAAGGCCCTGGCGTTTCCCGGGCAGTTGTCCGGTGGCCAGAAGCAACGGGTAGGCATCGCCCGCGCCCTGGCGGCCGGTCCGCGCTACCTGCTCTCGGACGAGGCTACCAGTGCCCTGGACCCGGAAACCACGGCCTCGATCCTGCAGCTGTTGCAACGGATCAACCGTGAGCTGGGGCTGACCATAGTGCTGATCACCCATGAGCTGGAGGTCGTGCGCTCGATCTGCAGCCACGCGGCCTCGCTGGCTGGCGGGCAGTTGCTCGAGTGCGGGCCGATCGAGCGCCTGCTGGCGGACCCGCAGTCCGCGCTCGGGCGGGCACTGCTGCCGGGCTACAACCTGCCCGTGGCAGGCGAGCAACTGCAGGCCGAATTGACCTTTTTCGATAACCAGCGCGCCGCGCCGCTACTGGAACAATTGAGCCAACAGCAGGCGCTGAAGCTGCAGGTCCTGGCCGCCGGAGTGGAGACCGTGGCTGGCCAGCGGGTAGGGCGCTTGCGCATCGCTGCCGGCGCTGCGGACCCAGGCCGCTTCGAGCAGCTGTTGGGCGCCTTGGCCCAGCGCGGCGTGCGGAGTGAGCGGCTATGAGCCTGGCACTGGATGGGACCGAACTGGCGCAACTGCTGCTCAACGCCACCGGCGAAACCCTGTACATGGTGCTGCTGGCCGCGCTGTTCACTGTGCTGATCGGCTTGCCCCTGGGTATCTTGCTGTTCGTCAGTCGCCAGGACGGGCTGCTCCCCATGGTGCGACTCAATCGCTTGCTGGGGATGTTGGTCAACCTGGGGCGCTCATTGCCCTTCGTGGTGCTGCTGATCGCCCTGATCCCCCTGACCCGACTGGTGGTGGGGACCACCTTGGGCAGCACCGCCGCCGTAGTGCCGATCACCATCGGTGCCTTCCCGTTCTTTGCCCGGATCGTCGAGAACGCCCTGGACGAGGTGGACAAGGGCCGGATCGAGGCGGTGCTGGCCATGGGCGGACATGTCGGCCATGTGATTGGCAAGGTGCTGCTGCCCGAGGCCCTGCCGGCGCTGCTGGCCGGGTTGACCCTGACCCTGGTGCTGCTGATCGGTTTTTCTTCCATGGCCGGGGTCATTGGTGGCGGGGGCCTGGGGGACCTGGCGATCCGCTACGGTTACCAACGCTTCAACAACCAGGTCATGGTGGCCACGGTGGTGATCCTGGTGCTGCTGGTCCAGGGGGTGCAGAGTGCCGGCGATCGCCTGGTCAGGTCCTTGGCTCATCGACGCTGAACTGACGCTCAGCGCAAGTCTTCCAACTGCTGCCAGCATTGCTCCAGCCAATCGCACAGGGCGCTGATGCGCTGGGGCACGAAACGGCTGTGCAGGCGCACCAGGTGTACCGGCAGGGCGGGTAGCTGCCAGTCGGGCAGGAGCTTCACCAATTCTCCACGGCGTGCCGACGGCGCCAGCAGCCAGTCCGGCCCGGCGTGCAGTCCGGCACCGGCCAGCAGGGCGCTGTGGATGGCGCCGAGGCTGTTGAGCAAGAAGCTGGCCTTGAGCTCGACTTTCGCCACCTCGCCGGCTTGGCTGAGCAGCAGCTGGCTCGGGTTCTGCTCGGTCATCCAGGAGTAGACCAGCGCCCGATGTTCGCCCAGATCCGCTGGCTGGAGTGGGGCGCCATGGACTCGCAGATAGTCAGGGCTGGCGTACAGACCATGGGACAACTGCCCCAGGGGCCGGGCCACCAGGGACGAGGCCCGCAGGTGGCCCACCCGCAGCGCGACATCGATACCTTCGGCCATCAGGTCCAGCGCCCGGTCGGACAGCACCAGGTCCAGGACCACGGCCGGATGCTGGCGCTGGAAACCGGCGAGCCAGATGCTGACATGACGTTCGCCCAGGGCCACCGGGGCGCTGACCCGCAGGCGTCCAGAGAGCTCGGGAGTGCCCTGGTCGAGGCTGGCCAGCAAGGCGTCCATCTCCTCCAGCAGCGGGCGCATCTGTTCATAGGCCCGGGTGCCGGCCGGTGTCAGGCTGACCTTGCGGGTGCTGCGATTGAGCAACTGGGTATTGAGCCGGTGCTCCAGGGCGGTGAGCTGGCGGCTGACCGAGGAGGGCTCCAGGGCCAGGTCCTCGGCGGCCAGGGTCAGGCTGCCGCGCTCCACTACCCGGAAAAATACCCGCCATGCGGCGTTGTCTGGATTCTTGCGCATGACGCAATTTGATTTTGATATCGCAGTCATGTCAATGCGCAAGGCGCAGCAATAGCATCACAGGCTCACTGGATTTCGAGCCCGGCCCCATGTCTTCTTCCACTGCTACCGATCGTTACTGGATCTTGTTCGCCGTCTGCGCCGCTGGCCTGATCCTGCCCCTGGAGTACACCGGCCCGGCCATGGCCTTGCCCGCCATCGAGCATGCCCTGGGCGGTGGCCCGGTGGCACTGGCCTGGGTGATCAACGCCTTCGCCCTGAGCTTCGGCAGTTCGGTGATGCTGGCCGGAACCCTGGCCGATCGCTACGGGCGCAAGCGCATCTTCGTCCTGGGCATGGCCGGTTTCACCGCGCTGTCGCTGCTGATCGGTTTCTGCCGCGAGGTCTGGCTGCTGGATCTGTTGCGGGGCTTGCAAGGATTCGCGGCGGCCCTGGCCCAGGCGTTCGAAGGTCGGGCCCGGGCCCGGGCCTTCAGCCTGCTGGGCAGCGCCTTCGGTCTGGGCCTGGCCTCCGGGCCGGTGATCGCCGGGGCCCTGGTACAGCTAGCGGGCTGGCAATCGATCTTCCTGCTGGGTGCGGTGATAGGTGGCGCGGTGCTGATCTTCGGTGTACCGCGTATGCAAGAGAGCCGCGATCCCGGGGCCCAGGTACTGGACAAGCCAGGCATCTTCACCTTCAGCACATTCCTGGTATTGCTCACGTTCGCCATCATGCAGATCCCCCAGGATGGCCTCGTTAGCCTGCGAGTCCTGGGCCTGCTGGTGGGCGCAGCACTGAGCCTGGGGTTGTTCATCCACATCGAGTTGCGGCACCGGCGGCCAATGCTGGACCTGAGCCTGTTCGGTTACCGAAGGTTCATCGGGATCCAGCTGTTGCCGGTGGCGACCGCTGTCTGCTTCATCGTCCTGCTGATTCTCCTGCCATTGCGCCTGATCGGCATCGAAGGCCTGGGCCCCTGGCGTGCCGGGGCGATGATGATCGCCTTGTCGGCGCCGATGGCGGTGGTGCCGTTCGTGGCGGGCCTGCTGGTTCGCTGGTGCAGCGCGGCCAGCCTGTCGTGCCTGGGGCTGGTGATCGCTGCCGGCGGCCTGCTCTGGTTGAGCCAAGTGCCGGTGGGACAGCCGGCCATGGCGCTGCTCTGGTCGATGCTGGTGATCGGCATCGGCACCGGCCTGCCCTGGGGGCTGATGGATGATCTGTCGGTCAGTGTGGTGCCGGTGGAGCGGGCCGGAATGGCTACGGGCATCTTCACCACCATGCGCGCCTGCGCAGAAGCGATCTGCGTGGCGGCCGGCCTGGCCTTGCTCAAGGACCTGCTCGCTGGTGGGTTGGCCAGCGGCTTGCCGGGATATGGCGCAAGTGCCGTGGCGGCTGCGGCCACTGCCTTGGCCATGGGCGATGGGGCCGTGCTGCCGACGTTGGCCGATGCGCTGTCGCAGCCTTTGCTGTGGCAGCTCTATAGCCAGGCTTTCGCCCAGTTGCTGCAGGTAATGGCCGCCATCACCCTGGTCGCGGCTTGCTGTTGCGCCCTGGCCTTGCGCCAGCCACGGTCGCTGGGGTGCCCGAGCCGCTCCTGAGGCTCAGCGTCCCTCATGCTGCTTGCGATAGGCCCCCGGTTGCAGGCCCACGGCCTTGGTGAAGGCTCGGGTGAAGGCGGCGATGGACTGGTAACCGACGGCGGCGCCGGCTTGTTCAACGGTCTGGTTGGCCTTGAGCAACTGGCAGGCATGGCGCATGCGCAAGGCCAGCAGTACCTGTCCCGGTGACTGCCCGGCCAGCTCGTTGAAGCGCTTGAAGAACGCCGAGCGCGAGAGGCCGGTGAGGGCCGCCATGCTTTCCAGGGGCCAGGGCTGGCCGGGATGCTGGATCAACTGCTCGAGCAACGACGCGAAGGCCGGGTGCCGGGCCAGCGCCACCAGGCCACCCAGGTCCTGGCGATCATTGACTTGCTGGCGCAGCACATACAGGAACAGCAAGTGGCTCAGGCGCTCCAGCAGGGCGGCGGATGGTGCGGGGTCGCGCCGGCATTCCTCGAGAATCAGCTGGAACAGGGCCCGGGCCGCGGCGAGCGATGGATCGCCGGCGCGCAGCACGATCCAGCCGGGCAAGCCTTCGATGATCAGCGACGACAGCCCGGACTTGAAGTGGAAGAAACCGCACACCAGCCCGACCCCATCCTGGGCGCCCAGGTCCAGGGCGGCCATGGGCATGCGTGGCAATTGCTGCGCTTGGGGGGCCTGCTGCGCGCTGGACAACCGGTAGTCCAGGTCCTGCAACAGGAACACCGCATCACCAGCCTCCAGGCGCTCGGCCTGGGACAGCCCGTCGATATGCAGCCAGCAGTGCCCCTGCACGATCAGGTGGAAACTGGCCCGGGCCAGGCCCTGGGTACTGGCATGCCAGCCGCCGCAGTAGCGTCCGACGTGGAACAGGCTGGCGTCCAGCTCCAGGCCTTCTAATAACCAATCAACCATTGGGTTCGACGAAATCATCTAAGGGAAATACTCAGGAGCAAGTAATCGCTACTTTAGAATATGGATCGGAATTCTTATAACCAACAGACTTGACGCACACCTACACAGCAGGAGTCCACTCCATGTCCCGCGTCACTCTACACACCTTGTCCAGCGCTCCAGAAGCGGCCCGGCCATTCCTGGAAAACGCCCAGAAGAACTCAGGCTACATTCCCAACCTGCTGGGCATCCTGGCCAATGCCCCGGCTGCCCTGGAAACCTATGTCACGGTCTCGGGACTCAACGCCAAGTCCGAACTGAGCCTGGCCGAGCGTGAAGTGGTGCAATTGATTGCCGCGACCACCCATGGTTGCGATTTTTGTGTCGCAGGTCATACCGCCGTGGCCCTGAACAAGGCCAAACTCGCCGATCCGGTGGTCAGCGCCCTGCGTGAGCAGAGCACCTTGCCCGAGGCCCGGCTGGAGGCCCTGGCGGCCTTCGCCCGGGAAGTCATCGCCACCCGGGGCAAGGTCAGTGACCAGCGTTATGCCGAATTCAAGGCCGCAGGATACAGCGAAGGCAATGCCCTGGAGGTGATCCTGGGCATCAGCCTGGCGACCCTGTGCAACTTCGCCAACGTGTTCGCCGGTACTGAACTGAACCCCGAGCTGGCCAAGTATCGCTGGTCCGCGCAAGGTCAATGAGCCAGGGCGCCGGCAGGTTGGCGGCGCCTTTTTCAAGGAGAAATCACATGCTCGATACGCAATTGAGTCAATGGCTGGATGCCCAGGCCCAGGCACTGGACCTGGGGCAATGCGACCCGCAGTCGGTGCTCGCCCAGCTGGCGGCCGGTGGCGTGCTACGGATCGGCATCGACCAGGACCTGGGGGGAAGCGGCGGCGACCTGACCGATACCCTGGAGGCCATGGCCGAAGTGGCCAGTCATTCCCTGGCGGCAGCGTTCGTCTGCTGGGGCCAGCGGGCCTTCATCGAGTACTTGCTGCACAGCCCCAACCAGGCCCTGCGCGAGCGCCTGTTGCCAGCGCTGCTCAGTGGCGAGCTGGCCGGTGCCACCGGGCTGTCCAACGCCATGAAGTTCCTCTCCGGAATCGAGGCCCTGCAGGTCCGCGCCCGGGACCAGGAATACGGCTGGAGCCTGAACGGGCGCCTGCACTGGGTCACCAACCTGCGCAGGAGCGGGTTCGTGGTGGCCGCGGCGGTGGAACGCGAGGAGGGCGGTGCGCCCTTGATCCTGGCGATCCCCGATGCCTTGCCGGGCCTGCAGCGTTCCGACGACCTGCAACTGATGGGCCTGCAATCGAGCAACACCGCGGCCCTGGACCTGGAACAGGTGCAGCTCACTCGCGACTGGCTGCTGCACGACGACGCCCGGGTGTTCCTGCCGGCGGTGCGCCCTGGGTTCCTCGGCTTGCAATGCGCCTTGTCCATTGGCCTGGCGCGCCGGGCCCTGGCCGAAGTCGAGAGCCACCTGGGGGAGCGCTCGATACTCCAGGAGCCTCTTCAGCAGCAGCGCCAGGCGCTGGAGCAGAGCGTCACGGAGCTCAAGGCCGGCCTGCTCGATGGACGCTTCCTCAGCCAGCCAGCGGCGCTGTTCCGGGTGCGCATCGCCTTGGCCGAGGCCACTACCAGTGCCGTGCAACTGGAACTGCAGGCCAGTGGCGGCAAGGCCTACCTGTGCGAGCACGGCAGTGGTTTCGCCCGGCGCTGGCGTGAGTCGGCGTTCGTGCCCATCGTCACCCCGAGCCTGGTGCAACTGCGCGCCGAGCTGCAACGCCAGGCGCGGAACGCTGCATGAGCGGCCTGTTGAACGCCCGGCAGGTGAGCCTGGGATACCACGGGCCAGATGGCTGGCACTCGGTACTGGAAGACTTCGACCTGCAGTTGCAAGCCGGGGAACTGGTCTCGGTACTGGGGCCCAGCGGCGTCGGCAAATCCAGCCTGCTGCGGGTCCTGGCCGGTTTGCAGGCACCGCACAAGGGCCAGGTGAGCCTGGCCGGCGAGGTGCTGGAAGGCCCCCATCCACGGGTTGCGGTGGCTTTCCAGGACCCGAGCCTGCTGCCCTGGCTGAACCTTGAACATAACGTCGCCTTTGGCCTGGACTTCGCTCGCCAGCCGCACCTGAGTGCCCGCCAGCGCAAGGAGCGCATCGACCAGGCCATCGCCGATGTCGGCCTGGAACATGCGCGCCAGCGCTACCCGGCGCAGTTGTCGGGCGGCATGGCCCAGCGTACCGCGCTGGCCCGCTGCCTGGCCCGCCAACCCCAGGTGCTGTTGCTGGACGAGCCCTTCGGCGCCCTGGACGAGGTGACCCGGGCCGACATGCAGCAACTGCTGCTCCAGGTGATCGGCCAGCACCGCACTGCGGCGCTGCTGATCACCCACGATATCGACGAGGCCCTGCTGCTGTCCGACCGGGTGCTGCTACTGGGTAACAGCCCGGCGCACATCCTCGGCCAGTGGCGCATCGACCTGCCGGCTCCGCGCGCCGAACGGATCGAGGAACTGGGCGCCTTGCGCATCGAGATTCTCAAGACCCTTCGGCGGGCGAGCCGCAATCCTCTCACTTCCCCTTTGCCTGCACCGTCGGAGATTGACCATGTGCCTGGACGACTTCACCCACACGCGTCGTGACTTCCTCAAGCTCAGCGCGCTACTGACCGCCGGTGGCGCCTTGCCGCTGCTCAACAGCCTGCAGGCTCGCGCGGCCCTGGAGCCGGATGCGCCGGTACGCATCGGCTACCTGCCGATCACCGATGCCACGCCATTGTTGGTCGCCCACAACAACGGTCTGTTCGAGGCCGAGGGAATCAAGGCCGAGCGTCCGGTGCTGTTACGCAGTTGGGCCCAAGTGATCGAGGCCTTCATCTCCGGACAGGTCAACGTCATCCACCTGCTGTCGCCGATGACCGTCTGGGCCCGCTACGGCAGCAAGGTGCCGGCCAAGGTGGTGGCCTGGAACCATGTCGGCGGTTCCGGCCTGACCGTGGCTCCCGGTATCACCGAGGTCCGGCAGTTGGCGGGACAGTCCCTGGCGATTCCGTTCTGGTACTCGATCCACAACGTGGTGCTGCAGCAGCTGCTGCGCGACAACGGCCTGGTGCCGGTGAGCAAGGCCGCAGGCAGCGCCCTGGGTGCCAACGAGGTCAACCTGGTAGTGCTGCCGCCGTCGGACATGCCGCCGGCCCTGGCCAGCAAGCGCATTGCCGGCTACATCGTCGCCGAGCCCTTCAATGCCCTGGCCGAGGAACTCAAGGTCGGCCGGGTACAACGCTTCACCGGTGATGTCTGGCGTAACCATGCCTGCTGCGTGGTGTTCATGCACGAGCAAGACTTGAACAACCGTCCCGAGTGGTCGCAGAAGGTGGTCAACGCCATCGTCAAGGCCCAGCTCTGGACCCGCGAGCACCGCGCCGAAGCCGCCCGGTTGCTGTCCAAGGACGGCAGCAACCGCTACACCCCCCACGCGCCCCAGGTGCTGGACCGGGTGTTGGCGCCAGCCGCCACGGACCGCGAGGCTTACCTGGCCAGTGGAGCGATCCGCAACGGCCAATGGGACGAGCAGCGCATCGACTTCCAGCCGTATCCGTTCCCCAGCTACACCGAGGAACTGGTCAAGCGCCTGAAGGACACCTTGATCGAAGGCGACAAGGGTTTCCTTGCCGCTCTCGACCCCCAGCACACCGCCCGGGACCTGGTCGACGATCGCTTCGTGCGCAACGCCATCGCCAGCGTCGGCGGGCTCAAGGCTTTCGGCCTGGCCGATAGCTTCGAACGCAGTGAGGAGTTCGCCCCTTGATGGACAAGCGACCTTCCTCCCTGGGGCATTGGGGCCTGGGGCTGGCCGGGCTGGCGAGCCTGTTGCTGGGCTGGTGGCTGGGCGTGCACCTGGCGGGTGACGATGGACTGGCGGCACGCTTCTCTCCCGAGGCGACGTTCGCCAGCCTGTTCGAGCTGCTTGGGCAACCCCAGGTGTACGAACATGCCTGGGTGAGCCTCAAGCGGATCCTGGTGGGGCTGCTGCTGGCCCTGTTGATCGGCGTGCCCCTGGGCTTGCTGGTGGGCAGCTATCGGCATCTGGAGGCGGCCACTACCCCGGCGTTCCAGTTCCTGCGGATGATCTCGCCGCTGTCCTGGATGCCGGTGGTGGTGATGCTGATGGGCGTGGGCGACCAGCCGATCTATTTCCTGCTGGCCTTCGCCGCCCTGTGGCCGATCCTGCTCAACACCGCAGCCGGGGTCCGGCAACTGGACCCGCGCTGGCTGCAACTGAGCCGCAGCCTGAGTGCCACGCGCTGGGAAACCCTGCGCAAGGTGATCCTGCCGGGGGTGCTGGGGCATGTACTGACCGGCGTGCGCCTGGCCATCGGCATCCTGTGGATCGTGCTGGTGCCGTGCGAGATGCTTGGGGTCAGTGCCGGCCTGGGGTATTTCATCCTCGATACCCGCGATCGCCTGGCCTACTCGGAACTGATGGCCATGGTGCTGCTGATCGGCGTCCTCGGTTTTGTCCTCGATGCCCTGGCCCGGGACCTGCATCGGCGCTGGGTCCACGCTTGAACCCAGCTCGCCGCCCTGGAGCCTTCTCCGGGGCGGTTGACGAACAGCGCTTGTACCTCTAAATTGTGGAACGTTCATTCCAGAAAAGGTACTTGCCGTGCGTCCCAAGGAGTTCGACCCCGACCAGATCGCCGATGCGGCCATGCAGGTGTTCTGGCAGCGCGGGTATGCCGCCACCTCGATCCAGGACCTGGTGGAGGGCACTGGCCTGAGTCGCAGCAGCCTGTACAACGCCTTCGACAGCAAGCACGGCCTGTACACCTGCGCGCTCAAGCGCTACCAGCAATTGACCACGGCCAACGTCGAGCTGCTGGCCGAAGACGCCCCGGCCCCGGAGCTGGTCCGGCGCCTGTTGATGAAGATCGTCGACAACGAACTGCAAGACGACCAGCGCCTGGGCTGCCTGGCGGCCAATGCCGCGCTCGAGGTCGCCGGGCAGGATCCGCTGGTGGCGCAACTGGTGGCGCAGAACTTCCAGCGTATCGAGGCCGCCCTGGAGCGGCTGTTGCGCCGCGGCCAGGAGCAGGGGCAGGTCGCCGCGCACAAGGATCCGCGGGCCCTGGCCAGCTTCGTGGTATGCACCGTCCAGGGCCTGCGGGTGCTGGGCAAGGGCAGTTTGCCGCAGGAGCGCCGTCGGCGGCTGCTGGATGTGGTGGAGGTAGCCTTGGCCAGCCTGGCCTAGTTCCCCAGGCTGCGAACCATGGGCAAGACTGATTGTCGATCGGCCATCCGGTGGAATGGCCGGTTTTTTTACCCTGTATTGGAATGATCATTCCATTAATTTGCTGAAACCGGAGAAATCGAAGATGACCAAGCAATTGCGTTCCGTGGCTGTACTGGGTATCGGCATCATGGGCGCCGCGGTGGCGCGCAACCTGCAACGCCAGGGGTTCGCCGTGCGGGCCTGGAACCGCACGCTGCACAAGGCCCAGGCACTGGCAGCCGATGGGGTCCGGTTTTGCACGCAGGCGAGCGAAGCCGTAGGCGGGGCCGAGGTGATCATCACCCTGCACAAGGACGGGCCGGCGGTGCTGGCAGCCATGGAGCAGGCCGCCAGTGCCTTGCAACCGGGCACGCTGTGGCTGCAGATGGCCACGGTGGGCGTCCAGGCCTGCGCCGAGCTGGAGGCGTTTGCCCGGGCCCGGGAGCTGGTGTTCTACGACGCTCCGGTACTGGGTACCCGGCAACCGGCGGAGCAGGGACAACTGCTGGTGCTGGGGGCCGGGCCCGAGGCGCACCGGGCCGAGTTGCAGCCACTGTTCGATGCCATTGCCAAGCGGGTGCTGTGGGCCAGTGAGCAGCCCGGCGGCGCCAGCCGCTTGAAGTTGGCCCTCAACAGCTGGGTCCTGGCCCTGACCCACGGTGCGGCGGAAAGCCTGGCCCTGGCCAAGGGGCTGGGGGTGGATCCGGCGCTGGTGGTGGAGCTGGTGACGGGTGGTCCGCTGGACAGCGGTTATTTCCAGGCCAAGACCGCCGCCATGCTCAATGACGACTACCGTCCGAGCTTCACCCTGGCCAACGCCCTGAAGGACGCCCAATTGATGGTGGCCGCGGCGCAGCAGGCTGGGGTCAGGGTGGACCTGGCCGAAGCCGGCATCCAGCGTTTCCAGCGTGCACTGGACCTGGGCCACGGCGACAAGGAC
Source organism: Pseudomonas sp. B6(2017) (assembly GCF_002112765.1). Classification (NCBI taxonomy): domain Bacteria; kingdom Pseudomonadati; phylum Pseudomonadota; class Gammaproteobacteria; order Pseudomonadales; family Pseudomonadaceae; genus Pseudomonas; species Pseudomonas sp. B6(2017). The sequence continues at coordinate 125,678 of NZ_NEIQ01000012.1, read as the reverse complement.
ATGGCCGCCTCCTACCTGGCCTGAGCCTGCTGCTCCAATCGATCCTGGGCGTGTACAGGCGCGGTCCGACCGTGCCTGGCGGCGCTTTGTTCTCTTCTTGCGTGAGTACCTTGCGGATGACTATCCACCCACCTGTACCGGCCGTTGCCAGCCGGCTGCCGGTCTGGCGCCTGCTGGCCCTGACCCTGGCCGGCTTCATCGCCATCGTTACCGAGACCCTGCCTGCCGGGCTGCTGCCCCAGATCAGCACTGGCCTGGCCATCGACCCGGCCATGGCCGGGCAGTTGATCAGCGTCTATGCCCTGGGCTCGGTGGTGGCGGCCATTCCGTTGATCGCCGCGACCCGCAGCTGGCGGCGCCGACCATTGCTACTGCTGGCCATCGGCGGCTTGCTGTTGTGCAACAGCCTCACGGCGCTTTCGACTCATTACGGCTTGACCCTGGCCGTGCGGTTCGCCGCCGGCATGGCCGCAGGGCTGATCTGGGGTTTGTTGGCCGGCTACGCTCGGCGCCTGGTGGTCCCGGCGTTGCAGGGGCGGGCCCTGGCAGTGGTCGGGGTGGGCCAGCCGCTGGCCCTGTGCCTGGGCGTGCCCCTGGGCACCTGGCTGGGCAGCTGGATGGATTGGCAACTGGTGTTCTGGGGCTTGTCGCTGTTGGCCCTGGGACTGTGGATCTGGGTACGCCTGGCGGTGCCCGATCATCCCGGCCAGCAGGCCGAACGACGCCAACCGGTGCTGGAGATTTTCCTGGCCCCGGGGATTGTCCAGGCGCTGCTGGTGATCTTCGCCTGGATCCTGGCCCACAACATTCTCTACACCTACATCGCCCCATTCCTCGAATCCCTGGGGCTGGCCGGCGCCCTGGACCGGGCTTTGCTGCTGTTCGGCCTGGCCTCGCTGCTGGGCATCTGGGGCACCGGGCTGCTGGTGGACCGCTGGTTGCGTGGGCTGACCCTGTGCAGCCTGGCCGGCTTCGCCCTGGCGTCATTGCTCCTGGGGATCGGTGCCGAACAGCCGTGGTTGGTGTGGCCGGCCATCGTCGCCTGGGGCTTGAGCTTCGGGGGCGCGCCGACCTTGCTGCAGACGGCGGTGGCGGATGCTGCCGGGGAGGGCGCCGAGGTCGCCCAGTCGATGCTGGTGACCATCTTCAACCTGGGGATCGCCGGCGGCGGTGTGGTGGGCGGCCTGCTGCTGCAACGCCATGGTGCGGGGTCGTTCCCCTGGGCGATGGCGGCGCTGGCCGTGGTGGGGCTGGTGCTGGTCTGGAGTGCCCATCGGCATGCCTTCAAGCCCGGTCAGCGGCTGGCCGGATGAGTGCCGGCAGCCATGGCCGCTGCCGGCGGATTGTCGATCGAGGGTGGTTGGCCCACGTCACTTGGTCGCTGCGGCGCGAGTCTGCTGGATGTCCTGCACCAGGCCATCGATGCGTTGCAGCTGGTGGCGGTTGTCATGGTCCCAGGGGTGAAAGCCCGGCTTGAAGTACTGCAGCCAGGGCAGGGCGATCCGTGGGAACACCCCCTTGGGGCCGTACAGGTACTTGATCACCTGCCACATTCCGCGCCAGTGGCCGCCGCGCTTGCGATCGGCGATCAACATGCGCACGTGGAAATCGAACACCACCAGCCAGAAGGTCAGGGTGGTGAACAGCATGGTGCCGGTACGGATCAGGTAGCGCTTGGGCCCTGGCTTGAGCACGGTGTTCCACACGTCATAGGCCACCGCCTTGTGCTCGGTTTCCTCCAGGGCGTGCCATTGCCACATCTGCCGGTAGCCTTCGACCGAAGCGCCGAAACGGCTGGGGTCGCGCAGCAGCAGGTCGGCGAGGATCGCCGTGTAGTGCTCCAGGGCGATGGTCAGGGCCAGGTTGAACGCCGGTGCGAAGTGCTTCTTCTGGAAGTCGAGGATCAACCGCAACCTTCGGTCCAGCAGGTGGGCCGGCAAGCCGGCGTCCTGCAGCAGGTCGTTGTAGTGCTGGTGTTCGCGGCTGTGCATGGCCTCCTGGCCGATGAAACCCTGGATCTGGCGCTTGAGTTCGGGGTCGTGGATGCGCTCGCGGTAGTGGCGCACGCTGTCCATGAAGAACAGCTCGCCGGAAGGAAACAGCAGGGACAGGGCATTGAAGAAATGGGTCACGTGGCTGCCTTGTTCATGCCAGTCGCAGATGCGCTGGGCAGGCAGTTCGACCTTGATGTCGCGGCGGATGGGCAGCATGGCTGTCGCTCCTCTAGACATGGCAAGGGCGGCCTAGAGGCCGCGCTCGTCCTGGGGTTCGTAGACTGGTGCGTGCTGTTTGCCAGGCTTGGGCGCCATGCGCCGGCTGGCCCACACCACCAGGGCCTGGTAGGCGCTGGGCAGCAAGCGGATGAACAGGTCGAGAAAATGCGCATCGCGGCCGATCAGCACCCGGCGCTTGTTCTTGCGCACGCCCAGCAGGATCACCTTGGCCGCGGTTTCTGCCGAGGTGATGAACAGTTTCTCGAAGTCGTCGCGGGCCTGTTGTTCGTTGTCGATCAAGAACCCCTTGACGTTGTCGCTGATGCGGCTGGTGCGTGCGATCTCGGTACGGATGCCGCCTGGATGCACGCAGGTGGCCGAGACCCCGTTGCCTTGCAGGTCCAGTTCCTGGCGCAGGGACTCGGTAAAGCCGCGCACGGCGAACTTGGTGGCGTTGTAGCCGCTCATGCCCGGTTGCGAGAACAACCCGAACACGCTGGAGGTGTTGATGATGTGACCTTCGCCCGCCTGCTTGAGGTAGGGCAGGAAGGCCTGGGTGCCGTGCACCACGCCCCAGAAGTTGACGTCGACGATCCACTCCAGGTCCGCCAGGCTCGAGCCTTCGACGGTGCTCGACAGGGCCACGCCGGCGTTGTTGAAGATCAGGTTGATCTGGCCATGCTCGGCGGCGCTGGCGGCAGCCCAGGCGAACATCGCGTCACGGTCGCCGACGTCCAGTTCCTGGCTGCTGATGCGCAACGGCAACAAGGTGGCGGCACGGGCCTGGGCCACGGTCTGGGCCAGGCCCTGGGGGTTCTTGTCGGCCAGGGCCAGGTGGCAGCCTTCCCGGGCCAGGGCTATGGCCAGGGCGCGGCCCATGCCTGAGGCGGCGCCGGTGATGGCGGCGACTTTACCGTTAAAGTTCTTCATGGGTGGCGGCCTCTTGCAGGTTCAGTGGGCGCGCGACGACCGGCGCGCTGGCGACAGCGGCAGCCGGCAGGCGGCTGGCCAGGTAGTCCTGCAGCTCAAAGTGCTGCACGGCCTTGCGAAAGCTCAAGGTGGAGCCGGGCCAGAGCGTGGTGTTCTGCCCGCTGCGCGGGTCCAGGTACCAGCTGCGGCAACCGCCGGTGGACCAGATCGTCCCGGCCAGGCGTTGCTGCAGGCGCTGGTTGTACTGGCGCTCGACGTCGGCCTTGACCTCAAGGGTGGCGATGCCTTCCTGGCGCATCCGCTCCAGGGCCTTGAGGATGTAGTCCACCTGGGCCTCGATCATCAGGATCATCGAGTTATGCCCCAGCCCGGTGTTGGGGCCGATGATCATGAACAGGTTGGGGAAGCCCGGCAGGCAGGTGCCCAGGTAGGCATGGGCCCCGCGGGACCAGTAGTCCATCAGGTCCTGGCCACGACGGCCGAAGAGCAGGCCATGGGGCAGCGGGTCGGTGGCCTGGAAGCCGGTGCCGAAGATGATGCAGTCCACCGGATGGCGATTGCCGTCGGCGGTGACCACGGCATCGGCCTCGATTCGCTGGATGGCATCGCTGACCACGCCGACGTTGCCCCGGGACAGCGCCGGGTAGTAGTCGTTGGAAATCAGGATGCGCTTGCAGCCGATGGTGTAGTCGGGAGTCAGGCGCTGGCGCAGCAATGGGTCGGGTACTTGCTTGCGCAAGTGGCGCAGGGCTACGCGTTGCACCACCTTCATCAGTCTGGGCCGTCGGGCGAAGGCGATTACCCGGCTTTCCAGGGCCCAGTACAGCGCTGAACGCGCCAGGCGCTGGGTGAAGGGCAGGTGCTTGAAGGCCCAGCGCTCCAGGGCGCCGAGCTTGCGGTCGGGCTTGGGCATGATCCACGGCGGGGTGCGCTGGAACAGCTTGAGCTGGGCCACCCGCGGGGCGATCTTGGGTACGAACTGGATCGCGCTGGCCCCGGTGCCGATCACGGCCACCCGCTTGCCTTGCAGAGAATAGCGATGGTCCCACTGCTGGGAGTGGAAGCGCTTGCCGGTGAAGTCCTCCAGCCCAGGGATGTCCGGGATCGCCGGTCGCGACAGGCCGCCCATGCCGGACACTAGGACCCGTGCGCTGACCCGGCGGCCATCGCTGAAGCGCAGTTGCCAACGCTCGCGATCCTCATCGAAGACTGCCTGCTCAAGGGCCATGTTGAAGCGCAGGTAGGGCGCCAGGGCGAAATCCCGGGCGCAGTTCTCCAGGTATTCGTGGATTTCCGGCTGCGGGGCGAATTGCCGGGTCCAGTTCGGATTGGGGGCGAAGGAGAAGGAATAGACATGGGATTGCACGTCACAGGCGCAGCCGGGGTAGTGGTTGTCGCGCCAGGTGCCCCCCAGGGAGGATGCCTGTTCGGCGACGAAGAAATCCGTGATTCCGGCTTGCTTGAGCTTGATCGCCATGCACAGTCCGGCGAAGCCGGCGCCGATGATGGCGATATCGACGACCTCGGGGCCGTCGGGTGGCGAGTACGCATTCATTGTGTGTACCTCGATTGTATTGACGCTTGGGGTGACTTTCGTCCGTGGATGAAAACTCAGGATTGCACAATTTAAAATAATGTTTTAAAAATTAATTTAAATAAATCACCTGCAAATGTCACCTGCGCTCGTCGCCTGTGGATTTACGGGGCTCTTCCGCAAGCGGAACGAAGCGCCACAGGCGGCACCAGGCCGGGTTGGCAAGCCAGCCGGATCATTCCGATCCGGTCATGGTGCGGGGCAGCTCGAGGGGGCGAGTCATGGAATGGCTGATAGCGGCGGCGATATTCCTGGTAGTCAGCGTGATGCTCTGGGTGGTGAGTTTTCGCATCGACCGCCGGATCGAAAGCCAAGTGCCGATCAATGGGCGTTTCCTCGAAGTCGGTGGCGAGCGCCTGCACTACACCGATGAGGGCAGGGGGCCCGCCTTGCTGATGATCCACGGCCTGTCCGGCTGTGGACGCAACCTGACTCATTCCCTGGCGCCGCAGCTGCGTGACCGCTACCGGGTGATCACCCTGGATCGGCCAGGTTCCGGTTATTCCACCCATAGTCGCGGGGCGCCGGCGGACCTGCCGGCCCAAGCCAGCCTGGTCGCCAAGTTCATTCGCGCCCTGGATTTGAACCAGCCCCTGGTGCTCGGGCACTCACTGGGCGGTGCCATCGCCTTGTCCCTGGCGTTGAACCATCCGCAGTCGGTGTCCGGACTGGTCCTGGTCGCGCCGCTGACCCACCCCCAACGCATGCTGCCCCTGGTGTTCCTGTCCCTGGGGGTGCGCCCGGCGCTGCTGCGCCGCTGGATGTCGCTGACGCTGGCGGCCCCCATGGCCATGCTCGGTCGGCACAAGCTGGTCAAGGCGGTATTCGCGCCGGACTCGGTGCCCGAGGATTTCGATGTGCGCGGCGGCGGCCTGCTGGGCATGCGCTCGAACAATTTCTACAACGCTTCCAGCGAGATCGCCGTGGTCAATCGGGATTTGCCCGACATGGTCAAGCATTACCCGAGCCTGAAGCTGCCGGTGGGCTTGATCTACGGCTCCAGGGACCCGGTGCTCAGCTATCGCCGGCATGGTGAAGCCATGGTCGGCAAGGTGCCGGGATTGATGCTGGAAATCGTTCAGGGGCGTGGGCACATGCTGCCCATCAGCGCCGTGGAGCACGTGGTGGCGATGGTCCATCAGGTAGCTTCCCAGGCCGCGCCACAACGCAGCGCCACGGTGCTGCATCCGCCGTTCGCGGCTTCACGGGCAGGCTAGGGGCGTGATGCGGAGGTGCTTTCGGTACCTGGCGACGACTCTGGCAGCAGCTGTAACTGCTTTACGGGCGACATTCAAAACAGACTGAAAAAATAGTTGACGAGCTATCGGAACCGCGCTATTTATTTTAAAAAAATGTTTTGAATGTTTTTTTTGAAAGTGCAATTGAGTGGTTAAAATAATGAAAATACCGCCATTTCACGCTTCATCTTCATTCATTCACGCTTCGGACAGCGCTGATGCGCTTTCCTTTATAGCATCCTTGTCGACTGCCATCCTGCGGAGGCTGCCATGAATATTTCAGTGGCGGCACCTCAAGTCTGGACCGATGGCAAGCGTCACCTGTGGTGGCTGGGCACCTTGCCCATGATCACCCCCTTGTTGTCCGGAGTGTTCGCGCTCCTCACCGGCGTCCAGCTTTCCTGGTGGATTGGTGTACTGGTGATTTTCGGCCTGATTCCCCTGATCGACGGGCTGATCGGCGAAGACACCAGCAACCCGCCTGAGTCCGCCGTTCCGGACCTGGAAAAACAACCCTACTACCGTTTCATCGTCTACAGCTGCGCCGTGCTCTCGGTGCTGTCCCTGGTCGTCACCGCCTGGATGGCGGTCCACGGGGTGGACTGGGTCATGGCCGGCGGCCTGGTCCAGTTGAGTGAGCAACTGCACCTGCAGGGCGGCCTGGCGAACTTCGCGGCATTCGTCACCGAGCGTTCGCAGCTGCACGGCAGCGTGACCTGGTTCACCTATATAGGCATGGCCATGTCCACTGGCGCGGCCACCGGCATCGCCATCAACATCGCCCATGAGCTGGGGCACAAGAACCTGCCGATGGCCAAGTTCCTGGCCAAGCTGGCGCTGGCTTCGACCTTCTATGGACACTTCTTCGTCGAACACAACCGCGGGCACCACGTTCGCGTAGCAACGCCGGAAGATCCCGCCAGCTCACGCCTGGGTGAATCGTTCTGGAGCTTCCTGCCGCGCACCGTATGGTTCAGCCTGCGCTCGGCCTGGCACCTGGAGAGTGAGCGGCTGCGCAAGCAGGGCCTGCCGACCTTGCACTGGAAAAACACCGTACTCAGTTCCTGGGCTTACAGCGCGGTGCTGTGGGGCGTGTTGATCGCCTGGCTCGGTGTCGCGGTGATTCCCTTTCTGGTGATCCAGGGCATCTACGGTTTCTCCCTGCTGGAGGTGGTGAACTACGTGGAGCACTACGGCCTGCTGCGCCAGAAACAGGCCAACGGTCGCTACGAGCGCTGCTCGCCACGTCACTCCTGGAACAGCAACCGGATCGTCACCAATATCTTCCTGTTCCAACTGCAGCGGCACTCGGACCACCATGCCAACCCGACCCGTGCGTACCAGGCCCTGCGCCACTTCGACGAGTCCCCCCAACTGCCCTACGGCTACGCCACCATGATCGTCTGGGCCTACGTGCCGTTCCTCTGGCGTCGGCTGATGGATCACCGGGTACTGGCCCATTACTCGGGTGACGTGCGACTGGCCAACATCCACCCGGCCAAGCGCGCCGAGATTCTCAAGCGTTACGGCTTCAACGCAACCGATTGAGATACCGCTCTTTAGCTTTACTGCTCACCGCCTCAAGTGCTCGTGAATAGGTTGTGTTCGCCTGTGATTCGGCCCCTTGAGCGGTGAGCAAAGCAAGACAGAAGTCCTTAAACACGTTGACCGACAACAACAATAAGCAACTGTAAGGAAGTCACCGATGTCCATCTCACCGCTATTCGCAGCCCGGCTGTTCGTTGTCCTGGTGGGTGTGTCGCTGATGAATGCGGCCGAGGCCGCGCGCATCGAGCCAGCCAATACGCCGTTCACCGCCAAGGGCCCCATCAGTTTCGCCAAGAGCATCATCAACGCCGACTGCACCATCCAGGTCAGCGGCAAGGTCAGCGCCGACGGTAGCTATGCCAGTGTCGAGCAAGTGGATTTCAGCGGCGGGCTCAAGTGTGGCCAGGTCGAGGCCACGCACTTGCCCTGGAAGCTGGTCGCCAAGGATGAAACCAGCGGCGCCATGTCAGGTATCCGAGTCACGGTGCACGCACCCCTGGTGGGGGGCGAGTGCGGGCCGAGCACCGCCGAAGGTAGCTGGAACAACAGCACCGGCAAGCTCGAGGCGACCCAGGTCAGCCTCGACGGCGGTTGCACCATCAAGACCGTATCGATCCAGATGCCACCCACGTTCCGGGTCGCGCCCTGAGTCGACGGTGTACCTAGAAAACGAATTGAAGATTTGGCTGGAAAGGGAAGCTCGGTCGTTGTTCTCCGCGTCATCTCGTTCAGGGCCATTAACCCCCGGCGAATAAATCGCCATACATGTGAGGAAAAACAACAATGAAAGGCATCAAAACTCTCGTGTCCGCTACTGCTCTCTTCACCTGCCTGGGCGCTGCCTCCATGGCGAACGCTGCCAGCATCGTTTTCGATAGCGGAGCTACGAGCGGCAACTTCACCACTCCGGGCGGCAGCATCACCGTACGTTCGCCTTCGTCGTTTGGTGCAGCTGTAACCTGCGATATCAACTTCAGCGGCACCATCAACAACGGCGTGGCCAGCATCACGGGGGCGACTGTCAGTGGCAGCAATGCACTGTGCAACCTGCCCAAGATCACCGGTTTGCCATGGCTCCTGAGCGCCTCCTCTGATACCGCCGGTACTGTGACCAACGTCGGCTACAGCATTTCGTTCTTCCCAGCCACCAACTGCGGTCCGACCACTATCAGCGTGGCCTGGAGCAATGCTACCAACTCCATCAGCCTGAACTCACCTCAGTCTCTGGCCGGTGGTTGCACCGTTGATGTCCTGAACGCCAAGCCATCGCCAAAAGCGAAAGTGATTTAAGCATTCTCTGGAACCAAGGGCTGATCACCCGCTGAAGGACACCGCCTCGCAAGAGGCGGTGATCTGCAGACAAGGGCCGCCCTGCAGCGTCGGTTGCTATCGATAATAATAAGGAGTGGGGCATGGATAATAAGAAACAACAGCTGCGGGCCGCAGTAGCACTGGCCATATTGGGGAGTTTTGGCGCTATCGACATCGTGCAGGCAGGCGGCTTCTCCACGCCCACCTATGGTGCTCCTGGATGGGGCCGGGCTTTTGGTGGTGGCTCGCTGTTCAAGAATGACCCTAGTGCGGCGTTCAACAACCCGGCGGCCATGGCGTTTATCGATCAGAACGTGGCCCAGATGACGGTCGACTATGCCCGCATCAAGATGAAATACAAGGGCGATGCCTACGACTATCAGGGCAACCCCGCAACTATCTTGCCGGTTGATAACAATGGTGTTCCCACCAGTGGCCCGGTGCCCCTGGATGGCAACGGTGGCCAGGGTGGCTTCACTGCCTGGCTCCCAACAGGTTTTATGGTGATGCCGATCAATGATCGGCTCGCCTTCGGTCTCAGCCAAGTGGTGCCCATGGGCATGCGCAGCACCTGGGATGAGAACGATTCCAAGATTCGTGATTTCGCAGTCGACACCAAGATCGAGACCGTGGGCCTGACCGGCTCGCTGTCTTTCAAGGTTCGCGACGATTTCTCCCTGGGTGCCGGTGTAATCGTCCAGCACAGCAAGGGCTTCGTCAGCCAGAACCTCAACCTTACCGGCGCAGCCGCAGTTTCCCCAGGACTAGGAGGAGCCCTCTTGCCGTCAGGAGTCGGGTCGAACCTGATGCGCGTCAAGGTGGATAACACCTCGGTGGGCTGGTTCACTGGTGTGGTCTGGAAACCCACGGATCGCGACACTCTTGGCCTGAGTTATCACGCCAAGATCAAGAATAATATGAAAGGGAACTACAACATCTATGCCGATGAGTATGGGCGCAATGCTATGACAGCGCCCGTGATTAACGGGAAACCGCTGGTGGAAGCGGCTTATCCTGGCCTGACGCTGAACCCGGATGGTGCCAAAGCCACGGCCAAGCTGGACATCCCGGCCACCATCGGCCTGGATTGGGTACACGTGTTCGATGATCGCTTCACCCTGGGTGCCAGCATGCTCTGGACCGAGTGGTCGTCATTCGAGGACCTGACCCTGAAGTCCCAGGGTAATACCCTGGTGTCGATCCCCTACAAGTACAAGAACACCATGATGTACTCACTGGGTGGGGATTATCGCTTCACCGACCAGTTGACCCTGCGTGCTGGTGTGGCCTATGACCAGACGCCTACCCGTAACTCGACCCGCGATCCGCGGATTCCGGACAACGATCGCTGGTTCACGTCACTGGGTTTTGGCTATGACATCAAGGCGATTCCCGGCCTGACCATCGATGGCGCCTATTCACGGCAGTTCGTCAAGGAAGCCAGGATCAAGACCCAGAACGTGGATCGTCTCGGTGCCTCGCGATTGGACGGCAAGGTCAACGCCAAGGGTGAGGTGGTCAGCCTGTCCGCGACCTATCACTTCTAAGGGCTGACCCCGCAAGACACAACGGCAGCGCCAAGGGATTGCGCTGCTGCCGTTGGCTGAACGGGCCGTTCCAGTGCCCGTTTTCATTCATTTTCCAACCCCAGGCTGACTTCGTTCGGCCATTTTGCTTTGCTGAAATTCGTTAAATAAAAATTTCAAAATAAAATTTGAAACGCGCTTGGTTCCTTTGTAGTGTGGTTTCCGAGGGGCCGGCATAACGCCCGGGCTCCAAGGAGCTGTCTCGTTAGAACAAGAGAGGTATTCCATGATTGTCTGGTTATTGGTGGGAGTTGCCGCGGCGCTGGCCCTGGCGTATCGACAGGCGAGCGCGGCCCTGTGGCTGGGCGCCGGCCTGGTGTGGCTGGCGGCTGGTCATCTGCTGAGCCTGGTGGGCACCCTGGGCCTGGTCCTGGGCGTGTTGCTGGTGGTGCTGCCGGCGGCCCTGATGACGGTCAAGCCCCTGCGCCGTGTCTTGCTCACCAGCAAGGCCCTGGCGATGTTTCGCAAGATCATGCCGGCCATGTCCGATACCGAACGCGCAGCCATCGAGTCCGGCACCGTGTGGTGGGATGCCGAGCTGTTCAGTGGCAAGCCCGACTGGAAACGCCTGCTGGGCGCTGCACCGGCCAGCCTCAGCGCCGAGGAACAGGCGTTCATGGACAACGAAGTGGAAACCCTGTGCGACATGGCCAACGACTGGGAGACCACCCAGGTCTGGCAGGACCTGTCGCCCAAGGCCTGGCAGTACACCAAGGAGGCCGGCTTCCTGGGGATGATCATTCCCAAGCAGTACGGCGGCAAAGGTTTCTCCCACTATGCCCATTCCCAGGTGGTGATGAAGCTTTCCACCCGCTGCTCGGCGGCGGCGATCTCGGTCATGGTGCCCAACTCACTTGGCCCGGCCGAGCTGCTGCTGCACTACGGCACCGAGGCCCAGCGCCAGCACTACCTGCCGCGCCTGGCCCGCGGCGAAGACATTCCATGCTTTGCCCTGACCAGCCCCTATGCCGGTTCCGACGCAGGGGCCATCCCCGATACCGGCGTGGTCTGCAAAGGCCAGTTCGAAGGCCAGGAAGTGCTGGGCTTTCGTGTCACCTGGGACAAGCGCTACATCACCCTGGGGCCGATCGCCACCGTGCTGGGCCTGGCCTTTCGTGCCGAAGACCCGGACGGCCTGCTGGGCAAGAAGGGCAGCCTGGGCATCACCTGCGCACTGATTCCTACCACCCATCCGGGGGTGAACACCGGGCGCCGGCATTGGCCGCTCAACGCGGTATTCCAGAACGGCCCGACCACCGGCAAGGATGTGTTCATTCCCCTGGAGTGGGTGATTGGCGGCGCGGCCCAGGTAGGCAACGGCTGGCGCATGCTGATGGAGTGCCTGGCCGCCGGGCGGGCGATTTCCCTGCCGTCGTCCAACGTCGGCCTGGGCAAGGTTGCGGTCCGCGGCACCACCGCCTATGCGGCGATGCGCAAGCAGTTCGGCTTGCCCATCGGCAAGTTCGAGGGTGTCCAGGCGCCCCTGGCGCGCATGTCCGGGCACCTGTATGCCTGTGATTCGGTGCGCCGGGTATCGGTGGCGTCCCTGGATGCCGGGGAAAAACCCTCGGTGATCTCGGCCATCGCCAAATACCACGTCACCGAGCGCGCGCGGATCATCGTCAACGACGGTATGGATATCGTCGCCGGCAAGGGTATCTGCATGGGGCCCAACAACTTCCTGGCCCGCGCCTACCAGCAGAGCCCGATCGCCATCACCGTGGAAGGCGCGAACATCATGACCCGCTGCCTGATCATCTACGGCCAGGGGCTGATCCGTTGCCATCCTTACGTCTTTCGCGAGATGGAGGCGGCCCGCGATACCGGGCGCAAGGGCCTGGAAGCGTTCGACAGCGCCATGTTCGGCCATATCAGCTTCGTCTTCGCCAACACCGTGCGTGCTGCCGTGCATGCGGTTACCGGCGGGCGCCTGATCAAGGCCCCGGGCAACACCGACAAGGCCCTGGCGCCTTACTACCGCCAGGTCGAGCGCCTGTCGGTGGTGCTGGCCCTGGCCTCGGACATCTCCATGGGTGTGCTGGGCGGCGCGCTCAAGCGCAAGGAAAGCATCACCGGGCGCTTGGGCGACATCCTCTCCCAGCTGTACATCCTGTCCTGCGTGTTCAAGCGCTTCGAGGACGATGGCCGGCCCCAGGCCGACCTGCCCCTGGTGCACTGGGCTGCCCAGGACGCGCTGCTGCGAGCTCATGAGGCCCTGGCCGAAGTGTTGGAAAACTACCCGTCCAGGGCGGCGGCGCGGATCATTCGCGGCCTGAGCTTCCCGTTCGGCATTCCCCAGCACAAACCCAGCGACCGCCTGCTGGCGGAAGTCGCCGAACTGGTACAGACCCCGGGCGCGACCCGCGATCGCCTGCTGGCCGATTCCTATATTCCGCAACCAGATATCGACAAGCTGGCCTACGGCGAACTGGCGTTCCGCCTGCAACCGCAGGTGGAGCTGATCGAGGCGCGACTCAAGCCGGCGATCAAGCAGGGCACCCTGGGGCCGTTGCCGATTTCCCGCACGGCTTTCGACGCTTGGCGGGTACAGGCCCTGGAGCTGCAGTTGATCAGCCAGGACGAGGACGAATTGCTCGACCGCTACGTGGAGTACGGCGACCACGCGATCCAGGTGGACGACTTCCCGCAGGACTTCGGTTTGCTGGAGGCCTTGCAGCAGCGCCAGGCGCACTTCGAGCAGGGCGCCAAGCCAGCGTCGCGCAAACGCAGCGCCAGCAGCGAAGACGCGGTGGCGGCCAGCGATTCGGCCTATTGACCCTCTACTGGTTTTGTTCGGGATCCTTATATGTCTGACGGTTATCTTTCGTTCGTCAATTCCGGTTGGGGCCGCTGGCTGGCCCAGCGCACCGGCCTGCCACAACCGGTGCCGCTGCAGCGCAACCGCGAGGGGCAGGGCGGCAACCTGATCAACCCGGTGATCCTCGCGGCGGCGCCCGATGGGCGGTTGCTGGGCGAGCTGCAACGGATCTTCGCCGCCACCGACATCGTGGCGGCGCAGGCCGCAAGCATCAACGCACCCTCGACCGTGAAGGTCCAGGGCGTGGTATTCGACGCCACCGGGCTGGGCGATGTGGCCCAGCTCGACGAGCTGTACCGCTTCTTCCATGCCAACGTCCGGCGCCTGACCGCCCATGGCCGGGTGCTGATCCTGGGAACCCCGCCGGAGCATTGCACCGGACTGGAGCAGGCCGTGGCCCAGCGCGCGCTGGAAGGGTTCGTGCGCTCCCTGGGCAAGGAGCTGCGTCGGGCCATCACCGTACAGCTGCTGTATGTCGAGCCCGGTGCCGAAGCCGAGCTGGAAAGCAGCCTGCGCTTCTTCCTGTCCCGGCGTTCGGCCTATGTCTCGGGCCAGGTGGTGCGTATCGGCGAACCGGTGGATGTGCCTCGCCAGCTGGATTGGCAGCGTCCGCTGGACGGGCGCCGGGCCCTGGTTACCGGGGCTTGTCGCGGTATCGGCCTGGCCATCGCCAAGGTCCTGGCCCGCGAAGGCGCCCAGGTGGTGTGCCTGGACATCCCACAGAGCGAGGCCGAGCTGCAACAGGCCGCCGACAGCCTGGGCGGCAGCGCCCTGGCCCTGGACATCACCGCGGCCGATGCCGGCCAGCGCTTGCTGGCGTTCGTCGCCGAGCAGGGCGCCTTCGATATCGTGGTGCACAACGCCGGCATCACCCTGGACAAGACCCTGGCGAAGATGACCGAGGCCGCCTGGCGCAAGGTCATGGCCGTCAATCTGCAAGCGCCGTTGCTGCTCAGCCAGGCGCTGCTGGAGGGGCAGGGGCTCAATCCAGGCGGGCGGATTGTCTGCGTGTCGTCGATTTCCGGTATCGCCGGCAACCTCGGCCAGAGCAACTACGCCACATCCAAGGCCGGGGTCATCGGCCTGGTCCAGGCCCTGGCGCCGTTGGCGGCTCGCCAGCAGATCACGGTCAACGGCGTGGCTCCGGGATTCATCGAAACCCAGATGACCGCGAAGATCCCGTTGATGATCCGCGAGGCGGGACGGCGGATGAACTCCATGTCCCAGGGCGGGCAGGCGGTGGATGTGGCCGAGACCATCGCCTGGCTGGCCCATCCAGCCTCCGGCGGGATTAATGGGCAGGTGGTCCGCGTTTGCGGGCAAAGCCTGCTGGGAGCCTGAGCCATGAGCGCCGATTCCGCGATTCGCATCATCGAGCCGCCACCGTCCCGTGGCCAGTTGCTCTACGACGGCCTGCGCGGTTTGCGCAAGCCCAAGCTGGAGACTGCACCGCAGCTTCCCACCGAGCGCCTGGTGCGCCCGGCGGTGGAGCTGCAGGCGACGCAGGTCGCCCGTTATGCCCAGGCCTGCGGGTTCCGCCGCGAGCATGGGGTGCCGCTGTCGTTCCCTCATACCCTGGCGTTCCCCCTGCATCTATTGCTGCTCACCAGCCGGACCTTTCCCTATCCGGCCAGCGGCATGGTCCACCTGGCCAACCGCATTCGCCAGCATCAGCGCCTGGAGGAGGGCCAGGCCCTGCGCCTGGAAGTCTTTGCCGAGCGCTGGGTGGCTCATCCCAAGGGCCAGGCCCTGTCCATCGCCACTCGTGCCTTCAGTGGCGGCGGCTTGGTCTGGGAGGGCGATAGCCTGTACCTGCGCCGCGGCGTCTCCGGTCCTGTGGGCGAACCCTGGGCGGGCGCGCTGGAGGTGGACGAACAGGCCCTGGTACGTACCCAACGCTGGAGCCTGGCCGGGGACCTGGGCCGGCGTTTCGCCAAGGTCAGCGGCGACTTCAATCCGATCCACACCTCCTGGCTGGGGGCGCGGCTGTTCGGTTTCCGCCGGCCCATCGCCCACGGCATGTGGACCCTGGGCCGGGCCCTGGCGGCACAACAACCACCGCATCCACTGGCTGCGGCGCAGCTGGATTGCGAGTTCAAGCTGCCGATCTTCCTGCCGGCCTCGGTGAGCCTCTGGAGTCGCGTGCCCGACGGCCCGCGCCATGAATTCGAAGTGCGCAACAACGCGGGCGACAAGCCCCACATGCGCGGCCTACTGACCTGGGGAGCTCGGTAATGACTGAGTACAGTTTCAATCCGGCGCCGGTACGCCGGGTAGCGATCATCGGTGGCAACCGGATTCCGTTCGCCCGCTCAAACACGGTGTACGCCAACGACAGTAACCAGGACCTGCTGGTGGCGGCCCTGCAGGGCCTGGTGGACAGGTACGGTCTTGCCGGACAACGCCTGGGGGAGTTCGCCGCGGGGGCGGTGATCAAGCACTCGCGGGATTTCAACCTGGCCCGCGAGTGCGTGATGTCCACTACATTGTCGCCGCAGACTCCGGCCTACGATATCCAGCAGGCCTGTGGTACCGGGCTTGAGGCAGCGCTGCTGGTGGCCAACAAGATTGCCCTGGGGCAGATCGAGGTGGGCATCGCCGGGGGGGCCGATACTACCTCCGATGCGCCCATCGGCATCAACGAGGGCTTGCGTCGCACCCTGCTCGCGGCCAATCGCGCCAAGGGTACCGGCAACAAGCTGCGCAGCCTGCTCAAGGTGCGCCCGGGGATGTTCTTCAAGCCGTTGCTACCGCGTAATGGCGAGCCGCGCACCGGCCTGTCCATGGGCGAGCACTGCGAAGAAATGGCCAAGCGCTGGCAGATCAAGCGCCTGGCCCAGGACGAACTGACCCTGGCCAGCCACCAGCGGTTGAGTGCGGCCTACCAGCGGGGTTTTTTCGACGACCTGCTGACGCCGTATCGCGGGTTGGCGCGGGACAACAACCTGCGCGCCGATGCCAGCCTGGAGAAGCTCGCCGGCCTGGGCCCGGCCTACGATCGCAACAACGGCACCCTGACCGCGGGCAACTCGACGCCCCTGACCGATGGCGCCTCGGTGGTGCTGCTGGCCAGCGAAGAATGGGCCGCAGCCAATAATCTGCCGGTGCTGGCCTACCTGCGTACCGGGGAGACCGCGGCGGTGAACTTCGTCGATGGCACCGAGGGCCTGCTGATGGCTCCGGCGTACGCGGTGCCGCGCATGCTGGCCCGGGAGGGGCTGGGGCTTGGCGACTTCGACTTCTATGAGATCCACGAAGCCTTCGCTGCCCAGGTGCTGTGTACCCTAAAGGCCTGGGAAGATGCCGACTATTGTCGGGACAAGCTCGGGCTCGAAGGACCACTGGGCAGCATCGAGCGGGCCAAACTCAACGTCAACGGCGGTTCCCTGGGGTGCGGGCATCCTTTTGCCGCCACCGGCGGGCGCCTGCTGGCATCCCTGGCCAAGGCCATCCACGAGCGCGGTGGAGGCCGCGGACTGATTTCCGTCTGTGCGGCAGGCGGGTTGGGTGTCACCGCCATCGTCGAAAAATAAAATAACAAGGAGACTGCCAATGAGCGTCGTAAGCCTGCAGCCCGTGGAGCGTATCTGGCTCAACGCCTATATGCCGGGTGTACCCAGCGATATCGAAGCCGACATCGACCGCTACCAGTCGCTGCGCGAGGTGTTTCTCGAACACGTGGACAAGTATCGACAACGGGTGGCCTATGTCAGCATCGGCACCGAGATGGGCTATGACCTGTGGGAGAAGCGGGTGTTCGCCTTCGCCGCCTGGCTGCAGTCCAAGGGCGTGAAGAAGGGCGACCGGGTGGCGTTGATGATGCCCAACAGCCTGCAGTACCCGATCTGCCTGTTCGGCACCCTGCTGGTGGGAGCGGTGGTGGTCAACGTCAACCCGCTGTACACCGCCCACGAACTGCGCCACCTGCTCAAGGACAGCGGCGCCGAGACGGTGGTGATCTTCGAGAACTTCGCCCACACCCTGGAGCAGACCATGCCCGGGAGCAAGCTGAAGAACATCGTGGTGGCCTCCATCGGCGACCTGGTAGGCACCTTCAAGGGCGCGGCACTGAACTTCGTCCTGCGCCACGTGCAGAAGCAGGTTCCCAAGTTCAACCTGCCAGGCTCGATTCGCTTCCCGGCGATGATGAAGCTGGCGGCGGTGCTGGAGCATCGGCCGGTGGACCTTGCGCAGGACGATATCGCCTTCTTGCAGTACACCGGCGGTACCACGGGCGATGCCAAGGGTGCCATGCTCACCCACCGCAACATCCTGGCCAACCTGATGCAGGCCAAGGCCTGGGTCGGCGACCAACTGGACGAAAACCAGCAGGAAACCAACGTCACCTTGCTGCCGCTGTACCACGTGCTGTCGCTGACGGTGAACTGCCTGATGTTCATGTGCCTGGGCGGGCGCAACATCCTGATCGCCAACCCGCGGGATGTGAAGCGGGTGCAGATGATCCTGCGCAAGGAGAAGTTCAGCGGCATCGTCGGGGTCAACACCCTGTTCAATGGCCTGCTGGAGAACGAGGAGTTCCGTGGGCGCGACTTCTCCGACCTGAAGCTGACGATCGCCGGAGGCATGGCCACCCATACCGCCGTGGCCCAACGCTGGAAGGAAGTCACCGGGGTGCCGATCGTCGAAGGTTATGGCCTGACCGAATGCTCGCCGGTGGTGAGCATCAGTCCGATCGACATTTCCCGCATGCGTGAAAGCGACTTCAGCGGCACCATCGGGGTGCCGTTGCCCTCCACCTGGGTGCGCTTCATACGCGAGGACGGCCAGTTGGCGGACATCGGCGAAGAGGGCGAGCTGCAGGTACGTGGCCCGCAGGTGATGAAGGGCTACTGGCAGCGGCCCGAGGAAACCGCCAAGGTCCTGGATCGCCATGGCTGGCTCTCAACCGGTGATATCGGGGTGATGAACGAACGCGGCTTCATCCGCCTGGTGGACCGCAAGAAGGACATGATCCTGGTGTCCGGCTTCAACGTGTACCCCAACGAGATCGAGGATGTGGTGGCCTTGCATCCGGGGGTGGCGGAGGTGGCGGCCATTGGCGTCGAGGATGGAGTGACAGGGGAGAAGGTTAAGATCTTCGTGGTGCGCAAGGACCCGAACCTGACCCAGGAGCAATTGCTCGCCCACTGTCGCGAGTACCTCACTGGCTACAAGGTGCCGCGCTACGTCGAGTTCCGTACCGAAGAGCTACCCAAGACCACCGTCGGCAAGGTCCTGCGCCGGGCCCTGCGCTGAACCTGAGCAAACCGGGCGCTCCTGCCGGGGGCATAGGATCCCCTGCAGGAGCCAAGCTCGCTCGCGATGGTCGTTAGCGGTAGCGCGTATTGGCTGGATAAACGCAGCGCACTGAACGCCATTGCGGGCAAGCCTCGCGCCTGATTTCCTTGACCGATCGGCATTGCCCTGCGGGGCGTTTTTTACCTTCGCTGTTTCCACAAGGCTGGCAAGCCATGTCATCCCTGGGTGTTCACTGGCCCTCGGGCAGGCGTACCTGGCCCGCTTGCAGGCCGAACACTTCCACGCCCTCGGCTGTGGATTGACCTGTGGTCACCGGTACTCGCCGTGCCGGCTGGTCGGCTGCGGGGCGGTACTCCACGCTCATGCCTTCGGCGCTGCGCTGGATCGCCGCGGGGGGCACCACGATCGCCTGGTCGTTGCTGTAGGTGATGATGGTCAGCCGGGCACTCATGCCCAGGCGCACCCGTTGCAGTTGCTCCGGGGCCAGCTGGGGAATCGACAGGGTCACCGGGAACTGGGCGCTGGACCCGGGCGAATCGTTGGGGATGGCCAGGCTGCTGACGATATCCACCACGCCTTCCAGGCGTTCACCATCGAAGCCATCGCCGAGGATCTCCACGCGCTGGCCCTGGTGCAGCTGGTTGATATCCAGTTCCGAAACCTTGCTGACGATCTTCAGCTGTTCGATGTTGGCCAGGCCGAACAATACCTGGCCCTGGCCCAGGTGCGCGCCAGCCTGTACCGGTCCTGTGCTGGTGGTTGCCGGATTGCTGCCTGAGCTGCCGCCGGGAGGTGGAACGACTATTCCGGCGAAGGGCGCGACCACTTCCTTGGCCTCCAGGAGCTTGCGCAGGCTTTCATACTTGACCGTGGCATTGGTCAACTCCATCTCGGCAATCTGCCGGTATTCACCCGATCCCTGGTTGAGCGCCTGCTGCAACTCACCCTGGGCGGCCGTCAGGTCCATGCGCTGGATCTGTGCCTGCTGTTCCTGGTCGTTCAGTTCATTGCGCGGGATGATGCCGCGCTTGAACAGGTCCTGGCTTTCACGCAGCTTGCGCTCGCTGTTGGCCAGGGACATCTGCGAATTACGCAGGGTTCGTCGTGCCCGGGCGACCGTGCTGCCGTTGTTCCAGTCCCGCAGTTCCTGGACCGTACGACGAGCCTTGAGCTGTACGGCAAGCGCGTCGCGCAGTTGGATTTCCACCAGCGCCGGGTCCATCTGCAACAGCACCTGCCCAGCCTCCACGCGCTGGCCCTGTTCTACCAGGTTGGCTTGGACATTCCCTTCGAAAGGCGCCGTCAGGACGATGGTCTTCTGCGGCTCGATCTTGCCCACCAGGCCGATCTGGTGGGTGAGCTGGGCACCTTGGATCGCGATCCAGCGGCCAGTGCCAGTTTGGTCGGCTGCCGGTGATCGGTAATCGATCAGGATCGCTGCGCCGATGGCGATGCCCACGGCCAGCGCGAGCGCCTGTAGGGCGTGGCGACGACGCTTGCCAGCCTGTGGCTTGTCAGAAGTCATTGAGCGCAATCTCCCAGCTTTCCAATGTCATGCCCAGGGTCAGGTCCAGTTGCGTTTGCGCGTTGAGGTAGGCGATCAGTGCGTTTAGCCGGGCATTCTCGGCATTGCGCAGGTCGCTCTCGAAGCTCAGTACCTGGAAGTTGCTGGAACGACCGGCGCTGAGCTTTTCCCGTTCGATTTCCAGCTTGCGTTTCGACAGCTCGCTGGCTCGCTGGGCAATCTCGTATTGGCGCCAGCGGGTGCCCAGGTCGCGCACCACGTTGTCGACGTCGCGCTCGAGTACCTGGCGCGCATCGGCCAGGAGGATCTCCTGGTTCTCCACATTGACCTGTGCCCGGACTTCGGCCTGGCGCGTACTCAGGTCGCCGATGGGAATACTGATCTCGACACCGGTGTAGCCATTCCAATTGCGTTCCGAGCCATTGCGAGTGTCGGTGTCGAACCGGTTGCGAGTCTGGTTGGCTCCCGCAACCAGGTTGACGTCCCAGCGTGCCTGGTCCTTGGCCATCACCAGACCCAATTCGGCCTGCTGGCTGCCCAACAGGGTGGCAAGGTATTCGGGTTGCTGGGCCTGGGCCAGGCGCAAGGCTTCACGTTGGTCGATGCTGATCTTCGATGCCTGCAAGGCTTCGCTGGCGCGAATCCGCGATGACAGGTCCAGAGCCAGCAGGCGCAGCAAGGACAGACGGTTGAGATCCACCTGGTTGCGTGCTTCCTCGACTCCCAGCTCCTGGCTGGCGATATCGGCTTCGGTCTGCACGATCTCGAATTCGGCCATGCGCCCGGCCGTGATCAATGCCCGGTTGACTTCCAGCAGGGTGGTTGCACGTTTCAGGGCATCCTGGGCAATAGCCAGTTGTTCCTGGGAACGCAGCAGCTCCCGGTAGGTGGTGATGATCGTGCTGATGGTCTGGGCGACCGTCGCCTTGAGGTTCAGACGGTTGCCTTGCTCGGTGAGCCGTGCCAGTCGCAACGGGGCAGTGGTCACGTCCCACCCGGCGCCCCGCAGCAGCGGCTGGACTATCGACAGGTCCAGGCCGTCACTGCGATAGCGCCCCGCATTGTCGGCCCTGCTCAGGTCCTGGGTCCAGGCCATGCTCAGCCTGGTGCCATATTCGCTGAGCAGGCTGGTGGTGGGGGTCACCCTGGCCCTTTGTTCCGCGTCGCTGGAGCTTCTGGAACTACGGTAGGAACCGGTGATCAGCAGCTTGGGGTTGAAGGTGTCCTCGGCTACCCGCAAGTCGAACTTCTGTGCCACACGTTGCAGATAGGTGCTGCGGATGCTGCGGTTGTTACGCAATCCCAGGTAGACGGCATCTCCCAGGGTCAGGTCGGTCAGTTGCTGGCTGAGCAGTGCACTGCGTTCGTAACTGCTGCGCATGGTGGGCACCGAAGGTGGCGCGACCAGCTCCCTGGCTTGGCCCCAGGGACTCGTCAGGCACAGGCACAGGTAGGCCAGGGTCCAGAGACGCCAATCATTCATCGCGCAGCGCCTCCACCGGTTGCAGCTTGGAGGCCGAGACCGCCGGATACAAGCCGAAGAACAGGCCCACCAGAAGAGTGCTGCCAATACCCAGCGGTAGCGAGGCGGCAGCCAGGGAAAAATGCCAGCCGGACATCTTGGCGTAGATGAAGGCCGATGTGACCCCGAGCACCGCCCCGGACAGCGCACCGACTGCGGTCAGGCTCACGGCTTCCAACAGGAACAGGTTACGGATGTCTCGCTGGCGTGCGCCCAGTGCCATGCGGATACCGATCTCCCGGCGCCGCTCGGAGACATTCATCAGCATCACGTTCATCACCCCGACGCCGCCTCCCACCAGGGAAATGCCACCCAGGGCCATCAGCAGGTAACCGAAGGTCCGGCTTTGTCGGGTCATGCCATCGATGATCTGTTGCGGCACCTGCACCTCCACGTCTCTACCGCGCAATATGGTCTTCAACGCCTGGGTCATGGCCGCCGCCACTTGCTCCATGTCCTGGCCTGGTGCGGCGCGGGTCACCACGTTGCTGATCTGCGGCGAAGTGAAGATGCGTCGCATGCCGGACAGGGGGAGGAACACCGAGTCGTTGGCCTGGACCGGCACCAGTACCGCGTTGGGCTGGCTCTGGAGAATGCCGATGACCAGGAACAAGTAGTCGTTGATTCGTATCCGCTCACCCGGCCTCAGCGGCTGTCCCGGGGTGCCCAGGATCTGGGCGATCTGGTGGCCTACCACCGCATAGGTCTCGCCCTGATCGAAATCGGACAGGAAGCGCCCTTCGCGCAGGTGCAAGCGCATGGCTGCAGCCAGCCCGGTGGTGGCTCCGACCAGGCTTGCATTGGCGGTGCGGCCATTGAACACCACCGGTCCGCTGAGCAGGGCGATGGGGGCGACTTCGAGCAGGCTGGGAACTGCTTGCTTCAGCGCTTGGGCATCGAGAGCCTCCGGCATCGGCGTGCGTGTGTCGCCATTGCCGGGAAAGCGTGCCACCAGGGTGTCGGTGCCCATGTCCTGGAAAATCGCCGCGGCGTCCTCTGCCGCGTTATGGCCGATGTTGATCAGGGCCACCACCGAAGAGCTGCCGATGACGATGCCCAACAAGGCCAGGACCGAGCGCTTGCCCAGGGTCCGCAGGCTGACGAAGGCTTCGTGCAGCAGCTGGCTGGCGCTTTGCTCGAGCATCAGGCTCATGCCGGGCAGACCTCTTGCACCACGCCGTTGTTGACCCGGATCTGCCGCTCCAGCCGCTGGGCGATGCCAGGGTCGTGGGTGACGATGATCAGGGTCACCTGGCGCTCGCGGTTCAGCGACAGCAGCAGGTCCATGATGTCCCGGGCCGTGTGGCTGTCGAGGTTGCCGGTGGGCTCGTCGGCCAGGATCACCGAGGGTTCGCCCACCAGCGCCCGGGCGATGGCCACCCGTTGCCGCTGGCCGCCGGACAGGTCCGCCGGGCGGTGATCGGCACGCTGGCCGAGCCCGACCTGGTCGAGTACGTGCATGGCCCGCTCCAGGGATTCGCGCCGGGCCACGCCCCGGTAGCTCAGGGGCAGGGCGACGTTGTCCAGGGCGCTGAGGCGCGGCAGCAGGTTGAAGCTCTGGAACACGAAGCCGATCTGGCGGTTGCGGATCGCCGCCAGCTGGTCGGGGCTGGCGCGAAAGATATCGTGGCCGGCGAAGCGGTAGTCACCGCTGTCGGGCAGATCCAGCAGGCCGAGGATATTCAGCAGGGTGCTCTTGCCGGAGCCCGAGGCGCCGAGGATGGCGCAGCTTTCGCCGGCATTGATGGACAGGGAAACATTCTTGAGGATATGCAGAGGTTGTTCTGCCAGCCGATAGCTCTTGCCTATGCCTTGCAGGGAGATCAAACCTTGTTCGATTATCGTCTCTGTCATTGCTTACTGCGCCGGCTGGCTCGGCGGCCTGTTCGAAAAAAACCACGCCTTGAAGGGCATGGAGGGTTTTTTCGAGACAGCGCCAAGCTCTGGTTTTATTTATTATTTTAAAAAACTTGTTTGAATAGTAACTGCGTTCATTCCCATGCGCCAGCCGTCTAGGGCGGGTAATCGAGAGCTTTTTTTGACAGGTTCGGGGTAGGAACCCACTGGTCACAAAACGGCCTATGGGCGCTTTGAGAGTCCCTAAGGCCCTTGCTTTTAGGGAATCTCGCGGGTATAAAAAATCAAATTTTTTTTTAAAACACTGTTCGAACGGTCAGTTTTTCATCCAGTAAAGGTTAGCCCTCCATGGTCGCCAAGAAACTCAGTGCCCCCAATGTCACCAAGACCCGACTGCTGGAAGCGACCGAGGCATTATTCATCAAGTACGGCTACGACGCCGTGCTGCTGCGCCAGATTACCGAACGGGCCAAGGTCAACCTGGCGGCGGTGAACTATCACTTCGGCGACAAGGACTCGCTGATGAAAGCCCTGCTCATGCAGCGCCTGGGCCCACTCAACGACCAACGCCTGGAACTCTTGGCCAAGTGCGAGGAGCAGGCCGATGGCCCCCTGGACTGCGAAACCCTGCTGGGGGTGTTGTTCGCCCCGGCCATGGGCATGGAGCGCAGTGATGAAAGCGGCGGGGTGGAAGGACGTTCGTTCATCCGCTTCCTTGGCCGGGTGTACAGCGATACCTCGCCCTTCATCCAGGAATACCTCAAGGAACACTACCAGCCGGTGTTCGAGCGCTTTTTCAAGGCGTTCGCCCTGGCTCTGCCGGATCTGCCGCGCAACGAGCTGGGGGTGCGCTTGCAGTTCGCCCTCAAGGCAATTTCCGGGGTAATGGCCGGTACCGAGCTGCGCTTGCTGATGCAGGCCATGAGCCTGGGGCGTCCGGCTACCGACGCCGAGGTCATGGCCAAGCTGATCAGCCTGGTGTCGGCGGCCATTCGGGCGCCGATGCAGGACCCGGATTCCGAGCAGGCGCTGGGCAAGGTCCTGGCTACCCAGCGCTCGATCCGCCAGCAAAGCCAGTCCATGGCCGGGCTGGCCACCAGCTGATTTTCCCCAGCCCAACGAGCCTGCTTTGCGACTCGTAGCTGCTAGCTGGCGAGGCTGCGACCGACTGCTCAGCAGTCGCAGTTCGCGGATCAACCTGAGCCGATGCCCGCTGCGCAGCCTGCGGCTGCGACTACACGAAACGCCAGCCCCCACTCATTCACCTCGCTGGGCAGGTGCGCTACCTGCATCATTCGGCCGGTGGATGATGCTCAGTACCTGGCGGGACATCTGCTAGGTTTTCCTGGCACTCGCCAGGAGCCCTCGCCATGACTTCATTCCAGCAGCACATTCTGGCCGTCAACGGCATCGAACTCAGCGTCCGCGTGGCCGGCCCGCAGCAGGGCCGACCGGTCTGGTTGCTGCATGGGTTTCCCGAATGCTGGCATTCCTGGCGCCACCAGGTGGCGGCATTGGTGGCGGCAGGGTTCCAGGTCTTCGTCCCGGAAATGCGTGGCTACGGCCGCAGCTCGGCTCCCCAGGCACTAGAAGACTATGACCTGCTGACCCTGTGCGCCGACATCCAGCAGGCCATGGACGCCTTCGATCATGGCCGGGTGTGCATGGTCGGCCACGATTGGGGCGCTCCGGTGGCTTGGCACCTGGCGCTGCTGGAACCGCAGCGGGTGGCGGCGCTGGTGACGATGTCGGTGCCTTTTGCCGGAAGGCCCAAGCGTCCGGCTACGGACATCATGCGCCAGGTGCACGGCGCGCACTTCAACTACATCCTGTATTTCCAGGAACCGGGGCTGGCCGAAGCTGAGCTGGATGCGGATATCGATGCCAGCCTGCGCTTGTTCATGGGCAACATCGACGCGTTGCTGCAACCCAAGCCGGCCGAGGCCCGCTTGTTCGACGGCGTGACTATCCCCGAGGGCTTGCCCGCCTGGTGTTCCGAAGAGGATTTCCAGGCTTATCGGCAAACCTTCGCCGGCCGCGGTTTCCGTGGGGCGTTGAACTGGTACCGCAACTTCGAGCGCAACTGGCAGCGCAGCGAGTTTCTCGCTCAAGCCCGAATCGTCCAGCCTACCTTGTTCCTGCTGGGCGACAGCGACCCGGTCGGGGTCCTGGAAGCCCATACCCTCAAGCGCATGCCCGACCGGGTCGTCGACCTCGAGCAACATCTGCTGCAAGACTGCGGGCACTGGCTGCAAAGCGAATGTCCCGAACAGGTCAACCGCTTGTTGCTGGACTTCCTGCAGCGACGCTTTGCTTGAGGCGTCCGGATATCAGCCCAGCACCTCGCGCAGCCGATGCCAGAGCATGCCCAGTGCCAGCAGCGGCGCGCGCAGGGCCCGGCCGCCAGGGAAGGTCATGTGCGGCACTGCGCTGAACACATCCAGGCCTTGGCTGTGTCCGGCATGGATCGCCTCGGCCAGCAGGCGCGCCGTCCAGTGGGTGACGTTCAGCCCATGGCCCGAGTAACCCTGGGCGTAGTACACATTCGGATACTGGCGCAGGCGCCCGACCTGGGGAAAGCGGTTGGCGGTGATACCGATCTTGCCGCCCCATTGGAAGTCGATACCGATGTCCCGCAGTTGCGGGAACACCTTGAGCATCTTCGGCCGCATGTAGCCGGCGATATCCACCGGGTCGCGGCCTGAGTAATGGCAAGCGCCGCCGAACAGCAGGCGGCGATCGGCAGTGAGGCGGTAGTAGTCCAGGCCGACTTTCTGGTCGCACAGCGCCAGGTTGTCCGGGATCAGTTGCCTGGCCAGGGCCTCGGGCAGCGGTTCGGTGGCGATGATGTAGCTGCCAGCGGGCAGGACCTTGCCACTCAGGCGTGGCTCCAGGTCTTCCAGGTGAGCGTTGCAGGCCAGCACCAGGCGCCCGGCGCGCACCGTACCCGCAGCGCAGCGCAGCGTCACGCTATCGCCGTGGCGCAGTTCCAGCACCGGGCTCTGCTCGAAGATCCGCACCCCCAGGCTGCTGGCCAATCGGGCTTCGCCGACCACCAGCTTGAGTGGGTGCAGGTGTCCGGAACCCATGTCCACCAGCCCGCCGGCATAGACTCGGGACGCCACCACCTGTTGCATGTCTTGCGCGGCCACCAGGCGAGTCGGGTGACGGTAGCCCAGGCCCACCAAGTGCTCTTGTTCAGCCTGGAACGCGGCGTACTGGGCCTTGGTGTTGGCCAGCTCGCAGAAGCCCCAGCGCAGGTCGCAGTCGATGCCGTGTTCGGCGATGCGCCGGCCCACCAGTTCCACCGAGTCGATGCCGGCACGCTCCAGGTATTTGAGTCCTTCCTGGCCGACGTAACGGGCAAAGCCGCCGATTTCATGGCCGATGCCACGGATCAGTTGCCCGCCGTTGCGCCCGCTGGCGCCCCAGCCGATGCGCCGGGCCTCCAGCAGGATCACCGAGAGCCCGCGTTGGGCCAGCTCGATGGCGGTGTTGACGCCGGTGAAACCGCCGCCGATCACGCAGACATCGGCGTGCAGGTCGCCTTCCAGGGATGGGTAGCCGGGGAGGGCGCCGACCGAGGCGGCGTAGTAGGAGGGGGCGTGCCCGTTGGCGCCGCCCAGGGAGAGTGGCTGGTTCATTTGTTGGACTTCACTTTGCTCCACGAACGAGTCATGACGCGCATGATCGCCGGGGAAGGAGTACTGGCGATGTACAGCTTGTCCAGTACCTCCTTGGGTGGATAGACCTCGGGATCGTTCACCAGCTGGGCGTCCATGTACTGCTGGGAGGCCGGCGTGGGGTTGGCGTAGCCGACCTGGGCACTGACCTTGGCGATCACCTGCGGGTCCAGCAGGTAGTTGATGAAGGCATGGGCCTGCTTGGTATTGGTGGCGTCCGCGGGGATGGCCATCAGGTCGAACCACAGGTTGCTGCCTTCCTTGGGAATGGCATAGGCGATGTTCACTCCATTCTTGGCTTCCCTGGCCCGGTTGGCGGCCTGGAAGGCATCGCCGGAGTAGGCGAACGCCACGCAGATATTGCCGTTGGCCAGGTCCGAGACGTACTTGGAGGAGTGGAAGTAGGTGATGTAGGGGCGCAGGCTCAACAGCTTGGCCTCGGCCTTCTGGTAGTCGGCCGCCGATTGGCTGTTGGGGTCCAGGCCCAGGTAGTTGAGCATCGCCGGCATGACCTCATCGGGCGAGTCCATCAGCGAGACCCCGCATTGCGCCAGCTTCTTCAGGTTCTGCGGTTCGAACAACACCGCCCAGGAGTCGATATGGTCGATGCCCAGTACCTGCTTGACCTTGTCGACGTTGTAGCCGATGCCATTGGTACCCCACAGGTAGGGTACCGAGTACTGGTTGCCGGGATCGTTCTGCTGCAACAGGATCATCAGCTTCGGGTCCAGGTTCTTCCAGTTGGGCAGTTGCGCCCGGTCCAGCTTGAGGAAGGCCCCGGCCTTCACCTGGCGGGTGAGGAAGTGGTTGGAAGGCACCACCACGTCGTAGCCGGTACGTCCGGCCAGCAGCTTGCCCTCCAGGGTCTCGTTGGAGTCGAACACGTCGTAGATCACCTTGATCCCGGTCTGGGCCTGGAAGTCGGCCAGGGTCGTCTTGCCTATGTAGTCGCTCCAGTTGTACACGCTGACACTGGGCTCGGCCTGGGCGGCGGTGCTGCACAAGGTCGCCAGGGCGACCGGGATCACTGCTTTGAATAGACGCATGTTCGACACCTCTGTGGGATGTTTTTGTTGTGCGAAAGATCGCCGGGGTCAGACGCTGAGCAGCAGGAACTCGCGTTCCCAGGAGCTGATCACCCGCTTGAAGTTCTCGTTCTCGGCGCGCTTGACCGCGACATAGCCACGCACGAACTTGCGCCCCAGGTACTGCTCGATGACCGGGCACTCCTCCATGTGCGCCAGGGCGTCCTCGATGGTGATCGGCAGGCGCAGGTTGCGTCGCTCGTAGGCGCGGCCTTCTACCGCGGCGCTGGGGGCGATGCCCTCGACCATGCCCAGGTAGCCGCACAGCAGGCTCGCGGCGATCGCCAGGTAGGGGTTGGCATCGGCGCCGGGCAAGCGGTTCTCCACCCGCGTGGCATCCGGGCTGGAGGTCGGTACCCGCAGGCCGGCGGTGCGGTTTTCCACGCCCCATTCGACGTTCACCGGGGCCGAGGTATCCGGCAGGAAGCGGCGGAACGAGTTGGCGTTGGGGGCGAACATCGGCAGCACCTTGGGGATGTACTTCTGCAAACCGCCGATGTGCTGCAGGAACAGCTCGCTCATGCTGCCGTCGTCGTTGGTGAACACCGGCTTGCCGGTGGCGATGTCCACCACGCTCTGGTGCAGGTGCATGGCGCTGCCGGGCTCATCGGTGATCGGCTTGGCCATGAAGGTGGCGGTGACGTTGTGCTTGAGCGCGGCCTCGCGCATGGTGCGCTTGAACACGGTGATCTGGTCCGCCAGGTCCAGGGCGTCGCCATGGCGGAAGTTGATCTCCATCTGCGCGGGGCCGTCTTCGTGGATCAACGTATCCAGGTCCAGGCCCTGGGCTTCGCACCAGTCGTAGACATCCTCGAACAACGGGTCGAATTCGTTGGCGGCATCGATGGAGAACGACTGCCGGCCGCTCTCGGCACGCCCCGAACGCCCCAGGGGGGCTTGCAGCGGCAGGTCCGGGTCTTCGCAGCGCTGGGTCAGGTAGAACTCCATTTCCGGAGCCACGATCGGCTGCCAGCCCTTGTCGGTGTACAACTGCAGGACTTTCTTCAGCACGTTGCGTGGCGACAGCTCGATGGGGTTGCCGAACTTGTCGAAGGTGTCGTGGATGACGATGGCGGTGGGTTCCAGGGCCCAGGGCACCAGGAAGATCGACGAGGGATCGGGGCGGCAGAGCATGTCGATGTCCGCCGGGTCCAGCAGCTCGTAGTACAGGTCGTCGTCGACGAAATCCCCGGTGACCGTTTGCAGCAGGACACTTTCCGGCAGGCGCATGCCTCGCTCATGCAGGAACTTGTTGGTGGGGGCGATCTTGCCGCGGGCGATCCCGGTCAGGTCGCTGACCACGCACTCTACTTCGGTGATCTTGTGCTCTTTCAGCCATGAGGAAAGCTGATCGAAAGGGGCGTTCATAAAGACCTCGATGATTGTTTTCATCTGCACCCAGGTGAGCGGGAGTATCCCGGCAAGGCTTCCCCTGCGGCGCATTGGCGACTATCTTGGGCAAGCCTCGTGGTTCCATCTATCCACTTTAAACAGAAGCAAAACGCACCAAAAGAGTGCGTAAGGTCTTCCCATGACGACGTCCAATCCGCTTCAGGTCCAGGCTTTCAAGAGCTTCGATGTGCTCGACCAGGTCCGGGCCACGCCAGGTTGGGTCCAGCAGTACCGGCAGATGTCCCCCGGGCATTTCAATGGCCTGGTGCGCTACCTGGACCTGCAGGGCGTGGAAATCTACGAAGAGCGCATGAATACCCGGGTCGAACAGAACTTCAACGCCCCCGAAGGGGCCCTGGCGTTCTGTTTCGATCGCAGCGACAACGCGCTGTACGTGCTCAATGGCGAAAGCCGCAACATCTGGATCACCCCCGAGAACTACCAGGAGGTGGCGGTGGTGTTCGGCCCCGAGTTCGTCCAGGGCCAGGCCTTGGGAGTCGAGCGCCTCGATGGTTTGTTCATGGCGCCCTTGACCTGCCAGCAGAACCCGTTGTTCTGTCGCTGGCTCAGCGCGACCCTGACCCGGCTGTCACAGACCCTCGATCCACCGAGTCGCGAGGCCCTGGCCCAGCAGTTGCTGGACGATTGCCTGTACATCCTCGACAACGCCTGCGTGCGTCTGGACCCCGGTGGTTTGCAACGGCGCACGGAGGAACGGGCGATCATGCAGCGGGTTGCGCAATGGGCCGCCGATGTCCCCGAGGAAACCCTCAACCTGCTGGAGCTGGCCCAGGTTGCCGGGGTGTCCCTGCGCCAGTTGCAGAGCGCCTTCAAGGGCTTTACCGGCATGGCTCCCAGCCAATGGCTGCGCTTGCGCCGGCTCAACAGCGCCCATCGCGAATTGCTCAGCCGCGGCCCGGCGGACACCACGGTGGCCGAGGTGGCGATGCACTGGTCGTTCTGGCACCTGGGGCGTTTTTCCAGCAGCTATCGGGCCTTGTTCGGGGAGTTGCCGAGCCAGACCCTGAGGCGCGCGCCCGGGGCCACCATCTTCAACCCACGGGATGGCGCAAGCGCGATTAGCGGAATGTTCCGCAGAGCGCATTACCCTGGTAGCCGTGCATCAGGGGGCCGAGGAACATGAAGGGGCCGCAGGCATGGAAGTCCGAACTGATCTTGCGGCTCGAGCGCAGCAGGGGTACCTCAGTGCCGTTGATGTCGTTGCCGTAGGCGATGGCATTGCTGTAGGACTCGCACACCGGCAGCTTGAGCGGGATCGGCAGGATCACCACCAGGAGTGTGGCGCCACACCATTGTCGTTCGGGCGAGTTCTTCTGCGTGCGCGTGATGACGGGCGTTATGGCATTTTCGATCAGTCGTCGGTGGGCAGCAGTCTTCGATACCTGTTCCTCAGGCATGTCCACCCAGGCGCCCACGCAGCCATGGAGTGCGAACGTCGTCAGGGCCAATAGCGCGCCCCTGATGAAAGGAGCAAACGAGCGGGGTGTGGGATGAAACCGGAGACTGGCTGGCAGTGGGGGCTGCAAATCGTCGTGAACTGCGCAATTGAGTGGAACGTGCATCCTGCACCTGTCGTTGGAATGGGGACTTGCGTGGGGCGACGCATTAGAAACGCCGGCTCGACAGTCGTCAACCGATTCCAGAGGCGCCCGACGCGGCAAGGCGTCGGGTAGATCGCGGGTGCATTCGCTGCTTGGCTACTTGACGCAGATCACCTGGTGCCTGGGCAGGATGGCGGTCAGTGGGCCGGTAATCCGGAACACGGCATTGGGGGTGCCGGCGGCGGCCCAGACTTCATCGAAGTTCAGCAGGTCTTCATCGACCAACAGCTTGAGTTCCTGCCGATGCCCGAGCGGTGGCACGCCCCCGATG
Organism: Pseudomonas sp. B6(2017); assembly: GCF_002112765.1. Taxonomy (NCBI): domain Bacteria; kingdom Pseudomonadati; phylum Pseudomonadota; class Gammaproteobacteria; order Pseudomonadales; family Pseudomonadaceae; genus Pseudomonas; species Pseudomonas sp. B6(2017). The sequence goes on along the minus strand of NZ_NEIQ01000012.1, from coordinate 94,224 downwards.
GCGAAGCCGGTCACCTGCTTGACGAAATCGGCGTCGGCCTTGGTGATCTTGTCGCCGAGCAAACGGGAAATGGCTTGCTCATTGACTCGGTTGGGACCGCTGGCGAGGACCAGCACAGGCGTGTCGAGCGTGCCCCGAAACACCAGGGATTTGACGATCTGGGCTTTTTCGCAGCCCAGGGCGTTGGCCGCGTCGTCGGCGGTGCGGGTCGAGTCCGGGAGTTCTTGTACCGTCAGGTCGAGTCCACGCTGGTGGAGCAGGTCCTGGAACTGTTGGGCTCGTTTACTGATGCTCATGGGAATTTCTCCTGGGATGGGAAGGCGGAGAATAGCTGGCGCCAGCGCCACGGCCTGGGGTCGTATGAACCGCTGGGCTGGGCACTCAGCCCGGTGGCAGCAAGCGCAACGGGTCCACCGGCACGCCGTTGGCGCGGATCTCGAAGTACAGCTGGGCGCGATCGGTGTCCTGGGAGCCGGCCTCGGCGATCTTCTGGCCCTTGATCACCATCTGGCCTTCCTTGACCACCAGCTTGCTGTTGTAGGCATAGGTGCTGGTGTAGGACGGGCCGTGCTGGAGGATCATCAGGTTGCCGTAGCCACGCATGTAGCCGGCGAACGCGACCTTGCCGCCCAGGCTGGCGTGGATCGGCTGGCCCTGGGTGGTGGCGATGCGGATGCCCTGGTTGAGCTTGCCGGTGGGCGAGAAACGTCCGATCAGCACTCCACGCAGTGGCCAGGTCCAGCCCTTGAGGGTGACCTTGGGCATCGGCGGCGGGGGCGGCGGGGCCTTGCTCCGGCTGCTGGAGGTTCGTGTCTTGCTGCTGGCCACCCGGGTCGTCCTGGGCGTGCTGCCGCCAACCTTCAGCACCTGGCCGACTTCCACGGTATAGGGCGCCTTCAGGCCGTTGAGTCGCGCCACTTCCTTCCAGTTCGTGCCGTTGCGGCTGGCGATGGAATACAGGGTATCGCCGCGCTTGACCCGGTACTCCCCGGCCTTCAGAGGCCCGGAGCTGGATGAGTTGGAGCTGCAGGCCGAGAGGGCCAGCAGCAGGGCAATGAATATGAATCTTGCGAACACACGCTATCCATTCTGTCTTGATGGGCCTGGGCCCGGAACGCACGGCCAGCGCTGAATCCAATCGCTGGGCGACGAAGCCGGCAACTATACCTGTTTGCCGAACGCTCGGCGCGTAGTAGACCACCGCAACAGGCTTCGAACTCCCGCCGTCGGAAAAAAAGCCGCCATGGCCATAGTGGCCTGACTCCTGCTCCCGCCAGATAGCCCTGGTTCGCCGGCTCCGTCGTGACGCCCCGGGTCAATCAAACTGAACCCCGGCTAAAGGTTCCTTCCTAAGCAAGTACAGACCGGGAGGAAATCCATGCACATCGAATACATCTGGATCGCGTTGGCCGTCATCGTCTTGCTGATCGAGTTCTGGGCCATCAAGAGCCTGCTGCGTAGCGGGGCCAGCTCCGAAAACAAGGGGGCATGGCTAGTGGTGATCATCTTCGTCCCGCTGCTGGGGTTCTTGCTCTGGTTATGCGTGGGCCCAAGGCAAGCGCATGGTTAGCATCCCGGGGCGGGCAGAGACTGAGGCGCGCTGGTCGGCACAGCCGGGGCGGCTTGCGGTGCCGGAAAAGGTAGAGCGCGACGGATATCGCCCATGGCATGGGCTGGCAGCTGTGGCAGCTGTGGCATCTGGAGCTTTCTGGGGGGGGCCGACAGCGCTGTAGCCGGGGATGCCGTCGGCAGATGTGGCCCCTGATCGGAGCCGCGAGCGCGACGGCATTGCGCCGCGCTCGCCCAGCTGTCAGTGCGGCGCGCGGTGGATGGTCTTGAGCAGGTCCTCGGGGCTGATATGGCCAACCACCGAGTCTGCGGCGCTGCCGGGCAGCGGCAAGTCGAGGATATGGCCCTTGATCTTGCCCACCACGTGCATTTCGCAAGGCTTGCAGTCGAACTTCAGGGTCAGCACCTCGTCACCGTGCACCAGCTGCATCGGTGCCACCTTGGTGCGCACCCCCGTCACGCCCTTGGCCTGCTTGGGGCACAGGTTGAAGGAGAAGCGCAGGCAATGCTTGGTGATCATCACCGGTACTTCGCCGTGTTCCTCGTGGGCTTCGAAGGCCGCGTCGATCAACTGCACCCCGTGGCGGTGGTAGAAGTCACGGGCCTTCTGGTTGTAGACGTTGGCCAGGAACGACAGGTGCGATTCGGGGTAGACCGGTGGCGGGTTGCTCTCGGCTTTGCGCGAGCCCCGGGGGTGGGCGGCGATACGCGCGGCGTCCAGGGCCTCGATGGCTTCCCGGCGCAGGGCCTTGAGCTGGGAGTTGGGGATGAAGTAGGCCTGGGGCGCATCCAGCTTGATGTCGGTGGCGTGGTAGCAGGTGGTGCCCAGCTGGCCCAGCAGGTCGCGCAATTGCTCCAGGGCCTGCTCCGGCTTGTTGGCTACGCCGAAGGGACCGTCCAGGGCGACGCTGATACCGATGCCTTCTTCACTGGTGGCACTCAGTTCCAGGCGCTCTTCGCGCAGGCGAGCCTGCCAGGCCAGGCCGATGCGACGTTCGGCGGAGGTGCGGGTCAGGGCCTGTTGCCAGTTGTGGTCCAGGTTGCGGCTCAGCGGATGGTTGGGACGCAGGCGGTGCAGGCCCTCGGGCATCTCGTTGGGCTCGACGCGATAGCGATAGCGTTTTTCACCGTCTTCCTCGAACTCGCCACGGGCTTCGGCGATGTTGGCGCGGAAACCCACCACTTCGCGCTTGACCAGCAGGTTGAGGCCGTCACCGTTGGACAGCGGCTCGAAGGTCACCACTTGCAGGTCACGCTTGCCGACCTTTTCCACCACGCCCACCGGCAGGCCGGTGAACGTCGGTGAGTCGAACGCACCGATGTCGATCTTGCGCTCGCTGACGAAATAGTCGGTACTGCCACGGTGGAAGGTCTTGTCCGGATCGGGAACGAAGAAGTGTGCGGTGCGGCCGCTGGAAGCGCGGGCCAGGTCCGGACGGTCCTCCAGCACATCGTCCAGGCGCTGGCGGTAGTAGGCGGTGATGTTCTTCACATAACCCACATCCTTGTAGCGTCCCTCGATCTTGAACGAGCGTACCCCGGCCTCGACCAGGGCGCGGATGTTGGCGCTCTGGTTGTTGTCCTTCATCGACAGCAAGTGCTTCTCGTAGGCAATCACCCCGCCGTGCTCGTCCTTCAGGGTATAGGGCAGGCGGCAGGCCTGGGAGCAGTCGCCACGGTTGGCGCTGCGGCCAGTCTGGGCGTGGGAGATGTTGCACTGGCCGGAGAAGGCCACGCACAGGGCGCCGTGGATGAAGAATTCGATGGCCGCGTCGGTCTCGGCGGCGATGGCGCTGATTTCCTTGAGGTTCAGCTCGCGGGCCAGTACCAGCTGGGAGAAACCGGCCTGGTCGAGGAACTTGGCCCGGGCCAGGGTGCGGATATCGGTCTGGGTGCTGGCATGCAGTTCGATGGGCGGGATGTCCAGCTCCATCACCCCCAGGTCCTGGACGATCAGCGCGTCGACACCAGCGTCGTACAACTGGTGGATCAGCTTGCGCGCCGGTTCCAGTTCGTTGTCATGGAGGATGGTGTTGAGGGTGGTGAACACCCGGGCGTGATAGCGGCGGGCGAACTCCACCAGCTGGGCGATCTCGCTCACCTCGTTGCTGGCGTTGTGGCGGGCGCCGAAACTCGGGCCACCGATGTAGACCGCGTCGGCGCCATGCAGGATGGCTTCGCGGGCGATACCGACATCGCGGGCAGGGCTGAGCAGTTCGAGGTGGTGTTTGGGCAAGGACATGTTTTTCTAATCAGGCTTATCAGGGGCAAGGCGCGCATTGTAGCGGCGAAACGCTTGCCCGGCACCCGTGTACTGCCCGGTGGCGGCTGCGCACCTGGCGCAGCCGCTTGGCGTCAGGCCTTGGCGGCCATCGCGGTGACTTCCACACGCATGCCGGGAACCGCCAGCGCCGCCACGCCAACGGCCGCGCGTACCGGCCAGGGCTTGGCGAAGAAACGCTGGTAGACCTCGTTGAAGGCTGGGCGGTCAGCCATGTCGGTGAGGTAGATGGTCAGGTGCAGGACCCGGTCCATGGAGCTGCCGGCGCGTTCCAGGGCCACTTTCAGCGCTTGCAGGGTGCACTCGCTTTGCCGGGTGATGTCGCCCAGCTCCAGGCTGCCGTCGGCATGGGTCGGAATCTGGGTGGAGACCAGCAGGCCGCCGAAGCCGGCAACGTCGGAAGAAATGGAGTCGGCGTCCGGGTCGGGCAGGAAGGAGATATCGTGGTTGGCCATGGGCTTTTCTTGTCCTTGGGAAAACGGGCCTCGCATGATGCCATCAATGGCGGCATTTACCAGTCGAGGCGTACGCGGTGAGGGGCTCAGAAGAGCAGCTCGAGCATCCCCGCCAGCTGGCGCTGCTCGGGGCTGCGGGAGCGGCCGCAGGCCTTCAGGCTGTCCTGCAGGCACTGGACGAAGCACAGCGCGGCGGTGTCCAGCGGCTGGTCGCGCAGGTGGATCACGCTGACTTGCGCTTCTTCCAGCGGTTCGACCAGGTCCAGGGCCTGGGCCCGGCCCCGCAGGGGGGCGCACAGCAGCATGGGCTCCGGTGAATACCCAAGCATGCCGGCATCCACGATCAGGCTGCTGAGCATGGCACTGGACTGGGCGCCGACGATACGCCCGGCGGCGATGCTCCAGCCGTGGCGCTCGAACAACTGCTGGACCAGCGGGGCAGGGCCGGAGGGGCCGAAATTCATCACCCAGTCGTCCTCCAGCAGCTCGCCCAGGGAGCGCGCCGTGCCGCGCGGATGCCCACAGGAAGCCAGGACCTGCATGCGGTAGCGAACCAGGGGCTGGTGGACGAATTCCTGGGCCGGCAGGGTGCTGGCCGGGCCCAGGGCGAGGTGCATCAAGCCGCTGCGCAGCAATGGCAGGCTCACTGCCTGCAGGCCTTCATAGATCTCCAGCTGGACTGAGGGCAGCGCCAGGCGGAATGCCCGCAGCGTCGGCGCGAGCAGGGTCTGGCCCAGCCAGGGGGTGACGCCTACGCACAGCCGCGCCGGGGTTGCGCCGCGCAACTGCGCCAGTTCGTGCTGGGCCCGCTGCAACTGGCTGGCGATCTGGCTGGCGTGGGGGAGCAGCACCTTGCCTGCCGGCGTCAGCCTGGCGCCCCCGGTATGGCGCACCAGCAAGGCCAGGCCTTGTTCCTCCTCCAGTTCGCGCAAGGCTCGGGTCACCGCGGCCTGGGACAACCCCAGGATACGCGCGGCGGCGCGAATCCCACCGCCTTCGGCAACGGCCAGCAAGGCTTGCAGTTGATGTAGCTTCACGGCGCTTTCCCCTGAATACCAAAGGTTGTCACGACAACGTATTTGCGGCTTATGCCGGGCTTTTTCCGGCGCTAGGTTAGCCACTGGGCCAAGACCGGTCCAATCGCCGTTGCAGGCTTTCCTTGTCACTCAGGACATTCCCCATGCATGAAAGCTGGATAACCCCCGGCATCGCCGAAATCACCCCGGCCATGATCGAGCTGCGCCGGGCGATCCATGCCCAGCCGGAGTTGGGCCATGAAGAATTCCTCACCCGCGAGCGCGTGGCCCAGTGCCTGCAAGAGTGGGGCTACCAGATCCACCCGGCCATGGCCGGCACCGCGTTGGTGGCCACCCTGCGCAATGGCCAGGGCCCGCGCCTGGGGTTGCGTGCCGAACTCGATGCGCTGCCGATCCAGGAGCAGGGCGAGCGCCCCTGGCGCAGCCGCATCCCGGGCAAGATGCACGCCTGCGGCCATGACGGGCACATCGCGATGCTCCTGGCGGCGGCCTGGGAGCTGGCTCGCAAACCTGCCTGGCGCGGGACTCTGCAGTTGTTCTTCCAGCCCGCCGAGGAGGGCCATGGCGGCTCCGGGGCCAGGCACATGCTCGAAGAGCAGGTATTCGAGCGATTTCCCTGCGACGCCATCTTCGCCCTGCACAATTCGCCGGGCATGCCCCTGGGCAAGTTCGGGGTGCTGGCCGGGCCATGCATGGCCAGTACCGATAACATCGTGATCCTGATCCACGGCGCCGGCGGCCACGGCGCGATGCCCGACAAGACCCAGGACCCGGTGGTGGTCGGCGCCTCGCTGGTCATGGCCCTGCAGAGCCTGGTCTCGCGCAACGCGCCGCCCAGCGAGACCGCCATCGTCACCGTCGGGGCCTTCCTGGCTGGCGACGCGGCCAATGTCATACCGCAACGCGCGGAACTGCGCTTGAGCGTCCGGGCCCTGCAGCCTGAGGTCCGGCAGATGCTCAGGCAGCGGATCAAGAGCCTGGCCGAGCTGCATGCCAGCAGTTTCGGCGCCAGGGCCGAGGTGATCTTCGGCGAGGGCTACCCCGTGCTGGTCAACGATCCGGGCGCCAGTGCACTGGCCGCCCAGGTGATCCGCGACTGGCTGGGTGAGGAGGGGCTGGTGCCGGACATGCGGCCGATCTGCGCCAGCGACGATTTCGCCTTCTGGCTGGAGCGCGTGCCCGGCTGCTATCTGCTGATCGGCAACGGCGATGGCGCCGGCGGTTGCGAGGTACACCACCCCGGATACGACTTCAACGATCAGGCCTTGCCCTTGGGGGCCAGTTTCTGGGTGCGCCTGGCCCAGCGTTTCCTGACCTGAACCGAACACCCTGAGAGGAACCATCGATGACAACAACAAAAACAACCATCAACTCCATCACCGATACCTGCCATGCCCCTCCCTTGGTGAAGAACCCTCGAGCGATTGCCGCCATCTGCCTGGGCAACGCCCTGGAGTTCTACGACTTCCTGGTCTACAGCATGCTGGCGACCCTGATGGCGCGGCTGTTCTTTCCCTTCGGCGATGATTCGCTGATTCCATTGATGCTGTCGCTGGCCGTGTTCGGCACCGGCTTCGTCATGCGCCCGCTGGGTGGCCTGGTCATCGGCCTGTATGCCGACCACGCCGGACGCAAGGCGGCATTGCGCCTGACGCTGTGGTTGATGGCCACGGGCTCGCTGTTGTTCACCGTGGCACCGACCTATGCCCAGGCTGGCCTGCTCGGACCGGCGCTGATCATCATCGCGCGGCTGATCCAGGGGTTCGCCGTGGGCGGGCAGATCGGCAGCTCCACCACCCTGCTGATGGAGTATGCGGACAAGCATTCACGGGGCTACTACTGCAGTTGGCAAACCTTCAGCCAGAGCCTGGGCATCGTCTTTGGCGGTGTACTGGTGATGACCCTGAGCAACCTGCTGAGCGCCGAGGCCATGGACAGCTGGGGCTGGAGGCTGGTGTTCGCCATCGGCATCCTGGCCATTCCGGTAAGCGAATACATCCGCCACCGGTTGCCGGAGCCCCCGGTACACCGGCACCAGGGGCGCCACGGCGATACCGCCGCCCATTCCCTCAGGCTGCTGTTGGGCCACCCCCGGCAACTGGCGGCGGGAGTGCTGCTGGTGATCGGCGCCACGGTGCCGATCTACACCATTCAGTTCTACCTGGCGAACCACGCCATCAGCGTGTTGCACATGCCCCTGGGGATCGCCACCTGGGCTGCCATCTTCGCTTGCCTGCCACCCTTGCTGTTGTCGGCCCATGCCGGGCGCTTGAGCGATCGCATTGGCCGGCGCAAGTCGATCTTCTGGCCTCTGCCGATCCTGCTGCTGGCGATCTACCCGGCGTTCCTGCTGATCAACCAGCACCCGCATATCGGTGTGCTGCTGGCGCTGGTGACGCTGCTCAGCATCCCGTTGACCTACACCATAGTGCCCAACATGGCGCTGCTGCCGGAGCTGTTCCCGGCGCGCATACGGGCCAGCGGCATGTCCATCTGCTATTGCCTCGGTGTGGCGGTATTCGGCGGCTTTACCCAGCTGTTCGCCACTGGCCTGGTGAGCCTTACGGGTAGCCCCAATGCTCCGGCCTGGTACATGTTCGCGGCGATCATGCTGTGCCTGGCGGGGCTGAAGCTGGCGCCTGAAACGGCAGGCAAGGAGCTGGACTGAGCGGCGAGGTGGTAGTCAGGGGCAGGATCGTTGGATATTTTTATGATTCATGTGAGTCAATATTGACTCATTGGAGCCATGAAAGTATCTTCGCTCCAGTCCGGAACCGCTCCGGGCGTTTCATCGGCAATCCGTGTGCGCAGGGAAGGCGCTGACACCGTCCCTGGGGCTCCAGCAGCACGCAGTGCCATGGCCGCGTCGCTCTGCCAGGGGCCATGGTACGGATGGATTTGCCGGTCCAGCTCCTTTGGTTGGCCGCAACCAGCCAGTTTTGCCCCGTTGGCCCCAGGGCCGCGGGGCTTTTTTATGCTCCGGCAAGGCACCGGAGCAAGAGGTGAGGGCTCAGGCAGGCTTGGTGGCGATGGCGCCGTGGAGGAACATCTGCTCCACCACATTGGCCGAGTTGGCGCTGGCCGCGCGGCCACGGCGCTCGGCATCGACGATGCCGAAGATCAGGGTCAGGAACAGCTCGGTGAACACCTGGGCGGTGATGTCGATACGGAACACCCCCAGTTGCTGGCCTCGCAGGAAGAACGCATCCAGGGCATCGGTGTAGAACTGCCAGCGCTCGTCCTCGCCATCGTTGAGCATGGTGTCGGGACGGTATTGGAACAACAGGAACACCAGCATCTCGCGGTGGGCCAGGTGTTCGCTGACCAACGTGCGCAGGGCGGCCACGGGTTCGTCATGTTGCAGGTCGGTACCGTCGATGATGCGTTTGAGCACGCCTTGCCCATGGTCTTCCATCATCTGCAACAGCTTGTCGCGCGTGCCGCAGAAGCGGTGCAGGGTGGCCTTGCTCACTCCGGCGAGTTCCGCCAGCTCCTTGAGGGTCGCCCGCGGACGGTCGACGATGGCCTGGGCCAGCGCCTTGATGAGTCGTTCGTCTTGAGAGGTCAAGAGCATCAGTGGGCCTCTAGTCAGTTTTCAATTGCACGCATTGTGCAGAAATAGTCGTTGGCTTCAACGTAAATGACCGCTTCGGCCAGGAAAATGATCGTTCCAGCGGGCTTTTGCCGCTGATCGCCTGGGGCTCAGCCCGGATTGCTGGCCCGGAACAGCTGTTGCAAGCCTTGCAGGGTGCTGTCGACGAAGCGCTCGTCGCTGGTGCCCTCGGGGAAGTCCAGCACTGCGTGGATCACCAGGGACGCCAGGCCGTGGGTGTAGGACCAGCCGGCGAGGGCGGCCCGGCGTACCTCGGCGCTCTGCACATCCTGCTCCAGCAGGCCGGCGATGATCCGCCGCAGTTCACCGAAGGCCTGCTCGCGGGCGCTGCCCAGTTCCGGTGGCATGTCGCCGCCGGCGAACTCCGGGCCGAACATCAGCTGGTACAACGCGGGATTGCCCCGGGCGAAGCTGAAATAGCTCAGGCAGGCGCTGCGCAATCGTTGCACGCCGCCGCTGTCGCGGTCCTTGAGTACCAGCACCGCCGCCAGCTCGCGAAACCCCTGGGCCGCCAGGCTGCCGATCAACTGCGTGCGGTTGGCGAAGTGGTGGTAGGCGGCAGTGGAGCTGACGCCGACCCGCTCGGACACCGCCCGCAACGACAGCCGGGTCGGGCCTACTTCCTCGAGCAGCGTCCGGGCGGCGTCCAGCAACTGCGGCGCCAGGTTGCCCACGTGGTAGGAGTCGCGCGAGCGCGGGGAATTCTTGGTCATGCATGGCTCGAAAAGGTCGGACAGAAGGGCTGGAGCGCGGCGAATCTTAGCATGAGGAAGAATCTTGACGCTGTTAAGATTGCGCCGTAGCCTGCGTGCCACCACTGCCATCGGGTGCATGGATCATGATCGAGAGCCTGTCCAGGATCGTCCTGGGGCCGCTGCTGCTGGCCCAGGGGCTGTATGTGCGTCGGTGCACCCCCAGGCTGCCCGAGCCCCAGGGCCCGCGAGCCGGCAGCTGTGGCCAAGGCCCATCCCTGCGCCTGCTGGTCGTCGGTGATTCGGCCGCCGCCGGCGTCGGCGTGAGCCACCAGGACGATGCCCTGGCCGGCCAGCTGGCGACCTGCCTGGCCCGTGACTTCAGCCTGTCCTGGCAACTGCTGGCCGAGGCTGGCCTCGATACCCGGCAATTGTTGCGCAGGATCGAAGACAGCCCCGGGCAAGGCTTCGATGCGGTACTGGTGTGTGTAGGAGTCAACGACGTCACCAGCGCGATTACCGCCGAGGCTTGGCTGGCGTGCCTGGCGACGCTGGTACAGCGCCTGCGGCAACGATTCCGGGTACATCAGGTTTTGCTCTCACGCCTGCCACCGATGCATGCCTTCATCGCCTTGCCGCAGCCTTTGCGCTGGTACCTGGGAAGCAGGGCGCGGCACTTCAATCGCCTGCTGGAACAGTGGAGCCGGGATCAGCCCCAGCTGACGCTGCTGGGCGACTCTCTACCACTGGATGCCAGCCTGCTGGCCGCTGATGGTTTTCATCCCGGAGCACCGGCCTACCGGATCTGGGCCGAGCAGTCCGCGACCTTGCTGCGCCAACGTTTTGCCGCGCCGGTTGGCGCCTGAAACGCCCTCGCTCCCGGACCGACCGGGCCGAGGGTTCTTGAGACGTACCCTTGAAGCTGGATAGGAGAACCCGATGTCCGCATTGAAACTGCATCCCCAGGCCGACGCTTCCTTGAAACGCTGGCACGCGATGGTCGAACGCGAGGATCTCGGCGACCTGCCCGAGTTGCTCGACGCCAATGTGCTGTTCCGTTCGCCCATGGCCCACACCGCCTATCCCGGGGCTCCCGTGGTGGCGAGCATCTTGCGCACGGTGCTGCAAGTCTTCGAGGATTTTGCCTACCACCGGCAACTGGCCACGGCCGACGGCTTGAGCGTGGTGCTGGAGTTCAGCGCACGGGTCGGCGACCGGCAGCTCAAGGGGATCGACATGATCCGCTTCGATGAGCACGGCAAGATCGTCGAGTTCGAGGTGATGGTTCGGCCCATGAGCGGGTTGCAGGCATTGGGCGAAGAGATGGGCCGGCGCCTGGGGGCCTACCTGGCCGCCAGCAAGTCCGGGGCCTAGGACTTTCGCATCCGGGGGCGGCGTGCCATCGGCCGCCGCCGAGTGCTGTCTGGCCGGGCAGGGGCTTCAGGCTGGTGGCTGGCTCAGCCAGGACGCCACCACTCGCCGGTCGAGTTCTTCCCAGTCAGCCATGCCCAGGACCCGGGTGGTGTTCAAGCCGCGCAGGTAGCCACGCAACTGGTAGGCAACGGCGCGTCGCTCTTGCGAGTCGGTCGCGCTATCGCCCAGGGCGGTTTCATAGTCGATGAGATAGTCGGCCACTCGCTCACGGAATTCCGGCAAGACGGCATCACGAATCAGGTCAAAAGTTCGCACGGGGATTTCCTTTTCTATTTGTATTCGGGCTGTCAGGCAGTCTGCACGTGGCGTAACTATCGGTTCAAGTAATAGTGACAATCAAGAAACACCTATTCTGCTGCGCCCGCCAATCAGGGAAAATCGCCACCGTCACAGACGCCGCCCCCTGGCGTCTGGAGTCCATTGATGAACGCAGCGGCGGCGCCGTGACGCCGAACCGCTGTGCACCGAACCAGACTTTTCCAGGATTTCACCGATGCGTGTTGCACCCGTTGTTGCCTTGACCCTAGGTTCCCTGCTGCTGAGCGCCTGCGCCACGGCCCCGAACGACCCGACCCTGGTCATGCAGACGAACAAGACTCCCGCCGAATACGCTGATTGCGTAGTGCCCAAATTACGTGAGCAGGCGCTGGCCCCCACGGTTTCCCAGACCCAGCGCAGCTACCGGATCGTAGTGCCCAGCAAAGTGGCGGCCAACAACGTGCTGGAGGCGTACAAGGCGCCCAATGGCGGCAAGGTGTTCCTGTACGAGCGCCATTTGCTGGCGTCGAGCTTTGCGCCCTCGAACTTTTCCCGGGCCGCCCAGGATTGCCTGTAACCGGCTGAAATGAGTCGCCCTGGTGTGCCCGGGGCGGATTCAACCCGCCGTTTCGAGCAGGTGTTCGATCCGGGCCAGTTCCCAAGTGCTGAGCAGGCTGACCGGATCGGTACCGAAGCGTTGCCGGGTGTCGAGTTGCCATTGCAACCCTCCGGGGGCCTGGCAGCTCTGGCAGTGCAGCAAACGGCCAGCGTCCAGTTCCAGCATCAGGCGCCAACCCTCGATATCCACCCTGAGGGGATCAGTCTTGCATGGTCGATCCAGCACCTGTAGCCGATGGGTGCCCAGGGCGGCTTCGCGCAGGCGTTGGCAAACCGTGCGGGCGTCGAGGGCAGGGGGCTGGTTCATGGTGTTTGCTTGTCATCCGTGGTTGGCGGTTGTTTTTCGTGGCGGCGCAACAACCGCCGGGCCCCGAGCTTGAGTTGTCCCCAGTATTCCTTGCCGAGGATGGCCATGACCACCAGGGTCAGCAGTTCGCCGAACAGCGCCAGGGAGGGAATGACCAGGGCCTTATGGGGTATCTCGAGGAACGGCAAGATAGGCAGCGCGATCCAGTAAAGCAACACCAGCGCCAGCAGCGACAAGCCAATTTTTTTCCGCAACCCCGTGGTTTTTTCTTTCATGTCCAACCTCTTGTTGCCAGGTTACGGCGAACCTGCGCCGCCCCTCGCACCGATTCGTCTTAGCGGGCAGCACGCCCGAGTGGAGAGAAGAAGCCAGCCGCTTCACCGGCGAATCTTCGTGCCAGGGCCCGGGCATGGGCGGCGCGTTGGTAGCTGTCGAGGATGTCCGCGAACCCGGCATCGTCGGCCAGTAGCAACAAGGCTTGTTGTTGCCCGCTGCGGCCATCGACGGCTTCGAACTCCACGGACAGTCCACCGTTCTTCACCGGGCCCAGCAGCAGGGTGGTCATGGCATTGATGACCGGCGAGGCTTCAGCGACCCGGGTGATGCGGGTCCTGACTATCAGGGTGTCGGCGCCAGGGTTGCGCGGTGTAAGCATGAAGCTGCGGCTCAACTCGGCTTCCAGGGATTGACGCAGGGTGCGTTCGACTTCCAGCGCTACCTCGGGAGCGACCTGCCGGGCGACTGCCGCCGTTACTTGCAGCGGTGCCACCAGGACCTGGGCATAGTGCCCGCCGCGAGCCGCCTGGGGAGTGATCCCCATGCCGTGCTCACCGATCTTGTGCAGCCCCTGGTAGCTCCTGGCCTGGCCCGAGCGCGTGACCTGGGGAGTAGTGCAAGCGCTGAGCAGGAGGACGGCGATCGCGATCAGTAGCCAATGACGGTTCTTGAGCTGGCTTGGTGAAAAATAAACGGAGTACTTCGTCTCGTTATTGGGCAAAAAAAAGCCCATCGGCGAGGGGCGTTTTTCGTTGATGCCCTGGCCGCCCCGGGCACGGGCGGTGGACAGGCGCGAGAGAGGGTTCTGCATAGTGTGGCGATCCTGGGTTTCATTGAGATTGAGGAGTAAGCAGGTAGGTCCGGACGAAATCGCCCAGGGCTGTTGCGGCCTGGTTGGCGTCGATGGCCAGGCCCAGGCTCAGCTCCAGCCACAGGCCGCTGAACAGGGAAAACACCAGGCCCGCCGCACCCAGGGGCGACAGTTCGGGGCGAATCCAGCCTTCACGCTGTCCGGTGGCCAGGAGCTCGCCCAGCTCGATGCGCATCCGCTGGTCCATTTCGATCATCCGGCCGTGCTGGTTGCCACGGGTCACTTCCAGCCAGCTGTCCAGGCTGAGATCCAGTTCTCCTGAATGCAGTTCGGCCAGCAGTTCCTCGGCGCTGATCCTGGCCAGCGCATGCAGGCCTTCCTTGCTGAGCAGTTGCCGGACCTGGTTGGTGTAGCGCTCGATCTCGATCTCGACGATCGCATCGATGATCTCGCGCTTGTCGCGGAAATAGCGGAACACCGCGCCGGCACTCATGCCCGCCCGTTGGCAGATGTCCTCGGTGCGGGCGCCATGGAAGCCCTTTTCCTTGAAGACACGGGCGGCCGCCAACAGGATCTGTTCGCGGCGCTGTTCATGCAGTTGTTCGTTGCGGGTACGGGCCATGGGAAGTTGCTTAATAATCGGACTGAATAGTCGCATTATGTTGGCAGCCCATTCGCTCCGTCAATGGTCGGTGATCGGCCATGTCAGGCCCTGAGTTCGCGCTCCTCCCACCAATCCCAGGCCTTGAGCGCCCGGCGTGCGACCTTGCCGCCCCAGAACGCCAGGGTATCGCCGGGCATGGCGATCGACTTGCGGTTGACGATCCAGAAGTCCGTCAGCTCGGTCTTGTACCCATTGAGCAGGTCGGCAATGGTGCGGCCGTTGAGGTGGGTCAGGGCCACGCCATGGCCGAAGCAGCCACCGGAATAGATGATGCGCTCGTCACCGATGAAGCTGATCTGCGGCACCATGTCCAGGTTCACCGATACCGGTCCGCCCCAGCGGTAGTCGATCCTGGTGTTCGCCAACTGCGGGTAGATCCACTTCAGGTGCGCCTCGCAGTGCTGCCAGGTGCTGGGCGAGGGCGCGTCCTGCATGGCCGGGCTGCGCTGGGCGATCACGTCGCCACCGCCCATGACGATCCGGCCGTCGAGGGTGGGCCTGAAGTAATGCAGCATCTGCCGGTTATCGCCGAAGGCCTGGCGTTGCTGCCAGCCGATGCTGTCCCAGATGGCCGGGCTCAAGGGCTCGGTAACGACCTGGTAGGTCCAGAGGGGAAACTGGCGTTCCTTGAGTTGCTCGGGCCCGGGGACCTGGCGTGAATAGGCGTTGGTCGCCAGCACCACCTTGTCGGCGCGGATCCGCCCGCCGGGAGTCTGCAGGATCACCGCGCCTGCCGCAGGCTGGATCGCGCTGACCGGGGTCAGCTCATGGATCCTCACCCCGGCCGCCTCGGCCAGGGCCTTGAGTCCGCGGACCTGTTTGCACGGGTCCAGGTAGCCGGTATCGGATTCGTAGATGGCATCGTTGAAGCGCGGCGAATCGAAATCGTCCCGGACCTGGGCCGCTTCCCGCCATTGCATGTCGCTGTCCAGGCCCAGGTCCTGGAACAACTGGTAGGTCTTGCGCATGCGCTGCGACTGCTTCGGCGAGTAGCTGATGCGTACCAGCCCCGTGTGGCGATAGTCGCTACCCAGGGCATGGGTCTCGATCAGCTCGCGGGTATGAGCCACCGCCAGCTTCAGGTAGTGGTGGGCATCGATCATCTTTTGCTTGCCCCAGCGCAGCAGCACCAGTTCCGGCTCCAGGCCGAACAGCTTGGTGCTGAAGCCGGCATTGCGACCGCTGGCCCCGAAGCCGATGACCGCCGCTTCGACCACCACCACCCGGGCGTTGGGGTTGTCCTGCTTGAACTGCCAGGCGCTGTTGAGCCCGGTGAAGCCGCCGCCGACCACCGCGACATCGACATTCAGGTCCTCGTCCAGCGCAGGGTTGGCCTGATAGTCGCCATAGGCGTGCTGCCAGAAGGATTGGGGGCTTCGCAGTGGGTCTTGGATCAAGGTCATATTGTTGTTCTCTTGGCCGGGGGATGCCGCCTGCCACGCACCAGGAGCAGGCAGGGGGCGAGCCTTGAGGGTAACCAGCCGGTGTTCCGGCGAATTGTCCGGCGGTGCCAGTCTGGCCGGCCGATCGCGTCAGCGTTGGCGCGCCGGTGGCAGGGGACTCACCCCTGGGGCAGGCAGGAAGCGCGGTACTGCTGCGGCGACAAGCCGGTCCAGCGGCGGAAGGCGCGGGTGAAGGAGCTGGATTCGGCATAACCCACCAGCAGCGAGATCTCGGTCACCGAATAGTCCGAGCCCCGCATGTAGGCCATGGCCATGTCTCGGCGCACGTCCTCGGTCAGCGAAGAAAACTCGATGTCCTGATCCTTCAGGCGGCGTTGCAGCGTGCGCCGGTTGAGCCCCAGTTGCTGGCTGACGTCATCCAGTGACAGGGCGCCGCTGCTCATGCCGGTCGCGATCAGGTGCGAGACCTGGAGCAGGATCTCGTCGCCGATACTGCGGTTCTGGCGTTCCTGCTCCAGGTAGGGCACCAGGGCCTGGTACAGGCGCTCGTTGCCGTGGGCCACCGGCAGGCGCATGGCATCGGCGGCGAAATGGATGCGGTTCGATGGCTGGCGAAAATGCACCGGGCACTGGAATACCCGCTTGTGCACCGAGATATCCGCCGGCTTGTCATGCTCGAAGTCCACCCGCAGTGGCTTGATCGCGCTGCCTGTGATCAGCTCGAACTGGCGCAGGATGGAGGCGATGGCGAACTCCGAGTCCTGTCGGCGATAGAGAATGGCCGGGGCATTGACCAGGTACTCGACACTGGCCGAGCGGGCATTGCACTGCACGTTGATGGTCGACTCCTGGGAGAACACCACGATGAAGCGCTGCAGCGTGCGCAATGCCATCTCGACGCTGGTGGCGCAATGCAGCGCATGGCCCAGGGCGCCGAAGTCATTGGCCTCGGTCCGGCCGCCCAGCTCCAGGCCGATATTGGGGTTGTCCTTGCTGGCCGCCTCCCACAGGGCGATGTATTGCTCTCCCGGAATCTCCACGTCGGCCTGTTGCAACAGCAGGTCATCGATGCCGAGCGCTTCCAGGTGCGGGGCGAACAGTGGACTGAAGCGCCGGAAGAAATCCTCGGACAGCACCGTGCGCACCGGCCAGGCCTGGGTGGGGGGACGAAACATGGGTCGGTCGGGGGAAGTCTTTGCCTTGTGGATCGCCGTCATGCCGCACCTCTTGTTCTAGTGCGGCAACTGCACAGGGATCTGCCCTTCAAGTCAAGGCTTGCCCGTCTTTGTGCGGGCACCAGCCGGCCGTGGCAGGGGGGGTGGCACGGGATGACAAGCGAGCTGTCATCGCCGGGCAAGTCGTCTCTTGCTGGTCGTGGATAGACTTCGGCCAAAACAGATCGGCCTCCATAGGGCCGACGCCAAGGAACCCCCTCCTTATGCTGATGCGTTCATTTCGATACTGGCTCTGTGGCCTGTCGCTCACCATCGCCAGCGGCGCGGCCCTGGCCGGATTCGTCCCCGAGCAGGCGGGGGTCGAAGTCCTGGATGGCCACCGCGGCCAACACTGGTTCTGGATCTGGGGCAGCAATGCACCGAGCATGGTCGATGGCCGCGCCTACCTGTTCGATGACAACGGCCGCAACCTGGGTCTGCTGAGCACCGGGACCTGGTCTAACGGCCTGGTGATGTCGCAACAGCGCGACGAGCTGTATGCCACCGAGATCTATTTCAGCCGCGGCGTGCGCGGCACTCGTTCGGATGTGGTCAGCGTCTACGACGCCCGGACCCTGAGCCCCAAGCATGAGATCCCGATCCCGGCCAAGCGCATGAGCGCCTTGATCTCCACCGGGCTCAGCGTGCTTTCCGACGATGAACGCTTCCTGCTGGTGCTCAACTTCACTCCGGCCCAGTCGATCTCCATTGTCGACCTGCAGCAGCGGCGTTTCGTCGAGGAAGTGCCGATCCCCGGCTGTGCCTCCATCTACCCGGCCGGCCCCCGTGATTTCTATGCGATTTGCGGCAATGGCGGCTTCTTCCACTTGCGTCTCGACGAGCAGGGCCATGTGGCCTCCCAGGAGCGCACTGCGCCGCTGTTCGATCCGCTACAGGACCTGCTGCTGACCACCGGCATGCGCCGTGGGGACGAGTGGTTCTTCGTCTCCCAGAAAAACCGCGCCTACAGCCTGCGCATGAATGCCCAGGGGGTTGCACTACAGCAGCAATGGTCGCTGGTCAGCGACGCCGAGCGTGCCGATGGCTGGGGAATCGCCGGCAACCATGGCACCGCCTTGCACGCCGATAGTGGGCGGCTGTTCGTGCTGATGCACAAGGACCAGCCGGAGAACTACCAGAAGCCCGGTACCGAGGTGTGGGTCTACGACATTCGCAGCCAGCAGCGCCTGGCTCGGATCGAACTCAAGGAGCAGAGCACCGCCATCGGCGTCAGCCAGGGCCAGCACCCGCGACTGTACAGCCTGGATTGGCTGGTGCCGATGCCGAAGCTGTTCACGCTCTGGGTCTATCTCACCGAGGGCGACGCGGGGCTGGCCCCGCTGTTGCGCCAGGGCATCAATCTCTACGACGCCGACACTGGCCAGCACCTGCGCAGCATCGGTGATATCCCGCTGGGCTTCATGAACGTGGTGATGCCATGGTGACCTTCAGCTGGCTGCACGACCCGTTGATCCACCTGTTCAGCGCCCTGGGCCTGGCCCTGTTGCTGGGCCTGGGCGGCCTGGGCAAATTGCGCGATCGACAAGGTTTCGCCCTGGTGCTGGAGAGTTATGGCCAGGCCTGGGGCCAGTGGCTGCCTGCGGTGCTGCGCGGGGTCCTGCTGCTGTTGCTACCGGCGCTGGAGCTGCTGGCGGCCGTGGGCCTGTTGTGCAGTCCCTGGCTGGGCTGGAGCGCCATCCCCGCGGCGCTCCTGCTGGGCGGCTATGCCCTGGTGCTCGCCGCCAGCCTGGGACGGGTCGAAGACTGCGGCTGCCACCTGGGCGCTCGCCGCCAGCCGCCGGCCGCGGCCCTGGTCTGGCGCAACCTGTTGCTGGTGCTGATGGCCTTCAACCTGCTGCTGCCCATGACCGATCGTCCGCTGCAGGGGTTCGACGCTCTGACCCTGGGCCTGGCGCTCATGGCCGGGGTGGCGATCTACCAACTGGCGCACGTACTGATTTCCAACCACGCCTTGCTCAAGGAGTTGTGATGAACATGATCCAGGCGCTGCTGATATCCACGGTGTTTTCCTGGCTGATGACCCTGGCCCTGATCGTTGCGGTCTGGGCCCTGGCCCGCCAGGTCGGAGTGCTGCACGAACGCATCAGGCCGGTGGGCGCGTTGTCCCTGGGCAAGGCGATCCAGGCCGGCGAGCAGGCACCAGGCTTCAATCTGCCCAGTCTCACCGGCGGTTCGGTGAGCCTGGGTGGCGCCAGCCTGATGGGACAATCGACCTTGTTGTTCTTCCTGTCGGAGAGCTGCCCGGTGTGCAAGACCTTGCTGCCGGTGCTCAAGTCCCTGGCCCAGCATGAGCGGGCGCAGTTGCGCATCGTACTGGCCAGTGACGGCGAGCCGCAGGCTCACCGGTCGTTCATCGAGGCCCAGCAACTGTGGGCATTTCCCTACCTGTTGTCCCGGGAAGTGGGCCTGGCCTACCAGATCAGCAAGTTGCCCTATGGCGTGCTGATCGATGCCCAGGGCACCGTGGCCGCCCACGGCCTGATCAATTCCCGCGAACACCTGGAAAGCCTGCTGGAAGCCCAGGCGCCGGGGCATTCCTCGATCCAGTCCTTCCAGGCCGCGCAGCAAGCGCCTGGCGACTCACTCTACAAGCAGGTGCACTGAGCATGGCGATCAAATGGTTCGACGAAGCTGCCGAGATGTTCTCCCGGCGGGTCGCCCGCGGCAGTTCGCGGCGGGGTTTTCTCGGCGGCCTGGGGACCCTGATGATAGGCGTCGGTGCCACCACCCTGTTGCCGGTACTGCGCACCGGTGCCTTCGCGAAGGACGGTACGGCCCTGGTGGAGAGCGGTGATCCGAACAGTTGCGACTACTGGCGCTATTGCGCCATCGACGGTTTCCTCTGCGGTTGCTGCGGGGGGACGGCCAACAGTTGCCCACCCGGTACCGTGCGTTCGGACATCACCTGGATCGGCACCTGCCGCAACCCCGCCGACGGCCGCGACTATGTGATTTCCTACAACGACTGCTGCGGCAAGAGCAATTGCGGGCGTTGCGTGTGCCAGCGCGACCAGGGCGATACGCCGCTGTATCGGCCGCAGAGTTCCAACGACCTGAACTGGTGCTCTGGCAGCCATGCGGACATGCCGTACCACTGTTCGCTGTCGGTGGTGATCGGGGTGAAGGAGTCGTGAGCGTGGCGCGCTTCGCGCTGCTGGTCCTTGTCGCATGGGCGACCGATGCACCGGTGGCCAGCGCCACCGAGCCTGCCCAGGTGGACTACATGCTCAACTGCCAGGGCTGCCACCTGCCGGGCGGGCAAGGCAATCCCCAGCGCCAGGTGCCGGCGTTCCCGGGGCAGTTGGGCAAGTTCCTGGGCGTTGCCGGCGGTCGCGAATACCTGGTCCAGGTGCCCGGTTCGGCGCTTTCGGGACTCTCCGACCAGGCCCTGGCCGGCGTGCTCAACTGGATGCTGGTGCGCTTTGGCGCCGAGCAACTACCCAGCGATTTCAAACCTTATACCGAGGCCGAAGTGCATTCCTGGCGCCAGGGCGTGCCGGCCAACGTCGAACAGGTCCGCAATCGGCTGCTGCAGCGGATCGCCCGGCAAGAACTACAACAGGGAACCTGAACCGATGAACAAACCGCTCTATGTCGGGCTGCTCCTGCTGGCCGCGACTGGTAGTGCCATGGCCGCTGCGCCGCCTCCCGAGGCCCAGGCCTGTGTCGCCTGCCATGGCGACCGGGGGCAGGGCAATCCGCTGCTGGGCGCACCGCGCCTGGCCGGCCAGCAAGCCGACTACCTGTTGAGCCAGTTGCAGGACTTCAAGGCCGGACGCCGCGGCTACGATGCGCGCGACAGCCATGGCCTGCAGATGCGGGCCATGGCGGCGAGCCTGGATGATGCCGTGTTGCCCAGCCTGGCTCGCTACTACTCCGCCCTGGAGGCTGGCTTGGCCGAGGCGCCAGGTACGGCAAACACCACCCAGGGAAGGGATCTGTACCAGGGGACCTGTGCTGGCTGCCATGGTCCGCAAGGCCAGGGTTTCGCCCATCTCAAGACGCCCAGGCTCAACCTCCTCGATGATGCCTACCTGCAGCGCCAGCTCGAGCATTACGCCCAGGGCATCCGGGGCAGTGAAGAACATGCCGGTACGCTGGGTATCTGGATGCGCGGAATTTCCCTGCAAATTCGCCAGGACAGCGAGCGCCAGGCCCTGGCTGACTACATCACCGGGCTGGGAGCCGCGCCCGCCAGGGCGCCCGGGCCTTGAGCGGCATGCGGTGCATGGCTTCCATGCACCTGTGGCCAAGCCGGACAGCATGGGGAGCCCTGCGTCCGCTCGCAGGATCGGGCACGGCTTTCGTGGCATCGATGTAACCCTCGCAAAGGTCCGAATGGCATCGTGCACATGCCGAAAGCCAACGCAGGCCAGCTCAAACCAGTGGTCAGGCTTTCCGATTGTGCAAGTTGCGTCGTGCGCAACTTATTTTTCATTCCCTCTTTCGATTTCGACCCTCGCCTGTCTCTCGCGGCAACGTTGCATCTACTGATGCCGGCGCAGGGCCAGGCGCGCTCCGAAATCACTCAAAGGAGACGGTTGTGCCTGACCTAAAGCGATATTGGACTTCATTCGGGCCAGGGACTTCCCTGGTTGTCATCGCCTCGATCGCAGCGGCGCTGACGGCGTGCAGTGACGACAGCGGCCAAGCGGGTGTCCCTGCGGCGGCCCAGGTCAGCGCGGCCCAGGTGGTGATCAAGCCGGTGCGCCAGTGGGACGAGTTCAGCGGGCGCATTGCCGCCACCGATGCGGTCGAGGTCCGGGCGCGGGTCAGCGGCTATATAGAGCGCATCGCATTCAAGGAAGGCGACGAGGTCAAGCCCGGCGACTTGCTGTATCGGATCGATCCGCGGCCGTACAAGGCCTCCTATGACAGCGCCCAGGCGCAACTTGCCCGGGCGCGAGCGACGGCAGAGCTTGCCCGGGTGCAAGAGCAGCGGGCGCAAGTGCTGGTTGCGGTCAATGCGATTTCCCGCGAGCTGTTCGATACTCGCCGCGCCGCCGCGACCCAGGGCGCCGCCGATGTACGCGCGGCAGAAGCGGCACTGGCCAGTGCCCAGCTCAACCTGGAGTTCACCGAGGTCCGTTCGCCCATTGCCGGGCAAGTCGGCCGGGCCATGCTGACGGTCGGCAATCTGGTCCAGGCCGACCAGAGCGTGTTGACCAGCGTGATCTCCCAGGACCCGCTCTACCTCTACTTCCAGCCGGACGAGCAGAGCTTCCTGCGCTACATGGCACTGGCCCGCGCCGGCCAGCGGAGCAGCTCGGCCAATCCGGTGCGCATCGGCCTGGCCAGCGACAGCGGTTTTCCCCACGTCGGGGTGGTTGATTTCGTCAATAACCAGGTCGACCCCGCCACTGGCACCATCACGTTGCGCGCGGTGGTGGCCAATCCCCAGCGCTTGTTGATCCCAGGCTTGTATGCCCGGGTGCAGCTCCAGGGTAGCGGTGAGTTCAGCGCCATGCTGGTCGATGACAAGGCCATCCTCACCGACCAGGATCGCAAGTACGTCTACGTGGTTGGGGCGAAGAACGAGGCGCTGCGCAAGGACGTCAAGCTTGGCGGTTTCGCGGATGGCCTGCGCATCGTGCAGGCCGGCCTTGCGCCCGAGGACAGGGTCATAGTCGCCGGTTTGCAGAAGATCCTGTTCCCCGGCGCGCCGGTGGACGCCAGCACGGTGGCCATGGGTGCAGCCACTTCGATCACGGCGAAGTGAGGGCTGCCAATGAACTTCTCGAGATTCTTCATCGAACGCCCGATCTTCGCCGCAGTGCTATCCGTGGTCATTTCCCTGGTGGGCCTGATCGCCATTCCGTTGTTGCCAATCAGTGAATACCCCGAGGTGGTACCGCCGACGGTGGTCGTCACCGCTACCTATCCCGGTGCCAACCCCAAGGTGATCGCCGAGACTGTCGCGGCCCCGCTGGAAGAGCAGATCAATGGCGTCGAGCACATGATGTACATGAAGTCGGTGGCCGGCTCCGATGGCGTCTTGATGATGACGATCACCTTCGAGCCTGGCACCGATCCCGACAAGGCCCAGGTGGACGTACAGAACCGCGTGGCCCAGGCCCAGTCGCGCCTGCCTGCGGCAGTGGTGGCGCTTGGGTTGACCACGCAGAAGCAGTCGCCGAGTTTCGCCTTGATGATCACCCCGGTCTCCCCGGACGGACGTTACGACGGCCTGTACCTGCGCAATTACGCCAATATCAAGATCAAGGACCAGCTTTCCCGTATCTCGGGGGTCGGCCAGGTGCGTTTCTTCGGTAGCGGAGACTACGCGATGCGTGTCTGGCTCGATCCGGGCAAGGTCGCCTCGCGCGGCCTGACCGCGGGCGATGTGGTGCGTGCGCTAGAGGACCAGAACCTGCAGGTTTCGGCCGGCCAGCTGGGTGCCGAGCCGATCAAGGGCGGCAGCGATTTCCTGATCGCGATCAACGCCCAGGGTCGCCTGCGCACGACCGCCGAGTTCGGCGATATCGTGCTCAAGACCGGTCCGAACGGGGAAGTGGTGCGCCTGGCCGATGTCGCGCGTATCGAGCTTGGGGCCAGCGACTACACGCTGCGCACCCGGCTCGATGGCCAGGAGGCCCCGATCATCGGCGTGTTCCAGGCGCCGGGCGCCAACTTGCTGGATGTGCGTCGGGACGTGATCGCCAAGATGGAGGAACTGAAGAAAAGTTTTCCGCCCGGCATGGACTACCGATCGGACTACGATGCGACGATTTTCGTGCGCGAAGCCATAGACGCGGTGGTCAAGACATTGGCCGAGGCGATCGTGCTGGTGGTGCTGGTGGTGATCCTGTTCCTGCAGACCTGGCGTGCCTCGATCATTCCGTTGATAGCCGTGCCGGTGTCGGTGATCGGCACGTTCGCGGTCTTGCATGTGCTGGGTTTTTCGATCAACACCCTGACTTTGTTCGGCCTGGTACTGGCGATCGGCATCGTGGTGGACGATGCCATCGTGGTGGTCGAGAACGTCGAACGCAACATCGGCGAGGGCCTCACGCCACTGGCCGCCGCGCACCAGGCGATGAAGGAGGTGTCCGGGCCGATAGTCGCGATCGCCCTGGTGCTGTGCGCGGTATTCGTGCCCATGGCTTTCCTCAGCGGAGTCACCGGTACCTTCTACAAGCAATTCGCGGTGACCATCGCCATTTCCACGGTGATCTCGGCGATCAACTCGCTGACGCTGTCGCCTGCGCTCGCGGCCATGCTCCTGCGTGGCCATGATGCGCCCAAGGATGGGCTCTCCCGAGGGATCGACCGTGCCTTGGCCTGGTTGTTCGTGCCGTTCAACCGGTTTTTCGACGCCAGCTCCAACCGCTACCAGGGCGCGGTGTCCCGCATCCTCAAGCGGCGTGGCGCAGCGTTCGTGATCTATGGAGCGCTGCTGGCGGCTACGGGGCTGTTGTTCGATAACGTGCCCCGGGGCTTCATCCCCACCCAGGACAAGCTGTTCCTGGTAGGAGTGGTGAAGCTCCCCGAGGGTAGCTCCATCAGCCGCTCGGATGCGGTTGTCAATGAACTGGGCAAGAGCACCCTGGCCATCGAGGGCGTCGCCCATGTGCTGACGTTCGCCGGCTTCAACCCGATCCAGCAGAACAACACCCCGAACTATGCGGTGGCTTATGTGATTCTCAAGCCGTTCAACGAGCGCCAACGCAGCGCCAAGCAGATCATGGGCGAGATCCAGGCCAGGATGAATGAAATACAGGAAGGCATGGCGTTCGTGATGAACCCGCCGCCGATCCTCGGCCTGGGTACCGGGGCCGGTTATTCGATGTTCGTCCAGGATCGCGCCGGTGCCGGTTATGGCGCCTTGCAGCAAGCCACCGGCGTGTTGCAGGCTGCGTTGATGAAGGAGACGGGCATGGGCTTTCCGTTCTCGGGCTACCAGTCCAACGTGCCGCAACTGGATGTCGAGGTCGATCGCATCAAGGCCAAGGCCCAGGGCGTGGCACTGGCGGATCTGTTCCAGACGTTGCAGGTGTATCTGGGCTCCGCCTATGTCAACGATTTCAACCTGTTTGGCCGTACCTGGCGGGTGTATGCCCAGGCCGAAGGCGATTTTCGCAAGCGTGTCGAGGACATCGGCAACCTGCAGACGCGCAACGAACGGGGGGAGATGGTACCGATCGCCTCGATGATCAGGATCAGCCAGACCTACGGTCCCGATCCGGTGCTGCGCTACAACGGCTATCCGGCGGCGGACTTCTCGGGTGAAGCCGATCCGGCACTGCTGTCCTCGGCGCAGGCGATGGACAAGATATCCGCAGTCGCCAGGGAGGCCTTACCCAACGGCTTCGAGTTCGAATGGAGCGACATGAGCTTCCAGGAGTCCACCCAGGGCAAGGCTGCGCTGGTGGTGTTCCCGGTGGCCATCCTCCTGGCGTTCCTGGTACTCGCGGCGTTGTATGAATCCTGGACCCTGCCGCTGGCGGTGATCCTGATCGTGCCGATGTGCGTGCTCTCGGCATTGTTCGGGGTGAAGCTGTTCGGCGGCGACAACAATACCTTCGTGCAGGTGGGGCTGGTGGTGCTGATGGGACTGGCCTGCAAGAACGCGATCCTGATCGTCGAGTTCGCCCGGGAGCTGGAGTTCCAGGGGCAGGGGATAGTCGAGGCCGCGCTGCAGGCGTGCCGCCTGCGCTTGCGGCCGATCGTGATGACTTCGATCGCCTTCATCGCCGGGACCATTCCGCTGGTGTTCTCCCATGGTGCCGGTGCGGAGGTGCGTTCAATCACCGGGGTGACGGTGCTTGCCGGGATGATCGGGGTGACGCTGTTCGGCCTGTTCCTGACGCCGGTGTTCTATGTCGGCCTGCGCAAGCTGTCCGGGCGCAAACTGGTCCAGCATGGCCAGAGCAGCATGGGTCAAGCGCGGGAGGCCAGCGGTCACGGCCTGTAGCTTGCAGCGAGAGCCGGTTGCCGAGGCTTACGTGCAGCCGGCCCTGCAGCTACCTAACGCCCGGACCGTCACTCGACTACGCTGCTGTATCGCTCAAGTGCCAGTTACTCCTCGCAGTCGCGCAGGTGCTGCAACGGCGAGACACCGTAGAACCGGCTGTATTCGCGGGTGAATTGCGAGCGGCTCTGGTAGCCGACGGCGAACCCCGCATTGCCGATGTTATGGCGTTCGATCTGGATCAGCCGGCGTGCTTCGTGAAGGCGAAACTGCTTTTGGTACTGCATGGGAGTTAGGCCGGTGATGGCCTTGAAATGATGGTGCAGGGAGGATTCGCTCATCCCCACTTGGCCGGCCAGTTCCGGTATGCGCAAGGGTTGCATGTAGTGCTTGCGCAGCCAGTCGATCGCCCGGGTGATGCCATTGGTCGAGCTGTCCACCACCGCCAGTTGCAGCAGCCTACAGCCATAAGGGCTGGATAACAGGCGATAGATGATCTCTTGCTCGACCAAGGGTGCCAGGGACTGGATATCGCCAGGAGCGTCCAGAAGGCGCAGCAGGCGTAGCGTCGCGTCGAGCAACTCGGGGGTCAGCCGATCGACTACCACGCTGCATGCATCATGAGTGCTGGCCGGATGAGGTGGGATGTCCATCCGGGCGAGCACTTCATGCAGGCGTTCTGGGGTGATCGCCATGCCGAACCCGAGGCAGGGCTGGTCTGCGCTGGCCTCGACGATATGGAAGGCCACGGGAACGCTGAATGACACGAACAGGTAGTCGCCCTGGACGAAGTGCCGGACGGTGCCCCCCAACTGGATGCTCATGCGGCCTTGCACCACCATGCCGAAGAATGGGGATTGTGGGCAGCGGATTGCGGTCTGGCGGGTGCTATGGCGCGCCACTTCCAGGCTGGGGTTGGCCGTGGAGCTGGCTCCTTCGGCTAAGGCATGGCGAGCGACGAGCTGGGTAACTTCTTCAAGCGCGCTAGTGTTCATGGCAGATCACTGATCGGTTGAGATGACCTGTGGATCTTATCCGCAGATAGATCCGTTCCTGCGCTCGTTTACAGGATCAGGCACAACTCTCGGAGGATTGGGCGATCTGTTCCGGGATCGGCTCAAGGACAGGGCAGCCCTGCCTCAAGCCAGATCGTATCCCCGGCGCGCAGCGGGCTTTCGCCCAGGCCTGGCGTCATGCCAGGTCAGTGGCGGTATCGCTGGCCTTGCGTCGTCCGCCCAACCACACCAGCAGCAGCCCCGACGCCGCCAGCAGGCCGCCGGCCACCGGGACCGCGGCGTAGCCCAGGCCCTGGCTGATGACGGCGCCACCGAGCGCGGCGCCCACCGCGTTGCCCAGGTTGAAGGCGCCGACGTTGATCGACGAGGCCAGGCCGGGCGCTTCGGCCGCGGCGATCATCACCCGCATCTGCAGCGGTGGCACCACGGCGAAGGTGAACATGCCCCATACCAGCAGCGCCAGGGCGGCGGTGACGTGGTTGCCCAGTACCAGTGGCATAGACACCATGATCAAGGCCAGCACGCCGAGGAAGATCCGTGCCGAGCCATCCAGCGACCAATCGGCCAGGCGCCCGCCGAGGCTGTTGCCCAAGGTGAAGCCGACCCCGATCAACACCAGGCCCAGAGTGACGAAGCTATCCGAGGCGCCGGTCAGTTGCGCCAGCACCGGGGCCACGTAGGTGTAGAGGGTGAACATGGCGCCAGCGCCCAGCACCGTGGTAGCCATGGCCAGCAGCACGTTGGGCCGGGCGATCACCGCCAGTTCGCGGCGGACATGGGGCACGCTGCCACGCTCGCCCTTGGGCAGGGCGTACCAGAGTGCGGCGATGGCCAGCAGGCCAAGCACTGCGGTACCGGCGAAGGCCATGCGCCAGCCGACCTGCTGGCCAAGCCAGGTGGCCGCCGGCACGCCGCCGATGTTGGCGATGGTCAGGCCCATGAACATGGTGGCCACGGCACTGGCTTGCTTGTCCTTGGGCACCACGCTGGCCGCCACCACGGCACCGAGGCCGAAGAAGGCGCCATGGTTGAGGCTGGTGACCAGCCGCGAGGCCAGCAGGGTGTAGTAGTCCGGCGCCAGGGCCGAGAGCAGGTTGCCGAGGGTGAAGATGCCCATCAGCATCATCAACGCCGCGCGCTTGCCGAAGCGGCTGAACAACAGGGTCATGATCGGTGCGCCGATCATCACGCCGATGGCGTAGGCGGTGATCAGCATGCCGGCGCTGGGAATGCTCGCGCCGACGCCTTCGGCGATCACCGGCAACAGGCCCATGGGAGTGAATTCGGTAGTACCGATGCCGAAGGCCCCGATGGCCAGGGCGAAGAGAACGCGTCCGGGTTTCATTGTGGGCACTCCTGGTTGGCGAGGGCGGTCAAGGGGCCCTGCATGCGATAGAAGCTCAGGTCGCTGGCGGTGAAGAAGGCCTGGGAATGGCCACGGGCGAAGTCGTCGACATGCACCACGGTGGCGCCGTCGGCTTCTTGCCAGGAGATCACGTAGACGCCGTCGGCGATTTGTCGCCATTGGCACGCGGCTTCGCCGCTGGCACCGGCATAGGGCCCGGAGACGATGGCGTAGCGAATACTCAGGCCATCGCTTGCGTAGATGTTATGGGCCACCAGGCCGTCGTAGGCGACCTGGAAGCTGCGGCCCGCGAAGGCCGGTACCTGGGGGGAACTGCTCATGAAATGGCCTCCGGTTGTGGGTGTGATGCAGTCGCAGCAGTGGCATGAAATTGTGGCAGTACGTACTCGGCGATCTCGCGCAGGGTTTCGTCCAGTGGTCGTATGTTGCGTCGCAGATGCAGGCCGACATGGTCGACACCGGCTGCGCGCAGGGCAATGAGCTCGGCGATCAGCGCGTTGCGGCCACCACGCAAGCCG
The DNA here is from genome assembly GCF_002112765.1 of Pseudomonas sp. B6(2017). NCBI lineage: Bacteria > Pseudomonadati > Pseudomonadota > Gammaproteobacteria > Pseudomonadales > Pseudomonadaceae > Pseudomonas > Pseudomonas sp. B6(2017). The sequence goes on along the minus strand of NZ_NEIQ01000012.1, from coordinate 65,760 downwards.
AAGCGCCAGCGGCGCATGGGTTCGTCGGCACGCTCGGTAAGGTCCAGGTGGATGAAGCTGCTGTAGGGCTTGTTGCCCGCCACCGAGCGCCAGTCGGCAACGCGCCGCTGGTGGTCGTCGGGGGGGCCCGGGTAGGCCAGACAGCCATCCATGTGGTTGCCGATCCAGGCCGGGCTTTGCTGGGCCAGGCCTGCCACCAGCAAGGGCAGGGGCGAGGTACTGGCTGGCAGCACGGCCATGCCCTCGGGCAGGTGGCCGTTGGCGCCGTCCTTGAGCAGGGCGACCTGCTCGCGGAAGTTATGGCCGCGCCCCTCGAAATCCCGCCCGAACAGTGGGTACTCCACCGGCCGGTCACCGCTGGCCACGCCCAGCAGCAGGCGATTGCCGCTCAGGCGTTGCAGGCTGTTGGCTGACTTCAGGGTCAGCAACGGCTCGCGGATGGGCAAGACCACGGCAGCGGTACCCAGCAGGATGTCGCGGGTGATCCCGGCCAGGTAGCCGAGGTAGGAGAACACCTCGAACACCTGGGCAGCATCGCCGAACGCCGGATCGTACAGCGGCACGTCGCGGATCCACAGGGCGCGAAAGCCCAGGCGGTCGGCCAGTTGCGCCAGGTAGGCATGCTGCTTGAGGTCAGGTTCGCCGGGCAGGCGGCCAGCTTGGCGCCGGGCCTGGTCGCCGGCCGGGGTCCAGTCATGGTCCAGCGGTGCTTCCAGGCCGATGCTGAAACCACCGGCGGTCAGGCGTTCGAGGGGCGTGGTCATGGCATCAGTCCCAGATTGGCGCCAGGCCGTCAGGGCTGACTTCGCGGCCGTTGCGTTCAAGGGTGGCGATACGCGCCATGTCTTGCTCGTCCAGGCGCAGGCTGCGGGCGAGCAGGTTGCTGGCCAGGTTCTCCGGCTTGGTGGACGACGGGATCACCGCATAGCCCAGTTGCATGGCCCAGGCCAGGGCAACTTGGGCCACGGTGGCCTTGTGCTTGGCGGCGATCTCGGCCAGCACCGGGTCCTTGAGCACCTTGCCGTAGGCCAGGGTCATGTACGAGGTGATGCTGATCCCTTGTTCCTTGAGGAATGCGGTGAGCTTGCTGCCTTGCAGGTAGGGGCTGAGCTCGATCTGGTTGGTGGCGATCTGTTCTTTGCCGACCACGGCGATGGCTTGCTTGGTCAGCTCGATGTTGAAGTTGGAGACACCGATCTGGCGGGTCATGCCCAGCTTCTTGGCTTCCAGCAAGGCTTCCATGTATTCGGCCAGCTCGACGCCGTTGCCCGGGGCCGGCCAATGGATCAGCAGCAGGTCGACATAGTCGGTGCGCAGCTTGGCCAGGCTGTCGCGCAGGCTGGCAACCAGCTTGTCGGCGGCGTAGTTGTCGACCCAGATCTTGGTGGTGATGAACAGTTCGTCGCGGGCCACGCCGCTTTCGGCGATCGCCTGGCCGACGTCGGCTTCGTTACCGTAGATCTGCGCGGTGTCGATCGCGCGATAGCCCAGGGCCAGCGCCGACTTGACCGAGTCGATGACAGCCTGGCCGGTCAGGCGGAAAGTACCGAGGCCAAAGGATGGAATACTCATGGATCTGCTCCTGGTGATTGTTGCGCATAGGCGCGGCCGTTGCCGGTCGGGCCTGGCGGCCCGGAGCGCAGGACCGCTTGGGAATGGACGTAGTATGTCCACCGGGCGCTGGCGGATTAAGCCATCGGTTGACCAAACACCTTTGACTTGAAGTCACGAATCGAACCCAGGGCTGCGCGCCTTGGGCATGGATTCCAGGGTAGAGGGGGGAGCGGGGAAGCTCATCGTCGCAGGCTTTACCGGAGCTGGCCCGGGGGCGGCGGCTGTATGATCGGGACAAACAATAATCAGGGGGCCAGGCCTATGATCGGATTCACCTTTCGCCAGCTCGAGTATTTTGTCGCCGCCGCGGAGCAGGGCAGTGTCAGCGCCGCGGCCCGGGCCATGCATATTTCCCAGCCATCGGTATCCCTGGCCATCGCCCAGCTGGAAACCGTGCTCGGCCAGAAGCTGTTCCACCGCCAGGTCAGCCGTGGCCTGGAATTGACCCCGGCGGGCCGCAAGCTCCTGGAACAGGCACGGGACATCCTGGGCCGGGCAGGGGCCATGGTCGGCGTCGAGGATCACCAGGCCGGGCTACGCGGCAACCTGAGCCTGGTGTGCTTCCAGGACCTGGGGCCGTACTTCGCTCCGCGCCTCTTGGCCGGTTTTCGCCAGCTGCACCCGCAGGTCTCGATCACCCTGTTCGAGAGCGACCTGGCGGGGGTCAACCGGCGCTTGCTGGAGGGCCAGGCCGAGCTGGCCCTGACCTACGGCGTGGGCCTGAGTCCGAACATCGAGGCACAGGTACTGGAGCGGCTGACGCCCTATGCGCTGTTGCCGGTGGATCACCCCCTGGCGGCCCGGGAGCAGGTCTCGCTGGTGGACCTGGCCGCCGAGTGCCTGATCCTCGAGGACATCGCCCGTACCCGCGAGTACTTCCTGTCGTTGTTCTGGGCCCAGGACCTGCAACCGGCCTCGCTGCAACTGACCCAGACCTTCGAGATGCAGCGCGGCCTGGTGGCCCATGGGTATGGCGTGGCGCTGTCCTGCACACGGCCGGTGGGCGATCGCAGCTATGACGGCCAGCCGCTGGCCTGCCGGCCGTTGCTGGAGGCCGTCAGTCCGCAGCCGGTGGTGCTGGCTCAGTCCAGCGCCATGCGTCCGTCGCCGGTGGCCCAGGCCTTCCAGGAGTGGGCCAGCCAGCAGTTTGCCTGCTAGGGCACGGGGGCGGCCGGGACCGGCTTGCTCACGGCGCCCGGCTGCTTGCCTGCCCGGGCGATGCACAGCCAGTAGCCGATGGACAGCAGCGCCAGCCAGCCCAGCCCGACGAACAGCGAGGTGCGGGTATCGGGAAACCAGGCCAGGACGCCGAAGATGAACAGCATGAAGGCGATGCCCAGGGCCGGCCCGACCGGCCAGAGCGGCACCGGGAAGGCCAGGGCGGCGACCTGCTCGGGCGTCATGCGCCGGCGCATCATGACCTGGGACAGCAGGATCATCAGCCACACCCAGACGATGGAGAAGGTCACCACCGCCACCAGGATCAGGAACAGGTTCTGCGGTGCCAGGTAATTGAGCAGCACACCGGCCAGCAGCGCCAGCGACATCACCGCCACCGTCATCCAGGGCACGCCGAAGCGCGACAGGCTGGCGAAGCTCGCCGGCGCCTGGCCATTCTCGGCCATGCCGTACATCATGCGCCCGGCGGCGAAGATATCGCTGTTGATGGCCGAGATCGCCGCCGAGATCACCACGATGTTCAGCAAGGCCGCCGCCGACTCGATGCCCAGGGCGCTGAAGATCTGCACGAACGGGCTGCCTTCGCTACCCACCTTGGACCATGGGTAGATCGCCATGAGCACGAACAGGGTCAGCACGTAGAACAGCAGGATCCGCAGTGGCACCGAGTTGATCGCCTTGGGTATCGCCCGTTGCGGTTCCCTGGCCTCGCCGGCGGTGACGCCGATCATCTCGACGCCGCCAAAGGCGAACATCACCACGGTGAACGAAGCGACCAGCCCGCCGATGCCATTGGCGAAGAACCCGCCATGGTTCCACAGGTTGCTGATGCCGGACTGGACCTGGGCCGCCCCGCCGGGCTGGATGCCCAGCAGCAGGATCGCCAGCCCGCCGAAGATCATCGCGACGATCGCCGTGACCTTGAGCAGCGACAGCCAGAACTCCATTTCCCCGAAGACCTTGACGCTGCACAGGTTCAGCGCGCCGATGACGCACACGATGCCCAGGACCCAGATCCAACGGGGCGTGTCGGGAAACCAGAAGCCCATGTAGATACCGAACGCGGTGACGTCGGCCAGGCACACCACCAGCATCGAGAAGGCATAGCTCCAGCCGGTGAGAAAGCCGGGAAAGCGTCCCAGGTACAGGCTGGTGTAGTGCCCGAAGGACCCCGATACCGGGTCGCGCACTGCCATTTCGCCCAGGGCGCGCATCATGATGTAGATGGCCGCGCCACCGATCAGGTAGGCCAGCAGGACCGAAGGGCCGGCCAATTGGATCGCTGCGGCGGAACCGTAGAACAACCCGGTGCCGATGGCCGAACCCAGGGCCATGAAACGAATATGACGGGTGCTCAGGCCCCGCCGCATGGAAGGCTGTTTATCGTTCATCTCAAGTAACTCCTGATTGTTCTTATTATTCGGGCGTCAACTGCCGATGATGAAACGCAAGGGGCCGGTGTTCCTGTTCCGGCAATGGATGAGGGGCCAGGCAGGGCTATTAACCGGGCAAATGCCGGGGCTGGCAACCGATTGGTTATATAAAGTGCCTATATTGATGAATAAGTAATCTGTCGTTTACGGGAAAAGTTCAGGGCCTCGATACTGGATCAAAACAACAAGAGGCTGACTTGATGAATCCGCAGATCGAAGAGTTTCAACGCAATGGCGCCATTGTCCTGCGTGGGGTCTTTGGCGACTGGATCGAGCGCTTGCGTGAAGGTTTCGAGCAGAACCTGGCCGAACCCAGCGCCTTCGCTATCGAGAACGTCGGCAACGGCGAAGGCGGGCGCTTCTTCGAGGACTACTGCAACTGGCAGCGTATCCCGGCGTTCCAGGACTTCGTGCTGAACTCGCCGGCGGCGGCCATCGCCGGGCAATTGATGGAGTCGCAACAAGTGCAGGTCTTCCATGACCACATCCTGGTCAAGGAGCCCGGCACCTCCAAGCCCACGCCCTGGCACCAGGACCTGCCTTACTACTGCGTCGACGGCTTGCAGACGGCCAGCTACTGGATTCCCCTGGACCCGGTGACCCGTAGCAATACCCTGAGCGTGGTCCTGGGTTCCCATCGCTGGCCCAAGCCGGTACGGCCCAAGAGCTGGGCCAGCAACCAGGACTTCTACGGCGCCACCGACGACCACACCGGCCAGAGCCTGTTCATGGACATGCCGGACGTGGACAACGGCCAGTACCCGATACTCTCCCCGGAGCTGCAACCGGGGGACGCCATCGTCTTCGACTTCCGCACCGTGCATGGCGCCGCCGGCAATAACGGGAGCGGCCGTCGACGGGCGTTCTCCACCCGGTTCATGGGCGATGACGTGCGTTACATCCAGCGCCCGGGACGCACCTCGCCGCCATTTCCCGGCATCGACCTGAACGATGGCGATCCCATGCGTGAAGACTGGTTCCCAGTGGTCTGGCGGCGTGGGTGATCCCAAGGTCAGCGCAGCGCCTGCCTAATCTCCATGCTGGGAGTGTTGTCCGAAGCGCGAGTAGGCAGCGGGCCAGCCACATGCAGGGCACGCAGAGAGTATGTCGGAACGGGGTATTGCCCCTGCGGTCGAATCTTCCAGATGCGCAGGACAGGTTGTCCTGCGGATGTTCCCGTCACTGCCTTGCAGGAGGTCGTCATGGCCCGAGCGATCTGGAAGGGCGCCATCAGCTTCGGGCTGGTGCATATCCCGGTATCCCTCAATAGCTTCGTCGCCAGCCGTGGGCTGGATTTCGACTGGCTCGACAAACGCAGCCTGGAGCCGGTGGGCTATCGGCGGATCAACAAGATCAGCGGCGAGGAACTGGAGCCGCAGCAGATCGTCAAGGGTATCGAGTACGAGAAGGGCCGCTACGTGGTGCTCGGCGAGGACGAGATCCGCCAGGCCCGGCCCGAGGCGACCCAGACCATCGATATCTTTTCCTTCATCGCCGCCGCGGAGATTCCCCTGCAGCAATTCGACACGCCCTATTACCTGAGTCCCGACCGGCGCGGCGGCAAGGTCTATGCCTTGCTGCGCGAAACCCTGAAGGCCACGGACAAGGTCGCCCTGGCCCGTGTGGTTCTGCATACCCGGCAACACCTGGCCCTGGTGCGGGCGCTGGAGGATGCACTGGTGTTGATCACCCTGCGTTGGCCCGATGAAGTACGCAGTCTTGCGGGGCTGGAGCTGGACAGCAGCGTGATCCGGCCCAAGCTCGACAAGCGCGAGCTGCAGATGGCCAAGCGGCTGGTGGAGGACTTGAGCGGCCATTGGGAGCCTGGGCTGTATCACGATGATTTCCAGGACAGCATCATGGCGCTGGTGGAAGAGAAAGCCAGCAAGGGCCGGATCGCCACGGTGCCCACGGGGCAGGCGGCGCAAGACCGGAGCGCCGATATCCTCGACCTTACCGAACTGCTCAAGCGCAGCCTTGGTGGTGGCAAGGCCAAGCCGGACAGGCCGGCCAAGCGCACCCGACGGCGGGCCTCCTAGTCTAGGCAGCCCTGGTCATGCGGCAGACAACCGTCGGTAGGCCAGGCTGGCAAGCGCCTTGAACTTCTCCAAAGGCTCCGTCTCCACCGTTACAGGGCCCAGGCCTTGTCGGCCGCCGGGCACGCCACACGTGGAGCAGCGCCATGGCTAGACCGCTAACGGAATACCGCAACAAACGTGACTTCCAGTCCACCCCCGAACCTGCGGGCCGGCGGCCGCGTGCCAGGCCGGCGCAGGCCCTGCAGTTCTGCGTGCAGAAACACGACGCGAGCCACCTGCACTACGACTTTCGCCTGGAACTGGATGGCACCCTGAAAAGCTGGGCCATTCCCAAGGGACCTTCGCTGGACCCCGGGGTGCGCCGCCTGGCCGTGCATGTCGAGGACCATCCCCTGGACTACGCCAGCTTCGAAGGGCATATCCCCGAAGGCCACTATGGCGCGGGCGACGTGATTGTCTGGGACCGCGGCAGCTGGTTTCCCGAGGGCGACCCCCACGAGGGTTATGCCCGGGGCAAGCTGCGCTTTCGCTTGCAGGGCGAGAAGCTCGGAGGCTGGTGGAATCTGTTTCGTACCCGCCTGGCAGGCAAGAAGGAACAATGGTTGTTGGTCAAGTCCGCCGATGACCAGGCCCGCACCGAAGCGGAGTACGACATTCTCCAGGCGCAGCCGCACAGCGTGCTCAGCGAGCGCACCCTGGCGCCGCGCCAGACATCGGCGTCCACTTCCCGGCCCAGGTCTGGGAGCAGGGCACGCTCCACTGCGAACCAGGAATTGCCGGACTCGCTCAAGCCGCAATTGGCCACTTTGGTGGACACGCCGCCAGCGGGCGACTGGCTCTATGAAATCAAGTTCGACGGCTACCGCATGCTGGCTCGCATCGAAGGAGCGCAAGTACAACTGCTGACCCGCAGCGGCCTGGATTGGACGGCCAGGATGCCCAACCAGGCCCGGGCCCTGGCCGAGCTGGGATTGGAGTCGGCCTGGCTGGACGGCGAGATGGTGGTATTGGACGCCGACGGTGTGGCCGACTTCCAGGCCTTGCAGAACGCCTTCGATGCCCGGGCCGACCAATCCATCCGCTACTATTTGTTCGATGCGCCCTTTCTCAATGGCGTGGACCTGCGCCAGCGACCGCTGCACGAGCGCCGCGCTGCGCTCAAGGCCGTGCTGGCCAACAACCGCGCGGCGGCGCTGCGCTATTCCGAGACTTTCGACCAGCCTGTGCAGCAGCTGTTGGCTGGCGCCTGCCAGATGCACCTGGAGGGCCTGATCGGCAAGCGCCCCGACAGCCCTTATGTCAGTCGGCGCAGCGGCGACTGGATCAAGCTCAAGTGCCAGCAACGCCAGGAATTCGTGATCCTCGGCTACACCGATCCCAAGGGCAGCCGCAGCGCCCTGGGCGCGCTGTTGCTGGGGCTGCACGACCCGGACCGGGGCGGCTTGCGTTACGCCGGCAAGGTCGGCACCGGCTTCAGCAGCGCTTCCCTCCAGCACTTGCTCCAGCGGTTGCGACCGTTGGAGACATCCCGGCCGGTGCTGGATGAACCGCCTGCGGGGGTGCCTGCGGCCACGGTGCACTGGGTGCAGCCGCGCTTGCTGGCGCAAGTCTCCTACAGCCAGATGACCCGTGACGGGGTGGTACGCCACGGGGTCTTCCATGGCCTGCGCGATGACAAGCCGGCCACTGGCGTGGTCCTGGAGCGAGCGGCACCGGCCAAAACGACCGAGCCAGCGGTAGATGGCCTGCGTATCACTCATGGCGACCGCCTGGTCGATGCCGCAAGCGGTGCCACCAAACTGCAGGTGGCTGACTACTATGCCCGGGTGGCGCAGTGGATCCTGCCCCACCTGCAGCAGCGCCCGGTGGCGCTGGTGCGTGCTCCCCAAGGCCTGGCGGGAGAGCTGTTCTTCCAGAAGCACGCCGCGCAACTGGCGATTCCCGGCTTGCGGACCTTTACCAAGGCCAAGGCGGGCCAGGCGGCCATGGTCATCGAGGACCTGCCGGCGCTGCTGGGCGCGGTGCAGATGAACATGCTGGAACTGCATACCTGGAACGCCACCAGCAAGGACTTCGACCGCCCCGACCGCCTGGTGCTCGACCTCGATCCAGACCCGACGTTGCCCTGGAAGACCATGGTCGAGGCCTGCCAGCTGACCCTGACGCTGCTTGACGAACTGGGCTTGCGAGCCTTTATCAAGACCAGCGGTGGCAAGGGCCTGCACCTGGTGGTGCCGTTGGTGCGGCGGGCCGGTTGGGACGAGGTCAAGGCCTTCAGCCAGGCAATGGTCCAGCACTTGGCGGGGTTGTTTCCGGAGCGCTTGTCGGCGGTGTCCGGGCCGCGCAACCGGGTGGGCAGGATTTTCATCGATTACCTGCGCAATGGCCGGGGAGCGACCACGGTCTGTGCCTATTCCCTGCGGGCCCGGGAAGGCCTGCCGGTCTCGGTGCCGGTGCACCGCGAAGAATTGCAGCAGCTGCGTGGAGCGGGGCAGTGGACCCTGGCCGACCTGGCGCGACGCCTGGACGAAGCCGAAGATCCCTGGGCCGGCTATACCGCCACCCGCCAGTCGATCACCGCGGCGATGCGTCGCAAGCTGGGGATAGGCGAGCCTGCGACGTGATTTCGCCTGTCCTGGAACCGGGTGCAACGACGGCGGTCATTGCTTCTATGCTTCTATTTCCGCCGGCGCCACCTGAAGTGGAGTCGCCAGCGAGAATCCAATGACGTCGGCACCCGTGGTCATCGAGGACACCGTTGGGGCAGTTGCAGCGGACCGCCGTGGCTTGGGGATGCCGCAAGGAGCCTCCATGCGACTCGCCAATTTCATTCTCACTCACATGGAATCGATCCTGCTGGAATGGGAGAGGTTCGCCAGATCCATCGAAACCCCTTATCCGACCCAGGACGCCAAGGGCCTGCGCAACCAGGCCGAGCACATTCTCAGGTGCATCGCCCAGGATATGCTCACTCCGTAGAGCGATGCGCAGCAGTTCGAGAAGTCCCAGGGCCGTGGCCCGGTCGCCGATGCCGACATTGCGGCGCAGAACCATGCCCAGGCGCGCTGGTCGGCGGGTTTCACCTTGAACCAGATGGTTGCCGAGTATCGGGCCTTGCGGGCCAGCGTGCTGCGCTTGTGGTTGTCCGACGAGCAGGAGGTGAAAGCCTCCCGCACCGACGACATGCTGCGCTTCAACGAGGCCATCGACCAAGCGCTCACTGAGTCCATCGCATCCTTCGAGGCGGCTCTGGAGCAGACTCGCAAGCTGTTCCTGGGCATCCTCGGCCATGACTTGCGAACCCCATTGGGAGCGGTGTTGATGGGCGCCGACCTGCTGGTGCGTTCGGTACCGGCGGGCCGCCAGCAGGATCTGGCGCTGCAGGTCGGTGCCAGCGTGCGGCGAGCCAACCGGATCGTCGACGACCTGTTGGACCTGGCGCGGGCCAACCTGGGCGAAGGTATCCAGATCCGCAAGGAACCTGTGGAATTGACTGCACTCTGCACCCAGATAGTCGACGAGGTGCGTGCCTGCTACCCCGGGGTGCGGGTCTTGTTCGCGGAGGGGGAAGCGCTCAATGGTCTGTTCGATCCCGGGCGCATGGGCCAGGTCTTCGCCAACCTGCTGGGCAATGCCGTGCAACACGGCGATGTTCGGCAGCCTATCGAGGTGCGCCTGGTGCGTGATCCGACCCAGATCTGCTTTGAAGTGCACAACCATGGAGAACCCATCGCCACCGAGGCGATGCCGCTGTTGTTCAGCGCTGGCGGCAGCGGTTATGAGCGGGGGGCTTCTTCAGGCCTGGGGCTGGGCTTGTTCATCGCCGCACAGATCGTCGCGGGGCACTGCGGGGAAATTCAGGTGCAATCGTCAAAGGAGGCGGGGACCACGTTCCGGGTGACGCTCCCGGCGGCGTAAGGATGAAAGGCGCAAGGGCCGGAGCCCTTGCGCAATCACCTCAGGTATCAGCTGCGGCCATGCCCGCCGCCACTGTGCTGACCACCCTTCTTGCCAGCCTCAGAGGCCTTTTCACGGTCATTGGCAAAGTTGCCGCCGGAAGCGTGACCGCCTTTTTTCCCGGCTTCGGATGCTTTTTCGCGATCGTTGGCGAAGTTGCCCGGGTTGTTATTGCCTTTAGTAGTCATGATGATTTCCTCTTGGTGATGAAATATCAGTGCTCACTACATAGTGAGCATTAACTGGGAGTACAGGAAAATTCCCAAGGTCGAAAAATATCTTCGCCGTGGCGATGAATGGCAGTGGCTGGCAATGAGCTAGTTCGTTTACGGACGATTTTTTATAAGCAAGCGGCGCTCGCTAAACCTGAGCCTATAAATAAACACTCATATGGATGTATTTGGTATTCATATGGGTGGCTCGATAGTCGGTCATTACTGGGACGTTGAATCTTGAACTTGTGCCAGTCAGGTTTTTCTACTGAATGACTACCTACCTTATTGTTGAGGTGTGCCATGAACAACGTTGTGAAGAGTTCCCGAATAACCCTGTTGCTCGCTGTTCTCCTGGCCTTGCAGGGGTGTTTTGAAAACAGCGGCGACAAGGACAAGGACCGCTCCAAGGCCTCGGTACAGATGAGCCAGCCCGAATCCCGGGACAAGTGAAACCGCGCTGCCGGCGCCAAGCCATGGCAGTGCTCGAACGGGAGCCAGGACGATGCCAGAACCTTCCATCATTCGCAGGGTCGTGGCCCACTGCCATGTTGGCGCTGCACTGCATGAGCGCCAGACCAACCTCAACCTGGCCCGCTGGCTGGCCGAGATCCTCGGCTGGCCGTTCGATGGCGACTGGCAGGAGCCCATGCCTCGTATCGGCATGTACCTGGTGCCTACGCGCACTCTGATCGGCGAACAGCGCCTTGAGCTGGGCGTCAGCGGCGCCCAGGACTTGTTGGGAGGTCATGTGCAGCAGGCCTTCATGGCCAGCAAGGCGATTTCCCATCCGCTGCCTAGGAGCGCCGCTTATCGGCCTGTCGGCTGGAATCCCCAGTTCTGCCGCCAGGTGCGCCAGGTGGTGCTGCCGGGGCTGACGGTATTCGACATCGCCGATGCCCGGCGTATCGCCCGCCAGTACCTGGGGTCGGCCGAATTGCGCGTCAAGCAGGTCCAGGCCAGCGGCGGCGTGGGCCAGGCGGTGCTGCGCACTGCCCAGGACCTGGAACATTGGCTCGGGCAACTGGACAGCGATACCTGTCGCCAGGGCCTGGTGCTGGAGGAGAACTTGCACCACGCCCGCACCTACAGCGTGGGCCAGGTCCTGATCGACGGCTTGCTGATGAGCTACCACGGTCGTCAGTACCAGCGGCCCAACCCGCGCGGCGAGCCGGTATACGCCGGTTCCGAGCTGTGGCTGGCGCGAGGGGACTATACCCAGTTGCTGCAACGTGATCTGGATCCCCAAGTGCGCCAGGCCGTGGAGCATGCCCGGATCTACGACGCGGCGGCCACGGCCTGCTTGCCAGGCTTCTTCGCTTCGCGGCGCAACTACGACGTGGTATGCGGGCTGGGCCACGATGGCCGGTCCAGGCTCGGGGTGCTGGAGCAGTCGTGGCGCGTGGGCGGGGCCACGGGCGCGGAACTGGCGGCCCTGCAGGTGTTTCGCCAGCAGCCGCAGGTGGATTGGCTGCGGGCCCGGACCTGCGAGACTGACCAGGAGCAACTATTGCCGCCGGACGCGGTGCTGCTATATCGCGGGCCTGACGAGGCGGGCGGCTTTCTTCTCAAGTATGCACAGGTGCAGGCCCATGGCGGTTAACAGCGAACAGATCCTGATCGATGTCCAAGCGCAACGATTGGTGGGCAACCTGCTCAGCCCCAAGGCAAGGGTCCCTGGCGTGTTGTTCGTCCACGGCTGGGGCGGGAGCCAGGAGCGCGACCTCAACCGGGCCCGGGGCATCGCTGGCCTGGGCTGCCTGTGCCTGACCTTCGACCTGCGCGGCCACGGTGCGGCCAATCGGCGCCAGGCCCAGGTAACGCGCGAGGACAGCTTGCAGGACGTGCTTGCCGCCTATGACCACCTGGTGGCCCATCCAGCCGTCGATCCGGCGGCCGTGGCGGTGGTGGGCACCAGCTACGGTGGCTATCTGGCGACCATCCTCAGCCAGTTGCGCCGGGTGCGCTGGCTGGCGCTCCGGGTTCCGGCGATTTATCGCGATCAGGGCTGGCTGGTGCCCAAGCGCGCCCTGGATCGCGAGGATCTCAAGCGCTATCGGGCCAGCCCCATCGACGCGCGGGGCAATCGGGCGCTGCAGGCTTGCGCAGGGTTTCGTGGCGACGTGTTGCTGGTGGAGTCCGAGCACGACGAGCATGTGCCCCACGCCACCATCATGAGTTATCGGGCGGCTTTCCAGCGCAGCCATTCGCTGACCCATCGCATCATCGACGACGCCGACCACGCGCTCTCCAGCGAAACCTCCCAGGAGGCCTACACCACGATCCTGGTGGATTGGGTCACGGAAATGGTGGTCGGCGAGCGCTTGAGCATCAGCCCCAGGAACTGAGGGCGGATCAGCCGCGCTGCATGGCCCGCCGGATGCTCAACCACTGGGCGAAGGCTTCACGGCGTTTGCCGTCCGCCCGGTTCTTGGCCTGGGAATAGCGCGCCCAGACCTGTTGGTCACAGGCGCCATTGCCGATGATCTGGTAGGCCAAGTCATCCAGCCGGTCGGCTTCGTAGAACATCCGGGTGTTTTCGGCTATCTCCGCGTCCCAGTCCCTGGCGGCTGGTTTCCTGGTCGATTGGGGTTTCATTGCTGGCCCTCCGTTGTCCAACAGAGCGGGGCCGACTGGAACCACTTGACGTCGGTTATCCCGTACTTTTCCGCCAGTGGCCGGGAAACTCTCCTGACCGGGTCACGATCGGACTTGGGAATGATCCCTACCCCCGCGTCGCAACTGGCCCAATGCCAAGCCTTGGCGTTATCCATGGTCTTGGCCCTGATGATGAAGAATCTTGGTTGGCCATGCAGCAGATATTGGATCTTGTAGATGGTTTCCTGACTCATGAATATCTCCTTGTACACAACTAGTCGATATCCATGCAGGGTGAAGAATTCAAAGTAAAATCGATTGTTCGACAATTCAAATTAGTACAAGCTGCCAGAGCCGTATGTTTTATCAAAAAACTATTTTCAATTTTTAGCGACTATGGCGTTTTAATGGCGCTGGGTAACTAGTTGCTCACTACGAGCAGGCGTTGCATGGCCATGCAAGTTACAACTTTTCCTGGTCGTGGCTTTATTGGCGCGGTCCGCTTGTTAGTTGTTCATATCTGTGCCTGGACAACTCAGGCGCGCTGGCGTTGCTGACGCAGGGCCTTGGCCCGTCGTTCCAGCACCAGGTAGACCATGCTTGCCAGGGCCAGTGGCAGCAGCAGGTAGATTGCCCGGTAGCCCAGCAGAGCCGCCAGGACCGCTCCCTTGCCCTGTTGATGCTGGAGCAGGGTGATGAATACCGCTTCCAGTACACCCAGGCCGGCCGGGATGTGGGTGATGATTCCGGCGATGCTGGCGATCAGCATGATCCCCAGCACTTGGGGATAGCTGGCGCCGACGGGCAACAGCAGGAACACCACCAGCGCCGGCAGCATCCAATTGAGCGATGACAACGCGGCCTGGATGAGCGACATGGTCGTGCCGGGCAGTTCCAGGCACTGGTTGCGCCAGCGCCAGGTTCGGCGCTTGGCGAAGCGGCACGCCAGCAGGTAGGCGGCGGCCACCGCCAGCAGCGCGCCACCCACCATGCGCAGGCCGCTGCTGCCCAGGGTCCAGTGGTCCGGCAAGCGCACCAGCCCCAGGGCGAACAGCATGCCGGCCAGCAGCAGGTAGCCCAGCCAGTTGGTGGCCAGGCTGAAGCTCAGGATCCGCGTGATCGTGCCCACCTCCAGGCCCAGGCGCGAATACAGTCGGTAGCGCAGGGCGATAGCACCGACCCAGGCGCTCAGGTTGAGATTGAAGGCATAGACCACGAATCCCAGCGCCAGTACCTGGCGGGTCGGCAAGGAGTGGCGTACGTAGTGTCCGGCGAGCAGGTCGTAGCTGCTGTACAAGGCAAAGCTCAGGACTGTGGCCCCCAGCGCCAGCAGCAGGGTAGTGGCGCTATAGGCGCCAACGGCCTGGCTGACCTCGTGCCATTGCAGGTTCCTGGCCAGTCGCCAGAGCAGTACCGGCACCAGCACCAGGAACAGCAGGTTGAGCAGGCGCCGGGCGCATACCAGCCAGCCATGGCGCCCGCCGTTCATGAACTGTGCTCCCGTTCCAGGGGCTGCTGGCACTGGCGTCCAGGCGGGCCCGGTATCGATTCGAGTCGCGGCCGGTGGGCCGGCAGCCAGCCGGCGATGGCCGGGAAATGCCGCAGCAAGTGGAAGTACAGGAAAATCACCGGCCCGCGCCACCAGTGGCCGCGCAGCAAGCGCTGCTGGGTGACCTGGCGACAGTGGCGGGTCATCAGCCGCTCCAGGTGGCGATGCAGGCGTTGGTTGAAATCGACGTCGCGGATGATCAGGTTGGCTTCCAGGTTCAGCGACAGGCTCAAGGGATCGAGGTTGCTGGAGCCCACCGTGGCCCAGTCGTGGTCGGCCAGGGCCACCTTGCCGTGCAGTGGTCGGCGGACGTATTCATGGATGGCCACGCCATCGCGCATCAAATAGTTGTACAGCAACCGTGAGAACCCCCGAGCCCAGGGCAGGTCTGGCTGGCCCTGGAGGATCAGGCTGACCTCCACGCCACGGCGTGCGGCATTGCGCAGCTCGCGGATCACGCGGTAGCCAGGAAAGAAATAGGCATTGGCCAGGATCAGGCGCTGGCGGGCAGCGCGGATCGCCTGCAGGTACTGGGTCTCGATATCGTCGCGGTGTCGCTGGTTGTCGCGGATCGCCAGCCGGATGCTTGCCGGGCCGCAAGGCGGCATCGCAGGCAGCGAGGGGCCGGCGGGAGTGACCTGGGCCAGGGTGGCCAGGGCCGCGGCGCGGATATCGGCGACCACCGGCCCGCGTACGTCCACTGCATAGTCCTGCTTGGCCATCGGACCGAAGTCACGCAGATGATCGGCAGAAAAGTTCAAGCCGCCGATGAACGCCCGTTGGCCATCGATCACCAGCACCTTGCGATGCAGGCGGCGGAACAGGTGGGTACGCAAGCCGAACAAGCGGGGATGCGGATCGAACAGGTGGACCCGCACCCCGGCGTCGACCATCTGTGCGACGAAGTCCGCGCCCAGGTCGGCGCTGCCATAACCGTCGACGGTGATCTCCACCCGGGAAATGCGTCGGGCCGCTTCGATCAGGGCTTGCTGCAGCGCGCAGCCGACCTTGTCCTCGAACAGGATGAAGGTCTCCAGCAGCACCTCTTGGCGGGCATCGGCGATGGCCGCCAGTACCCGGGGGTAGAATTGCTCGCCGTTGATCAGCAACTCGATGCGGTTGCCATCGCGCCAGCCGGGGCTCATAGCCAGACCTGCGCTGCCAGCGGCGCGTGATCCGACAGGTGCGACCAGGGTCGGGTGGAGAGCACCCGGGGGTCGCAGGTGCGGCCGTTGCGTACATAGATGCGGTCCAGGCGCAGCAGGGGCCAGCGTGCGGGAAAACTGCGGGCCGCACGCCCGCGATGGCGAACGAAGGCTTCGTGCAATCCCTGTTCGGCCAAGAGTGCATCGGCCCGCAGGCGCCAGTCGTTGAAGTCGCCGGCGACTATCACCGTGGCCTGTGGCGGCAGGCTCGCTACCAGTTCGCACAGCAGGCCCAGTTGCAACTGCCGATGAGCTTCGCGCAGGCCCAGGTGTACGCAGATCGCGTGCACCTCGCGCCCCGGCACGGCCAGCACCGAATGCAACAGCCCGCGCTGTTCGTCGCCCTGTTGCGAAACGTCCAGGTTGCGGTGGCCCAGGATCGGGTACTTCGACAACAGGGCGTTGCCATGCTCGCCCTCGGGGTACACCGCGTTGCGCCCGTAGGCGAATTCGTGCCACATGCTGTCGGCAAGGAATTCGTAGTGGGGTTGCTGGGGCCAGTTGTCGAAGCGCTTGGCGTGGTGGCTGTGATCGCCCAGCACCTCCTGCAGGAACACCAGGTCAGTGCCGGTACTGCGCACCGCGTCGCGCAGTTCGGGCAGGATGAAGCGCCGGTTGAGGAAGGTGAAGCCCTTGTGGATATTCACCGTCAGCACCTTGAGCGAAGCCACAGCCGGTGCCTGCTCCGGCCTGGACAGGGACATGCCGTTCATTGCCAGTCGCCTTCGGGCAGATGTCCGGGCTCTACGGCCAGGGTATCGGCCAGGCCGAGGCGTTCCAGCAGATGACGAGCGTCGTAGGGCGCGCGCACCTTGATATCGTTGTCGAAGTAGCAATAGACGTCCCGCGCGCCGCTTCGGTCGCGCCCCATGTCCTGGAATCCGGGAATGCGCCGGGCGTCGGCCGGTTGCCGGCCCTGGCGCCATAGCTCGATGCGCCGGCCCCAGCGTTCCAGGGCCTGGTCGCTATAGCCGCTGCTGTAGATTTGCTGGTCGCCGTGCAGGCGCACATAGACGAAGTCGGCGCTCAATTCCTCGATCCAGGGCCACTTGCCGGCGGTGTCGGCCACCACCAATGCGACGTTATATCGGCGCAGCAGCGCCACGAAGGCCGGCTCCAGGAAACTGGCGTTGCGGATCTCCACGCAATGGCGCAGCGCTGCGTCGGCGGGAATGTCCAGGTAGCCCTCGCGCCGCAGGCGTTCGTTGCAGTCCCGGGCCAGTTGCCGGGCCATACGGCCCTGGTGCGGCAGTTGGGCGAGGAATTGCTCGAACAGGGCCGGATCGAACTTGAAGCTCGGCGGGAACTGCCAGAGGATCGGCCCCAGCTTGCGGCCCAGCTGGAACAGCCCCGAGGCGAAGAAGTTCGCCAGTGGCTCGTGGATGTCCCGCAGGCGCCGGACATGGGTGATGAAGCGCGGCGCCTTGACACTGAAGACGAACTCCGCGGGCACCTGTGCGGCCCAGCCGGCATAGCGCTCGGGCGTCTGCAGGGCGTAGAACGAGCCGTTGATCTCGATGCTGCCCACCGCTCGCGAGGCGAAGGCCAGTTCATCTTTCTGGGCCAGTCCCCTGGGGTAGAAATCACCGCGCCAAGGGGCATAGCGCCAGCCGGAAATGCCGATATGGACCTTGCTGCTCATGCTGGGTGCTCCTGCCGCTCAAAGCTCGGGCTGCGGGCGCAGTTGCACTTTGATCCAGCCATGCTCGCGCCGGTCGAAGGCCTCGAAGGCCGCGATGGCGTCGTCCATCGGCCGAGTCTGGGTCAGGATACTGGCCGGATCGATGCGCTGGTTCAGCACCATGTCGATCAGCGTCGGAATGTACTTGCGGTGGTGGCAGTTGCCCATGTTGATGGTCAGGTTCTTGTTCATCGAGAGGCCGATGGGAAAGCTGCGTGCCTGCTGCGGATAGACGCCGATGATCGATAGCGTGCCAGCCTTGGCCAGGCCTTCGACGGCCCATTGCAGGGCCTGGTCCGGAGCGTTGCCAGGTTGCCATTGTCCGCTGCGCGCTGGCTGGCCGTCATCGCCATGGCACGTATGCTCGGCGTCCACCCCCACCGCATCGATGGCCCGGTCCACACCGATGCCGGCGGTCAGCCGCTTGAGGGTGGCCACCGGATCTTCCTGGTCGAAGTCGATGGTCTCGGCGCCTTGCCGGCGAGCCATTTGCAAGCGGTCCGGATGGTGGTCGATGGCGAACACCCGGGCGGCGCCCAGCAGCCTGGCGCTGGCGATGGCGAACTGGCCCACCGGGCCACAGCCGAACACCGCCACGGTGTCGCCGTCGCTGACCTCGGCCAGCCGTGCGCCGAAGTAACCGGTGGGGAAGATATCCGAGAGCAGGATCGCCTGGTCGTCACTGATCTGGTCCGGCAGCTTCACCAGGCCGATATGGGCGAAGGGAATCCGCGCCTTTTCCGCCTGCAGGCCATGGAACGGCCCGGTGATCTCGGGGCCGCCGTAGAACGCAGTGCCGGCTTCCTTGCCATGGGGATTGACGTCGTCGCACTGGGCGTAATAACCGGCCCGGCAATAGGAGCAATTGCCACAGGCGATGGTGGAGGGCACCACTACCCGGTCGCCCACTTGCAGATTGCGCACGTCAGTGCCCAGCTGTTCGACGATGCCCACTGCTTCATGGCCAAGGATGGTGCCGGGCTTCATCGGTGCCACCGTGCCACGGACAAAATGCAGGTCGGTACCGCAGATCGCCGAGGCGGTCACGCGGATGATGGCGTCGGTGGGAGCCAGCAAGGTGGGTTCGGCGACGTCGTCGAGGCGGATATCGCCCACGCTATGGAATACAACGGCTTTCATGGCAGGTCCTCCTGGGGAACAGGGCAACGCCTTGCAATAGGTGCGGCAGGCGGTGCCGGGACTCTTCACTGTTCCGACTGGAGGGGTTCAGGCGCCGTTCAAATTATTGCCGCAGGCCTGGGACGACTGGTCCGCCAGCGGTGCGGTGCTCGTCTGCTGCTCCAGCGCCAGCTGGCGCAGGTAATCGGCGAACCCGCCGTTGGCGCGGCCCAGCAGGCGGGCGCTGGTGGTCACCCGGGGCAGTTGGCTCCAGCAGATGCGCGCACCCAGGCGCTCGAAGGTGCGTACCAGTTGCACATCTTCATGGGCCGACACCGGCAGGAAACCGCCGGAACGCAAATAGGTCGTGCTGCAGAAACCCAGGTTGGCGCCGTGGATATGCCGATGGCCATCGGCCTGGGTATAGGCCTGGGCATAGCGCTGGCGGACGCCCTCGTGCAGCTCGCCCCAATCGCGGACCTGCACCGTACCGCAGACCATCTGCGCTCCCAGGGACAGCTGGGCCACCAGCCAATCCGGGGCGACTTCGCTGTCGGCGTCGGTGCAGGCGATCCAGCGTGCACCCTGGGCGATCAGGTAGTCGCTGCCCACCGCCCGGGCATAACCGACATTGCGTGCGTCGACCTTCAGTCCCTGGATGCCAGCCGCCGCCACGAGCGCTTCGCTGTCGTCGTCGCAGGCATCGAGCACCACCAGGATCCGCACCTGTTCCCCGTCCAGATGCGGATGCCGGGCAGCCTGCTCGACGGCCTGGATGCACTGGGCGAGCAAGGCTTGCTCGTTGTGGGCGGGGATCACTACCCCGATCATGCCAGGCCCTCGCGCTGGGCCACCGAGGTGGCACGAGTGCCCCATACCTCAAGGACGAAGTCGGCCTCCACATGGCGCAGCAAGCTGGGCAATTGCAGTTGCGCGGCCAGTTGCCGGTGCACCCGGTCGCCGTCCAGCGGGCATTCGGTGATGGGGTGACGCCAGTGGCAGGCCAGTAGCGTGCCGTCCGTGGCCAGTGAGTCATGGGCCTGGGCAATCAGGCGTTGCAGGTCTTGCAGGTCGAGGTAGTAGCCCAGTTCGCTGATGACGATCAGGTCGAAGCTCCCGTCCGGCCATTGCCGGGGCAGGCGTGCCTGGCGTACCTCGGCCTGGTCCAGGTGCTGCAAGCGTTGGCGCGCCTCGTGTACCGCCAGCGCCGAGGTATCGCAGCACAACAGGCGGTCGCAGCGCTCGGCCAGGCGCAGGGCCAGCTCGCCGTTGGCGCAACCGGCTTCCAGGCCACGGCGATAGTGGGGCCGGGGCAGGGCGGCAAGGGTCAGGTCGCGCTTGCGCTGTTCATACCAGCGAGAGCGCATGGCCCAAGGGTCGGGGTTGCCATCGAACAAGTGGTCGAAATAGTCGTCGGTGACGCTCATAGGAATATCACCTCGAAATCCCGCAGCAGGCGCTCCAGGGTCAATGGGCCCAGGACCGGGGCGTTCCCGTTCAGCGGGTCGGGGCTGATCTGGCTGGTGAAGGCGTGTACCGCGTGACGCTTGCGGGCCAGGGTCGGGGCATCCAGCAACAGCTTGCGCGCCCTGTGCCAGGGCAAGCGCGGATCTTCCGGTAGGGCCCAGTGCCAGGCCCAGACCGGTATTTCATGGACCCGGACATCCACCTCTCGGGCCGCTGCCAGGCAGGCACGACCGCAGGCTTCGTGATCGCTGTGGCCGTCCTGGTGCCAGGTAGTGAAGACCACATCGCCAGGTTGCAGGCAGCGTTGCAGAAAAGCCTGCAAGCTTCGCTCGTGGCGGGCCACGGCGGTGTCCGGCAAACCAGCGCGCAACCAGGTCATGTGCTCCGGCGCCAGGCCCAGGCGCGCCAGGGCCACAGCGCTTTCCCGGGGACGCACCTGCGCCAGGCGGCGCGGCGTCCAGTAGCGCGAGCCGGGATGGCTGGCACAGCCGTCGGTGACCGAGACCAGCACGAGTTGGCGCTGCATCCGGGCCAGCTGTTGGAGCAAGCCGGCACAGGCGAGGATTTCGTCGTCGGGGTGGGGCGAGACGATCACCGCGCGCGCTCCGTCCGGCACCAACTGTTGCGGTGTCACCGTCCCGAGTGCGGCGAGCCGGCTCGAAGCGTTCCAGGCCCCGGGCGACGTGCCGTTGCCGATGATCGGATTGGCGTTCATGGCAACCAGTCTCCTTCCGGGTGCGCGGCCACCAGGCCACCGAGGACGGCGAGATCGCGCTCGGCATGGCTTTGGCGCAAATACACCGGCAGGTCGGCGAACAGCCGGGCCAGGTGTGCATCGCGGCAGTAGGGCGTGGCTCCCAGGGCCCGGCCGACGTGTTCCAGTACTTGCGTGGCACTGGCCTCGCAGGCGGCGCGCAGACGGCGTGCCGGTACCTCGGCCGCGGCCGTTGGATGCTGGTCGATCCAGCGTGCAGTGCTGCGCACCAGGTTGGCGCTGGCTTGCAATACGCAGTCCACGGCGCCCAGGTGAGCCAGGGCATGGGGCTCGGGACGTTCGGTGCAATGCCTGCGCAGGGCCTGGCCGATGGCTTGCGCCGCGCCGTGCCAGCAGGCGGCGATACCCGCGCCGCCCTGCCAAAACCCGGGCCGTTGCAGGTAACCGTGCGCCGGGCCGACCAATTGCCCATGGGCGCCGTCCAGCACCACCTCGACGCTTTGACTGGCGGCCATGCCGACGGCCTGCCAACCATTGCCCGTGACTTGCACGCCGCTCTGGTCCAGTGCGACGGCCACCAGGTACTGGCGGTCTTCGGCATCCCAGGCGGTCAACAGCCCGTGGCTCAGCAGCGAGGCGCCGGAGCACCAGGCCTTGAGCCCCCGCAGGCGCACAGCGCCGGCATGCCGGGTAGCGTGCAGGGTGACCCTGGCCTGGGGTGGTTCGGCGGCCCACATGCCCCAGGTACTGTCTGCGGGAGGCAGTGGCGCCGACCAGTACCGCATGATCGCCAGGGCATCGGTATGGCCTTCATAGAGCTTGCACAAGCTCAGGTCGCAGGCCGCCACCCGGGCCAGGGCCTGCCAGCGCAGCAGGGTCTGGCCCTGGCCGGGCAACGGCAGCCGGTCGAGACCCTGGCCAACCAGTCGCTCCATGAGCCGTGCCAGGGCACGGGGCTCGAGTGGGGAGCCCAATGGCCATTCACGCAGGCAGGTATCCAGCCTGGTCAATGAAAAATTCCCGTGCATATCAGCTCCTCGATCTTGCGTTCAGTCTTTGGCCTGGCCCAACTGGGTGGGTTCGCACGGCAGCGGCCAGCCCACAGCACGGGGCGGCCCGCCTGTGCTTGCCCCCGGGTGAGGTGGTCGCCCGCCCTTGGGTTTCCCGGATCCGGTACGCGAATTTGCGGATATATCGTTCGATGTCCATGGCGACGGGTCCTCCAGGGGATTCGGGCGCAGCGCAGCGGCGACGTCAGCATATTGAGGAGAGCGGCGATGGCGCGGTTCAGTTTTTATCGTCGTTCGGCCTGCTGGCGACAGCGTTGGTAGTGCAGCAGCAATGGCTGGGTGCTGAGGCCATGGACCAGGATGCTCAACGCCACCACCGACAGGGTGAGCTGGATGCTGAGTGTCGCCTGCGCCGGTTCGAGTTGGTGGTTCAGGGCATAGAACAAGTAGTACAGACTGCCGATGCCGCGAATCCCGAACCAGCCCAGCAGCAGGCGCTGGTGGCGGTCGAGCAGGGCGCCCCAGGGCATCGCCAGCACGCTCAGGGGCCGTACCACCAGGAACAGCAGTGCCCCCAGCAGCAACGCCCGCCAATCCCAATGGGCCGGCAGTACCACTCCCAGCAAGGTGACGATGAACACTTCCATGGCCCGCTCCACCAGGCTGCCGAACGACAGCATGTCACCGAGCATGATGCCGGCCGCCACTTGGCGTTCTTCCAGGGCCTGGACATCGCCGTGCACGGATTGGCCTGGGTCGCCGTGCAGGTGGCCGACCACCGGCTGCACCAGATGCTCCGCCGGTGGGTGGCCGGCGCTGCTGGCATGGACTTCGGCCTGGCGCAACCCCAGGCCGGCGGCGAACACCGAGAGGAAGCCGTAGCCGTGCACCAGTTCCGCCGCGACATAGGCCAGGGCGATCAGGGCGAAGCTCAGGTAGTCGTTGGGCGAGACGCTACTGTCGGCGTGGCGGATACGCAGGCGCAAGGTCAGGCGCCCCAGGCCATGGCCCAGGCCATAGCCACAGAGCAGGCCGGCCGGTATCGCCCAGAGCAGGCTGTAGAGCATCCAGTCCGCCAGCCAGTGCTGCGGGGCGCTGTCCTGCTTGAGCAGCAGTACCCCGAGGATCACGAAGGCGAAGGCCACGCCATCGTTGAGCCCGGCCTCACCGGACAAGCCGAAGCGCACCCGGTCGTGATCCTGGGCATCGTTGACCTGGACCATGGAGGCCAGCACCGGGTCGGTGGGCGCCAGGATCGCCCCGAGCAGCAGGGCGAAGCTCCAGTCCAGATCCAGCAAGACGTGCAGCACCAGCGCGACACCGAGGATGCCCAGGCCCAGCACCGGTCCAGCCAGGCCGAAGGCCACCCACCAGCTGCGGTCGGCCAGCGGCAGCCGCAGCTTGAGGCCACTGACGAACAGCGAGAACAGCAGCGCCACCTCGGTCAGGTTCTCCATCCAGTCCGCCGCCTGGCGGATATCCAGTTGCAGCAAGCCGACTCCACCCGGGCCAATGAGCACGCCCAGGGCCAGGCACACCACCGAGGTGGTGATCGGCAGCCAGCGCAGGTAGGAGGAGGTCAGGGCGAGGATCAGCAGCACCGCACCGAGCACCGCGACCCAGATCGTAAAACTCATGGCCTGTGCTTCAACCCAGTGTATGGCTGACTTGCAGCTCGCTGATGATGCACACCGAGCCGTCGCTGGCGGGGGTGCTGTCGCTGTAGTCGACCTGGTTGTAGACCCCGCCGTGGAAGTCGAAACGGCGGTCGTTCCAACTACTGTCCAATTGCCCTGGAGTACTGGCGCTGGTGACGCCGTTGCAGGTCACCACCACCAGGACCAGGCCAGCGGTGGTGGCGCTCAGGGTGATTTCGAAGGGAACCTGCAACGGCACGTTGGTGGCGATGATGCGGGTGGCCGGTTCGCCCTGGTCGAAGCTGGCGCGAAAGCCCCAGGTGATCCTGCCCTTGTTCCAGAACACCTTGACCGCCGGACTGTCGTCGTCCTTGACGTGCATTTGCGAAATCACCACTTTTTGCGCCGAATTGACCTGCTCCAGGCGCATGACCTGGCGGTTGACATGCAGGTTGGCGCTGGCCAGGGACCAGTACAGCGGCTCCTTCCATTCGCAACGGGTGCGGTGGGTGCTCTTGCTGGAGGCGCCACGGGTCGGCGCGCTCATGCGGATCGAGCCGTCGGGCAATTGGCTGATGACCTGGGGCACCCGGGCCAGGGCCTGGGCGCCCATCAGCTCCAGGGCCACGGGGTTGCCCGGCGAACTGGCAACCGGGGTGGTAATCATGAAGGGAAGGATATCGACTGCCATGGGGAACTCCTCGTCGCTGCAAGCGGCTTGTGGTTCAGGGTCATTCAACGGGATGACGCCATAGGCCAGCGGCCGTTCCCGTAGTCTGCCGGGTGGTCGCGCCTAGGCACCGCTGACCTTCCAGTGCTTGAGGTCGTCGGCGAACACGGGCTGGCGCACCTCGTGGGCGATACCGTAGGCCAGCGACTCATGGGCGGCGATGACCTTTTCCTCGGCCGACAGGCATTTGAAGATGTCCAGCTGGGTTTCGGCGGCAGCGGTCTCGATCTCGTAGATCTTCACGTAGCGCGCCAGGTCGTTGTCCAGGCTCGACAGGTACTCGCGCAGGCGCTGGTGATCCACCGAGTTCTGGCTGAAATACCAGTTCATCGGATGGATCAGGAAGCGTGAATGAGGCGTGGTGATGCGCCGGTTGGCCGCCAGGAACAGGATGATCCCCATGGATTCGATGTTGCCCGCATTGATCGCGCACAAGGGCACCGGCAAGGACTTGAGGAAGGTATAGAGGGTGAAGCCGAAGTTGGTGCTGCCGCCGGTGGTCGACAGGTTCAGCAGCAGCGAGCTGGCGCCTTCTTCGATGGCTTGCAGGCACGAGTCGCGAAAACGTTCGCTGGTGCTCTGGTCGATCTGGCAATGGAAATGAACGATGTGTTCGGTCATAGGACTTTCTCCCCATGGCGTTCAGGTAGGCGTTCTACCTGTTGGTTGAGCCTGGCTCGCCGACGAAGGTTCAAACGTTCTGCTCTGCCGCAGACAGGCCCGGGAAGGTCCCCGGGGCAACCCCGAATCGACCGGCCTGGCAAACCGGATTGAACATCGCCTGGGGCTGCGGACCTAATGCATGTGCGTGCGGCCCAGGCATCCGGCCGCTGGCCCTACATGGGCCGCCATCATCGACCCAACCCCTGGAGATTGCCGTGCCCCGTATCCTGACGTCCCAGACGGATGACACCGAACTGAGCGAACACAATGCCTTGATGTTCGGTTCGCCCAAGGAGCGCCTGGACTTTTATCGGCGGGAAATCCAGTACGAGACCAGCATTCTGGCCAACCGCACCGATGCCTATCTGGCGGCGCAATCGTTCCTGGTGATCGCCTTCGCCTCGTGCATGTCAAACCTGAACCCCGAGTGGGGCAAGCTGTTCACCTTGCTGGTGCCGCCCTTGCTGGCCCTGCTGGGTATCCTCACGACGCTCAATGCCTGGCCGGGCATCCGTGCCGCCTACGACATCATCGACCACTGGTATTTCAAGCAGGCGCAATTGCTGCGCAGCGAGCCGCTGATGGGCCTGGCCTATGACGAGTCGCCACTGTTCTGCGAAAGCGAGTCGACCCACCGGGGCTATCGCAAGTCGCTGCTGTTTTCCCTGCGCACACCCTGGATCTTCGCGATCTTCTGGTTGCTGCTGGGAGGCTGGTCGAGCTATATCCAACTGACCAACCCGGGGAGTTGAAAGGGGGGGGCAGCGGCTGCCCGTACAGGGCGCACCGCTGGCGCAGGAACTGCGTGGGCCCGGGCTTAGCGACCGGTGTGCTGCAGGATCGGTCTTGGCTGTTGACGCTGGCGAGACTGGGCGTGAGTAAAGGGCAGAGGGGCTGGAGCCTGACTTTGGTTGTCGGCGAATTCCTGGTTGATCAGCCGCAGGTGTTCGCTGGCCTCGTGGAATTTTTCCTCGGCCTTGTTGCGCAACAGGTGATAGCGCTCGAAGGTTTCTAGATCCGGCTGGGCCTGCTCCAGCAGTTGATAGGCTTGCTGGTTCAGGTCATGGGCCTGCTTGAACAGGCGCTGGTTCTGTTCGAGGGCAAATTTGCGGCAGGCGCGGAGCTGGAAGCGCTGGTCGGTGCTGTACATGACGTCGTCCCTTTTATCTTGAGTGGATGGAGTGTGTCGCCACCGCCAAAGAGGGTTGCGGGGCGCTTCGGACTCGGGTTCGGCAATGCGCGTTGTCGTGCACTGGTAATAATCTGACCGGGCGGCCAAGGGACGTACTGCAAAAATAAACATCTGAAAAATCGTTGGATTTACATGCTGGCTCCGGTTGAAAAATCGACTTATCCAATAAATCAGTTCTGAGTAAAAGCAGGCTTGCCAAGGGCTTGGCCATAGCTCGGGCCGCAGGGACTCAAAGCGCTTCGTCCTGCGTCGGGTCGATGCAGTGCAAGCGTCCCGATTCGCCGCCGGCGATGCGTTGGGCCTGGTCCACCCCGCGACGCAAGGCGTGCTCCAGGCACCATTCGCTGCCGGGCAGACGGCTCGAACGTTCGGCTATGCACCGGCCTTGGGCGGTATATACGCAGACCATCAATTCGACGTCGCCGCCAGGCAGTTCGCGGGCTCGGACATCCATCTGGCAGCCGTTGTCCAGCATGCGCTCATGGCACGCCTCCGGCAGGGACTGGGTTTTCCAGGCCGCGTAGACTTTTCCCCGGTTCATGGGTGTTCCTCCTGATTTCGGATAATCAAGTTGGCCAGTATAGGGCGGACTTGGTGGAGTGTTTTATTGGTTTATAGAAGTGTCGACGGAAGGTTTAACAAATTGCTGTCATTGGGCTACCAGTACCACTCGTCCGGGTTGTAGCAAAATATTTAAACCATCGGCCAGAACTCTCCTTCAAATGTTGACCAAGCGTTCCCGAGAGGGTTGGAACAACTTCGATAAATCAACAGGAGAATCCCCATGAATGATGAGACCAAGCGCTGCGCCTGTCCTGGATGTCACATTCCGATCGATCCCCAACAGCCTTTCGAGCGCGACGGCAAGGCCTATTGTTGCCAGGCCTGCGCTGATCATCACCCCCGTGGGGAGCCCTGTACCAACCTCGATTGCCACTGCGACGAGGAGGCCGCCAATGGTGGTGAAGCAGGGGTTGGCCCCATTGCCTGATTATCGCCGAAGTTCCTGGATATGAATCCATGCTGATTATGGAAAGTATAACTAGCTAGGCTAAAAGTCATTCGATAGCTAACTGGCTGGCTGATTAATCCAAACTTGCGATGGCCAGTTCGTGCGGCTACAGAAAATAAAAATCATGGGGCGGCGTAATGTTTCGCGCCGCTTGAGACTATCAACTGTGGGGTAACTTCACAGTGCAAACTATCAATAGATTTCTGTTGGCGGCTGCTTGCAGTCTTTTATCCGGTTGCAACTTGATCGTGTTCAATCCCAAGGGCCAGATCGCCACCGACGAGCGCAACCTGATCATCCTGGCCACAGCGCTGATGTTACTGGTGGTGATTCCCGCCATCGTGCTGATGTTCGTGTTCGCCTGGCGTTATCGCTCGACCAACAAGCGGGCGCGCTATTCGCCGGGCTGGGCCAGTTCCCATCGGATCGAGGCGGTGGTCTGGGGCGTGCCGCTGTTGATCATCGTGATACTGGGCATCGTCACCTGGCGCACCACTCACTCCCTGGATCCGTACAAACCCATCGCTTCCGATAATCCGCCGCTGAACGTGCAGGTGGTGGCCACCGACTGGAAATGGCTGTTCATCTATCCGGACCTGGGGATCGCCTCGGTCAATGAACTGGCGCTGCCGGTGCATACCCCGGTGAGTTTTACCATCACCTCGGACGCCGCGATGACCTCGTTCTTCATTCCGGCGCTGGGTGGACAGATCTACGCCATGGCCGGCATGCAGACCCGCTTGCACCTGATCGCCAATGAAACCGGGCAATTCCGCGGGATCGCCGCCAACTACAACGGCCCGGGCTTCTCCGACATGCATTTCACCACCCAGTCCCAGACGCCGGCGCAATTCGAGGCCTGGGTCCAGAGGGTGCGCCAGGGGCCGCTGCGCCTCGATCAGCAAAGCTACGCCGTGCTGGCCCGACCCACCCTCGGCCACCCCATCCAGCACTACGCCAGCGTCGAGCCGGGCCTGTTCCAGGTCATCGTCGACAAGTACGAAGGCATGAACAAGGCCCGTGGCAGCGCCCGCCAGGCGGCCCGCGCCGACAACCCCCTGGGCGAAACAAGGAGTTCGGACGATGTTCGGTAAATTGACCTGGGATGCGGTGCCCACCGGCGAACCCATCATCATGTACACCCTGCTGGTGGTCGGCCTCATCGGCCTCGGGGTGCTTGGCGCCGTCACCTACCAGCGCAAGTGGGGCTACCTGTGGCGCGAATGGCTGACCACGGTGGACCACAAGAAGATCGGCGTCATGTATATCCTGGTGGCGCTGGTGATGCTGCTGCGCGGTTTTTCCGACGCCATCATGATGCGCACCCAGCAGGCGATGGCGGCCTCCGGCGGGCCGGGCTACTTGCCGCCGGAACACTATGACCAGATCTTCACCGCCCATGGCGTGATCATGATCTTCTTCATGGCCATGCCGTTCGTGGCCGGTCTGATGAACCTCGTGGTGCCGCTGCAGATCGGCGCTCGCGATGTGGCCTATCCCTTTCTCAATGCCCTGAGCTTCTGGCTGTTCGTCGCCGGCGCGGCACTGGTCAATATTTCCCTGGGCGTGGGGGAGTTCGCCCGGACCGGGTGGGTGGCCTATCCACCGTTGTCGGAGCTGGGCTACAGCCCCGGAGTCGGGGTGGACTACTACATATGGGCCTTGCAGATCTCCGGGATCGGCACCTTGCTCACCGGGGTGAATTTCTTCGTCACCATCCTGAAGATGCGCACCACCGGCATGACCCTGTTCAAGATGCCGGTGTTTACCTGGAACTCGCTGTGTACCGCGGTGCTGATCCTGGCGGCGTTCCCGATCCTCACCGCGACCTTGCTGATGCTGTCCCTGGACCGCTACCTGGGCATGCACTTCTTCACCAACGAGGCCGGCGGCAACCCGATGATGTACGTCAACCTGATCTGGGCCTGGGGCCACCCGGAGGTGTACATCCTGATCCTGCCGGCGTTCGGCGTCTTCTCGGAGATCGCCGCGACCTTCAGCAGCAAGCGCCTGTTCGGCTACGTGTCGCTGGTCTGGGCCACCATCGCCATCACCATCTTGTCGTTCATCGTCTGGCTGCATCATTTCTTCACCATGGGCGCCGGCGGCAACGTCAACGCCTTCTTCGGCATCATGACGATGATCATCGCCGTGCCCACCGGGGTGAAGATCTTCACCTGGCTGTTCACCATGTACCGCGGCCGCGTACGTTTCGCCACGCCGATGCTGTGGACCATGGGTTTCATCGTCACTTTCAGCATCGGCGGCATGACCGGGGTCCTGCTGGCGGTGCCGGGGGCCGACTTCATGCTGCACAACAGCCTGTTCCTGATCGCCCACTTCCATAACGTGATCATTGGCGGTGCAGTGTTCGGCTACATGGCGGGGCTGACCTACTGGTTTCCCAAGGCCTTCGGCTTCACCCTCGATGACCGCCTGGGACGCCTGTCGTTCTGGTGCTGGCTGGTGGGCTTCTACTTCGCCTTCATGCCGTCCTACGTGCTGGGGTTCATGGGCATGACTCGGCGCCTCAACCACTTCGACAACCCCGAGTGGCGTCCCTGGCTGATGCTCGAGCTGATCGGCGTGGGCATCATCCTCTGTGGCGTCACCTGCCAGCTCCTGCAACTGTGGGTCAGCGTGCGCGACCGTCGGGCCAACCGCGACCGCAGCGGCGACCCCTGGGATGGCCGGACCCTGGAATGGGCGACCACCTCGCCACCGCCGCTGTACAACTTCGCCGAACAACCGGTGGTCGACGACCTCGACGCCTACTGGGGCATGAAGGAGCGCGGCACCAGCACCCTCAACCGTACCGACTACCGGGCCATACACATGCCGCGCAACACCTCGGCCGGGCTGGTCATGAGTGCCTTCGCCCTGGTCTGCAGTTTCGCGCTGGTCTGGCACATCTGGTGGCTGGCGCTGGCCAGCCTGGCGGCCACGATGGTCGCCCTGGTGGTGCGCAGCAACGATGAGGATACCGACTACTTCATTCCCGCCGACGAAGTGGCGCGGATCGAGAAGGCCCGGCTCGCAGACCTGGCGGAGGCTTGAACATGGTCAATATCGTGCTGGAAAAAGACATCGCCCATTCCCATGAACAGGGGCATGAAGATGCAGGCTCCCTGCGCCTCTTCGGGTTCTGGGTCTACCTGATGACCGACTGCATCTTGTTCGCCACGCTGTTCGCCAGCTACGCGGTGCTGCGTGACAGCGTGGCTGGCGGTCCGTCGACCATGGACGTCTTCGAGCTGCCCTATGTGCTGGCCGAGACTTTGTTGCTGCTCTTGAGCAGCATCACCTACGGCTTCGCCATGCTGGCCATGAACCGCGACCAGCGGACCCAGGTGTTGCGCTGGCTGGGCCTGACCGCGCTGCTGGGCCTGGGTTTCGTCGCCATGGAGATCAATGAGTTCCACCAACTGATCAGCGAAGGTCACGGGCCGGATCGCAGTGCCTTCCTCAGCGCTTTCTTCACCCTGGTGGGCACCCACGGCCTGCACGTGGCCTGCGGCCTGGTGTGGATGGCGGTGTTGATGTGGCAAGTGCATTCCCGTGGCCTGGGCGCCATCCAGGCCACGCGCCTGAGTTGCCTGAGCCTTTTCTGGCACTTCCTGGACGTGATCTGGATCTGTGTCTTCACCGTCGTCTACCTGCTTGGAGTGGCCTGATATGTATACCCAGAGTTCCGTACGCAGCAGCGCTGGCTCCAGCCATGGCAGCCGGCGTTCCTACCTGGTCGGTTTCGCCCTGTCGCTGGTACTGACCCTGATTCCCTTCGCGCTGGTGATGTACCCCAGCTTGCCGCGCAATGTCACGCTATGGGCGGTGGTGGGGCTGGGGGTGATCCAGATCCTGGTCCACCTGCGCTATTTCCTGCACCTGGATACCGCCACCGAGCAGCGCTGGAACCTCACTGCGCTGATTTTTTCCGCGGTGGTGATCTTCCTGCTGGTAGGGCTTTCGCTGTGGATCATGAACAGCATCCATCACAACATGCTCGCCCATTGAACGGCGCCGCGCTGATGACCATGGCCTGGCAACTGGTCAAGCCGGGGATCGTGGCCGGCAACCTGATCGCGGTACTCGGGGGGTACTTCCTTGCGTCCCGGGGCCAGTGGTACGAGCCGCGAGTCCTGCTGGCCACGGTCCTGGGCACCACGCTGGTGGTGGCCGGCGGATGTGTGCTGAACAATTGCATCGACCGCGATATCGACCGCCGCATGGTCCGCACCTGTCACCGTGTCATGGCGCTGGGGGCTTGTCCCCTAGGGCTGGCCAGTGTCTACGGCGTACTCCTGGCCAGCCTGGGCCTGGTGGTGCTGCAGCGCTGCTGCAACGACCTGGCCGCCGCCCTGGC
This sequence comes from Pseudomonas sp. B6(2017), assembly GCF_002112765.1. Classification (NCBI taxonomy): domain Bacteria; kingdom Pseudomonadati; phylum Pseudomonadota; class Gammaproteobacteria; order Pseudomonadales; family Pseudomonadaceae; genus Pseudomonas; species Pseudomonas sp. B6(2017). The sequence continues at coordinate 34,385 of NZ_NEIQ01000012.1, read as the reverse complement.
AGGGCTTGGGCTGTTGTTCTATGTGGGTTTCTACAGCCTATGGTTCAAGCGGCGCTCGCTGTACGGCACGCCAGTGGGCAGCCTGGCCGGGGCGATGCCGCCAGTGATCGGCTATTGCGCGGTCAGTGCACATTTCGACGCCCCGGCCTTTTGGCTGCTGGTGATGTTCTGTTGCTGGCAGATTCCCCATGCCCATGCCATTGCCCAGTATCGCAGAGAGGACCTGCGTGCCGCCGGTTTGCCGATCCTGACGATGGCGCGTGGTCAGCGCCAGATCGTGATCGGCATCCTGGCCTTCGTCCTCAGCGCCGTGGTGCTGGGCTTGAGCAGCGCCATGAGCATGGCATGGTTCCTGGTGATCGGCGGCCTGGGAAGCTGCTGGCTGGCAGTGGCCTTGGCGCGACCTGGCCATGGCGAGGGACGGCGTTGGGCACGGCGGATATTCGGCTGGTCGATCATCCTGGTCCTGGCCAGCAGCCTGATGATGTCCACGGCTCATCCGGGACTGTCGCTCGATGCCGGGGGGACACCCGCCCTGGGCGGCTGACCCCGGGGTACAGCGTCTCAGCCACCGGCACCACCGGCACCACCGGCACCACCGGCACTACCGGAACCGCCGGAGCCCGTACTGCCATTGCCGCCCGAGCCACCCCCGCTTGTTCCTCCTGCATTGCCGCTGCCAGTACCGCCGCTCTCGCTGCCGCCGTGGTCGGAGCCCGGGGTGGTGCTGCTGCCATTGGCATCGCCACCGTTGCCTCCCTGGGGACCTCCGGGAAGGGCCGCAGGGGGCATGGCAGGCCCCGGATCGTTGGCGCCGGAAGATGAAGACGAGCCTCCGGTGCTGGGGCTGGCGCCCGTACCGGCCGCCCAAATCGGTCCGCTGCAGGCGCAAGCCAGGCCAACCGCCATCAGGAGTTTTGCAATGGGAGTTTTCATTCGCAGGTTCCTCGTGCTGTATCCAGGGCCGGGTAGCGACCCCTTATAGAGTGGGAGGAGGCGTTGGTGGGCAAAGTTTGAATAAGTTGCCTGGGGCTCGACGAATGGCAATTGCACTCAGCGATCGACCGGCAAGTCGGGATAATGCGCCGTGACCGAGGCGATCAGCCGGCGGATGCGCGGCTTGACTGACGATTGGCGATCGACTCGCCGCCACCGGCAATCGGCGATCTCGTTGGCGGGCACGGGGTGCTCCCGCTCCTCCAGGCGCGCCTGGAACACGTGGTGCAGGCAGTCGCCATCGTGATAGCGCATCAGGTAGCGCAAGTCCCGGGCGGTAATCCCGGTTTCTTCTTGCAGCTCACGCCAGCCAGCCTCGGCGGGAGTCTCGCCAGGCTCGATACGCCCACCCGGCAGGGTCCAGTCGGCCTTGGACTTGCGTACATACAACCATTGCCGGTCCTGGCAGCAGATCACGGTGGCGCGTTGTTTCATGCTTGTCTTCGCGAGTAGCCGTCATGGGACCAGTACGGGGCAGCACGCAGCCGCACGGCATGGCTGCGTGATGTCCGGAGCAACCACAGCGTCATTTGGCGTGCTGGGTCTGCAAGCGCTTGGCCATGTCCAGGTGCATGCGCAGTTGGGGCAGGGTGCTCTGGGCGAAAGCCTTGAGCTGGGCGTCGTCCTTGGACTGCGACTCTTTTTCGAACAGCGCCACGGTTTTCTCGTGGGCCTCGACCTGGCTATCGATATAGGCCTGGTCGAAGGACTCGTCGCGCATTTCCAGGATCATCTTCTTCGCCCGGGCGGTCAGCGAGGCTTCGTCCGGCACCTTGATATCGAGCTTGTGGGCCAGGTTCATCAGTTCCTGGTTGACTTTGGTGTGGTCGTCGACCATCTGCTGGGCGAAGGCCTTGACGTCGGTGGCGGTACTTTTCTCCAGCGCCAGCTTGGCACTCTCCACCTCGTTGATGCCGCCCTGGGCCGCTTCATCGACGAAGTCGCTGCTGCCGGCCGCCAGCGCCAGGCCGCAACCGCTGACGGTTAGCAATAACGACAGTCCCAGTTGGCGCATGAGTTTATGGTTCATAAGATTCTCCTTAGGGAGGGCGCGACAAAGGCGTCGCCCTACTGTTGAACACGGAGCATGGCCAATGGTTTAGTTTTTTCGCCCCATGTTCAAAGCGCCGCCAGTGGGCGCAGGTATTGGGGGGCCAGCACGTTGAACCAGAACAGGATCATGCTCACCAGGATGGTCACCAGCACCAGCAGGCCCACGCCCCAGACCGAGGCGGCATACAAGCGCCCGCGCTCCTGGTTCAGGTACATGAACTTCGGCAGGCCCACCAGCAGCAAGTAACTGGCATAGGCACTGGCCGCCAGCAGAGCCGCCACCGCCAGCCAGCGGCTGGGATACAGGCCGCTGATGCCGGCGATGAAGTAGGGCGTGGCAGTGTAGGCGGCGAAGCCAACGCACTGGTTGAGTGTCGGCCGGGCCTCGAACGAGCGCGACATCCAGCGGATGAATCCGCCCATCAGCAGGGTGCCCAGCAGGGCGGTCAGGTAGAGCAGCAAGGCCAGCTGCATGGCACTGTCCAGGCTCAGGCGCACCCGTTCGGCATCGACCAGGCTCCAGCCGACCTGGGTCACGCCAATGAACAGGCAAAGGGCGGGAACCAGGGCCCAGAGCAGCAGGTGGGGCAGGTATTGCCGCGGCTTGCGTTGTTCTTCGGAACGGATCTGGACCCAGGCCGATTCCGGCTGGGTCAGTAGCTTGACGAAGTGGGTTTTCATGGGACCTCCGATACGCGAATGCCGTGTCACGGCTTCTTGGCATATGGAGGCGGGCGCGCATCCGGCGGTTCAAGTTTTATCCCTCAAGGCACCGGTCATCCGTGCTTGGCGCAACGCGATGGAATCTTTTGCCGCTGTGGCCGCTCTGCCTTTGAAAGGCGTACACCCTGTCGCCCCCGAATGATGCTGGTGTTGATCCAAGGAGCCTGCCATGAGCCTGCTGGAAGTTTTCCACGGTAGCCCGACGGCGTTACCTCACGATGCCCCCTTGCGGAGCCTGTACCACCAGTTGCTGGAGCCTGGCGATGCCCAGGCACCCAGCCTGGGCCAGGAGTTCCTGGAGCGGCAATTGCAAAGCCTGGATCCGGCGGTCCAAGTGCTGCCCGGCGATCCCGGGCAACTGATGGCCATGGTCGAGGACAACTGCCAGGCGGTCAGCCGGCAATATGCCGACTACCTGGACCAGCGCCGGCAGGGGGCCGGGCGGCGGTTCTTCGGCAACAAGGCCCATGCCTTGTACTTCCTGCAGGGCGTGGCGCCTACCAAGCTGGTGGATGGCGCCTGGTTGCACGGGGTGTTGGCGCATTGGCGGGACTACCGCTACGACGGCCTGGTCAGCACCTACCTGGAGGAGCTGGGCGAGGGTGAGGCGGCGCAGAATCATGTGGCCTTGTACCGTAGGCTGCTGGCCGAGCAGGGCTGCGACAGCGACCCGGGCCTGAGCGACGAGCACTATCGCCAAGGGGCGATCCAGCTGGCCCTCGGCCATTGCGCCGAGTCGTTCATGCCGGAGGTGCTGGGCTACAACCTGGGGTATGAACAGTTGCCCTTGCACCTGTTGATCAGCGCCTACGAGTTGAACGAGTTGGGCATCGATCCCTACTACTTCACCTTGCACGTGACCATCGACAATGCCAGCAGCGGGCATGCGCGCAAGGCCGTGCAAGCGCTGTGGGACTTGCAGCCGGTGGGCATGGAGGGTGGGGAGTTCTGGCGTCGGGTATCCCGTGGCTACCAGCTCAACGACCTGGGCCTGGGATCCGCAGCGGTGATCAAGGCATTCGACCTGGAGCGCGAGCTGGTGGCGATGCTCGAGCGCAAGCGCCTGGCGGGACGGCACATGCATGGCGATTACTGCCGTTTCGATGGCAAGAGCGTGAACCAGTGGCTGGACCAGCCGGGGCAGATCCGTGGCTTCCTGCAAGCCCTGCAGGACAAGGGCTGGATCAAGCGTAACCACGATCCGCAGGACAGCCGCTTCTGGCAGTTGGTCCACGGGCATGGCGCGGCCATGTTCGGTGTGTTCAGCGGCTATGAAAAACAGCTGCTGCATGACTGGATCGCCGGCGACTGGGATGTCGGTCGCTACCCTTCGCCCAAGCGCCGGATCCAGTCCCACGGCCTGCCGGAGCGCAACGATCAGGATCCGGAGACCCGGGCATTGCGCCAGGCGCTGCACGAGCAAGACGCCGAACGGCAACTGCAATTGCTGCTGCCCTGGCTGGCGGCGCCCCGGCATTGCCGGCCGGCGGGATTGTTCGCCACGCGCACCTTCATCGATCTACGCCACCGCCTGCGCTGACCTCGGGAGCCTGCCATGAACCAACGCCCTTCATCCTTCCGTCCGCCGCGCCAGGCGAGCCGGCCCCAGGCCGACCAGGCCTTGCTGCAACTGGGGCGACGCCTGCAAGCGGCGGGCTATCGCTTCGTCACGCCCACCCCGGCCACGCACCAGCGGGTCAACCGGCGCCCGGACGCCGCGTGCAGCGCCGACCTGCGTGATGTGTTCGGCTGGTCGCGGCCGTTCGCCGCCAGCCTGTTCGAGGCCACGGAACTGGATCTCTTGTACCAGGCCGGGATCATCCAGGCCGAGGCGGGGCGGCTGCACAGCACGGTGCGTTGGTCGAGCCTGGACGAGCTGCTGCTCGTGCACTCGGCCTATCCGACCGACGATGCCGAGGCGGTGTTCTTCGGCCCGGATACCTATCGTTTCGCACGCCTGATCGAGGCCTGCCTGCAACAGCGCTTCACCGTCGTGCGGCGGGTGGCCGACATCGGCTGCGGCACCGGAGCGGGGGCCTTGCTGGTGGCGCGTGCCCGGCCCGAGGCCCAGGTGTTGGCCCTGGATATCAATCCGCGAGCCTTGCGCTACTGCGCAATCAATGCCGAATTGGCCGGGGTCGGCAATGTCGGCGTCTATCACAGCGATGTGCTGGACGGTGTCGAGGGGAATTTCGACCTGATCCTGGCCAACCCGCCCTACATGCGGGACCCTCGCCAGCGCGCCTATCGCCATGGCGGCGGGGCCCTGGGCGAGCACCTGTCGCTACGCATCCTGGCCCAGGCGCTGCCGCGCCTGGAGCCACAGGGAACCTTGCTGCTGTACACCGGGGTGGCGATGGTTCGCGGTCGCGATCCGTTCCTGGATGCCGCCCGTGCGTTGCTGCAAGGCGAGCGCTACGGCTGGACCTACCAGGAACTGGACCCCGATGTATTCGGCGAGGAGCTGGAACAGCAAGGCTATGAACAAGTCGAGCGCATTGCCGTGGTGGCCCTGACCGTCACTCGCCTGGCCTGAGGCGAGCACGGCATGAGCGCTTTCGACCCTGGCCAACCGCAATGCCTGGGCATCGAGGAGGAGTACCTGCTCACCGATCTTGGGAGTCGACGCATGGTTGCCGAGCCACCGCCCGAGGTACTGCGCGACTGCCGCGAAGCCCTTGGCCAGAACTTCGCCTACGAGATGTTCCAGGGGCAGATCGAGGTCGCCTCGCCAGTGTTCGACCACAGCGCCCAGGCCGGCGCCTACCTGCGCCAGGTACGCTCGGCCCTGGACCAGGCCCTGGCCAGCCACGGCCTGGGGTTTATCTGTGCCGGCAGTCATCCGCTGGCTGACTGGCACGAGCAGCGGGCGACGCCGCAGGCGCATTTTCGCCAGCTGTTCGACGAATTCGCCCTGGCGGCCCGGCGCAGCGTGCTCAGTGGCTTGCATGTGCATGCCCAAGTGCCGGCGGCGGTGGACCGGATCGCGGTGATGAACGAAGTCTTGCCCTGGACACCGTTGTTGCTGGCGTTGAGCCTGTCCTCGCCATTCTGGCAAGGCCATGACAGTGGCTATCTCAGCTACCGCCAGGTCGCTTGCGATGAATGGCCGCGCATGGGTATCCCCGAGTACCTGCACGATCACCAGGCCTATGACGACTACCTGCGATTGTTGCGCGGCATTGGCGCGCTGGGTGCCGAGGACAATGCCTGGTGGGGCATTCGCCCGGCGTTGCGCTACCCGACCCTGGAACTGCGCATGACCGATGCCTGCCCGCGGGTCGCGGATGCCCAGACCCTCGCCGGACTGTTCGCGGTGATGGTCCGACATGCCTGCCTGTCGCCCGCGGCGGGCAGCCAGTACACCCAGGCCCGGCGCTGGCTGCTCAAGGAGAACCGTGTCCAGGCCCGGCGCCGGGGAGCCCAGGGCCGCTACCTGATGAGCCCGGACCAGGCACCGATGGACCTTGGGCGATGGCTGGACCTGGCTGAACAGGTATTTGGCGCCACTGCGCAAGCCCTGGGCGAAGAGTCGCTGTTCGAACGCGCGCGCCAGCTGCTGCGGGGTGGTTGCAGCGCTGAACGGCAACTGCGTTGCCATGCCGCCCAACCCGCAGAAGCGGACCGCGAAACCCGCTGTCGGGCGGTGGTCGACCTGCTGCTGCAGGAAAGCCGCGATCCAGGACCGGAAACGACCCATGCCTCCATGAACGAAGGAAAGCCAATATGAATGTCGCACCCGCCGCATCGCCCACCGAGGGGCCCCAAGCCTGCCCGGAACTGCTCCAGCGCCTGCTGCTGGCTCGCGGCCCGGGTGGCCAGGAAGACGAAGTCCGGGCTATCTGCGTCGAGCACCTGCGGCGCTATTGCGACGAGACCCGGATCGATCCCGCAGGCAACGTCATCGGCCGGTTCGCCGGCCACGGCGCGCCACGTGCCGGATCGGGAATCTGCGTGATGGCACACATGGACGAGATCGCCATGGTGGTCAAGCGGGTCATGCCTGACGGCACCCTGCAGGTGGTGGCCCTGGGAGGGGCCAATCCGGTGAACTTCGGCATGTGCCCGCTGGACATCCTCGGCGACCAGGCGATCTTGCCGGGGGTATTGTCCTTCGGCTCGATGCATGCCACGCCGGGCTCGCCCCAGGGGCGCGACGTGGTTTCGGGCAACGTGCACTGGAAGGATGTACACGTCATCACCCGCTGTTGCCCGCAGCAGCTGCGCGCCCAGGGCGTGCGCCCGGGCACGCGGGTGGTCCTGAGCCAGCACTGGCGCAGCCCCTGGCGCGTGGGGGATGCCATCGCCGCGCATTTCATGGACGATCGGGCGCCGCTGGCGGCAGTGCTGGAATGTGCGCGGTTGCTCGCCGACCGGCGCGGGCGCCTGGAACACGAGGTGTACCTGGTGCTGACCACCTGCGAGGAAGAGTCCAACGCGGGGGCCATGTATGCCGCTGCGCACCTGGCCTGCGATACCAGCATCGCGGTGGAGGTCGGCCCGGTGCTTGAAGAGTATGCGACGCGATTGAGCCTGGATCCGATCATCAACACCGGTGACGGGAAGGGCTACTACAGCCGCTCGGTGGTCACGGGCTTGGCCGATGCCGCGCAGCGTTGCGGGTTGACGCCGCAGTATGCCCTGCTGGTGGACTTCGCCTCCGATGCCAGCGCGGTGCTCAGTAGCGGCCTGTGCGGGCAAGCGGGGTGCCTGGGGATCGCCACCGAGAACACCCATGGCTACGAGCTGGTGCTGGATGGCGCCATCGATGCCTGCGCCCGTACCCTGGCCGAATACCTGGGGCATCGTCCCTAACCGCGCCCCTTGCCGATCCGCCTGGCCCGGTACCTGGCGTCATGCCGTTCAGTTGAGGAAAGGGTAGGAGCGAGGCTTGCCCGCGATGGACTTCAGGGCCCTGTGTTTATCCAGTAAGCACGCGCTACCGTTAATCACCATCGCGAGCAATCGAGCGTCGAGTGGCTGCTCCAGCAGAGGATGCCTTCGCTCGGCTGACTGGTACTAGGGTACTGGCGAGCCTTGTCCAGGCCGCTTGGCGGTCTCGCGTTGCCGGGCATTCTTGCCCAGCCCGCGCAGGTTCATCAGCCCCAGGCAGCACTGCAGGATCACCAGGGCATAGGCGTGGGCATACAGGCCCCAGGCGATCCACAGCAGGTTGCTGAGCATGAAGCAGATGAAACCGGTCATTCGGCGCCCGGGGCGTAGCGAGCCGATCAGCCAGGCCGCGAGCACCGTCACCAGCATGGCTGGCCATTGCAGTGCATCCAGGTAGTCCATTCGTCGCTCTCCGCTCAGCGCTAGATGGGGTGATAGAGGTTGCCGCTTGCAGTCGCGGTACTGCAGTCGACCATTGCCCGGCATGGAAGATTCGCTATTTCGCAGCCAGGTCCGCCGGGGTGCATGAATGAAAGATTCAGTGAACCCTGGACATGCGCCTCGAGCCTAAAGAAGCATCAACCCGGAGGTGCATCATGCTCGCAAGTTATCTATGGATCGGCCTCTGCGCGATCCTCGTGTTGCTCGATCTATGGGCCATCAACAGCATATGGCGCAGCGACAATTCCTCAGGTAGCAAAGCCTTGTGGACGGCCTTGGTGGTCCTGCTGCCTGTGCTTGGGCTTGGGCTGTGGGGCGTGCTCGGGCCGCGGGGCGTGACCAAGGGGCCGTCCTCACCCGAGCACAGCAAGGGTTAGGCCGACCATTCATCCGCTGCCTACCGCAGGCGAAGGAACCCCAGAGCGTTTAGTTCCCCCCTAACGCCAAGAGCCCCGGCATCCAGGCCGGGGCCAGGAGGAAACCCGATGCGTGCCATGACCTACCAGGGCGCTCACAAGGTGACGGTGCAAACCTTGCCTGATCCCTGTATCGAACAGCCCGACGACATCATCCTGCGAGTCACTGCGACAGCCATTTGTGGCTCCGACTTGCATCTGTACCGAGGCAAGATCCCCACGGTGGAACATGGCGACGTGTTCGGCCACGAGTTCATGGGCATAGTCGAGGAGGTGGGACCGGAGGTGACCCGGGTGCGGCGTGGCGATCGGGTGGTGATCCCTTTCGTGATCGCCTGCGGCGACTGTTTCTTCTGCCAGCACCAGTTGTATGCGGCGTGCGAGACCACCAACGATGGTCGCGGTGCGATCCTCAACAAGAAAGCCATCCCGCCGGGAGCCGCGTTGTTTGGCTACAGCCGCTTGTACGGCGGCATTCCGGGCGGGCAGGCGGAGCTGGTGCGGGTGCCCAAGGCCAATACCGGGCCATTCCGGGTGCCTGGCACCCTGGCGGACGACCAGGTGCTGTTTCTTTCGGACATCCTGCCCACGGCCTGGCAGGCGGTGTGCAACGCTGCCATCGGTGAAGGCAGCAGCCTGGCGATCTACGGAGCAGGGCCGGTAGGCCTGTTGTGCGCGGCCTGTGCCAGGATGCTGGGTGCGGAGCGGATCTTCATGGTCGACCAGCATGCCTATCGCCTGGAGTATGCCCGGCGTACCTACGGGATCATCCCCATCAATTTCGGGGAGGACGACGATCCGGCCGATACCATCGTTCGCCAGACCGTCGGCATGCGCGGGGTCGATGGCGTCATCGACGCCGTGGGCTTCGAGGCCAAGGGCAGCACCACCGAAACCGTGTTGTCCACGCTCAAGCTCGAAGGCAGCAGCGGCAAGGCCCTGCGCCAGTGCATCGCCGCCGTGCGCCGTGGCGGAGTGGTCAGCGTGGCCGGGGTCTATGCCGGTTTCATCCATGGCTTCATGTTCGGTGATGCCTTCGACAAGGGACTGGTGTTCAAGATGGGCCAGACCCATGTGCAACGTTACCTGCCCGAGCTGCTCGAACATATCGAACGCGGCCGCCTGCGGCCCGAGGTGATCATCACGCATCGGCTCTCCCTGGAGCAGGCGGCGCGGGGCTACGAACTGTTCGACAAGGGCCAGGACGAGTGCCGCAAGGTGGTGCTGGTGCCGGGGCTGGAGCAGGCCCCCGTGCCCGAGCCGTTGCCGGGGGCTGCGGGACTGGTGGTCTGAGGGCCGCCGCTGGCGGTCGCGGAGGAGCCTGTGGAGCAGGATGAGTTGCATAGCCGGCAGCGGCCGGTTCGCGAATACATGGGCCTGCAGCGCAAGGTCTGGCGCCTGGAGCGCCTGGGCTGGTACTTGCTGGTGGTGCTGGTGCTGCTGACCCTGGGCGGACTGTTCTCCAAGGGGCCGCTGAGTTCGCGTCAGTTGCACAGCGCCGATGGCCGGTTACAGGTGCATTACCAGGCGCTGCTGCGCAGCGGTTCCACCGACAGCCTGGTGGTGCACATGCGTGGCAGCGCCGGCCAGCCCCTGGAACTGGAGTTGGGGGGCGAGTTGCTGCAGGGTTTCAGCGTCGAGAGCTTGCTGCCCCAGCCGCTCAAGGCCAGCGCGGTGGGCCAGGGTCTCAGGCTGTGGCTGCTGGCGGATGCCGACGGCCGCGCGTCGTTGCACTTGAGGCTGCGCAGCGAAGGCGCAGGGCGGTATTCGACCCGGATCGCGTTGGCAGCTGGGCCGGTCCTGGATTTCGACCAATTCATTTATCCCTAGGTGACCTCATGGACTCGGTATGGCGGGCGGCAGCGATCTACCTGGCATTGATGGTGTTGTTCAAGATCGCCGGCAGGCGTTCGCTGGCCGAGCTGACCACCTTCGACCTGGTGCTGCTGATGGTGATTGGCGAGGCGACCCAGCAAGCGCTGCTCGGAGAGGACTTTTCCTTGACCAACGCGGTGCTGGTGATAGTCACGCTGATTGCCATCGATGTCGGCTTGTCGCTGGCCAAGCAGCGCTGGCGCTGGTTTTCCCGGGTGATCGACGGTGGGCCCACGGTTCTGGTGGAAAACGGCAGGCTTTTGCGCCAGCGCATGCACCATGCGCGGTTAGTGGAAGAGGACATCCTCGAAGCGGCCCGCTCCAGCCAGGGCGTGCTGGAGATCGGGCACATCCGCTATGCGATCCTGGAGCGCAACGGCAAGATCTCGATCATTCCCTATCCTTGAGGCCGTCGCGACTTCCTGGTTCTTGCGCGGGCTAGAGGATCGGCTTGCCGCCGGTGACGCCCACCCGCGAGCCGGAGATGTAGCTGGCTTCGTCGCTCGCCAGCAAGACATAGATGGGCGCCACCTCCACTGGCTGGCCCGGACGACCCAGGGGCGTCTGCTCGCCGAAATGGGTGACAGCTTCTGGCGGCATGGTGGAGACGATCAGCGGCGTCCAGATCGGCCCCGGGGCGACGCTGTTGACCCGGATGCCGCTGGCACCGAGCAGTTGTGCCAGGCCGGCGGTGAAATTGGCGATGGCGCCCTTGGTGGTGGCATAGGGCAGCAGGGTCGGCTTGGGGGCATCGGAGTTGATCGAGCTGGTGTTGATGATCGAGCTGCCGGCGGCCATGTGCGGCACCGCGGCCTGGCAGATGCGAAACATCGCCGTGATATTGATATCGAAGGTCCGTACCCATTCCTCATCGGTGATATCGGCCAACTCATGGTGGGTCATCTGGTAGGCGGCATTGTTGACCAGGATATCGATGCGCCCGAACTGCTCCACGGTCTTGGCGACTATGTCGCGACATTGCTGTTTGCCCGCCAGGTCGCCCGGCAGCAGCAGGTATTCGCGTCCGGCTTGTTCCACCCAGCGCGCGGTCTCGCGGGCGTCGTCGTGTTCGTCCAGGTAGGCCAGCGCCACATCGGCGCCTTCCCGGGCGAAGGCGATGGCCACCGCCCGGCCGATACCGCTGTCGGCCCCGGTGACCAGGGCGATCTTGCCGGCCAGGCGGCCTGAGCCCTGGTAGCTCTGCTCGCCGCAATCGGGGTAAGGCTCCATGGCGCCTTGGGCTCCTGGGACTGCTTGCTGCTGGGCGGGGAAGGGGGGGCGTGGATAGGACTTCATGGATACCTCCAGAGGTGGCGGATCAGGTCCCGGCTGCCCCGCAGTCATGCCAGGGGCGAGCGGGCGCGGGACGAGGGTTCAATTATTGGTACGGATTCAGTGTGTGCAGGTAACGCCCTGCAACAGGGTGCTGTTGGCCCCGTGGTCGTGGGCCCGAGTGATGTTGGCCAGGGATACGACACCCACCAGGCGTTTGTCGCGGTTGACCACTGGCAGGCGCCGTAACTGGATGTCGGCCATGTTGCGGGCCACATCGTCCACGTCCTGGTCGTCATAGCAGTAGCGGATATCGCTGCTCATGATCAGGCTGACCGGGGTGTCGCAGGCCATGCCCCGGGCCACCGCGCGCACGGCGATGTCGCGGTCGGTGACCATGCCCACCAGGCGATCCTGGCTGCTGACCAGGATTGCCCCGCAATCGATATCGGCCATCAGGCTGGCGACTTCGCGCAAGCTGTGGTCGGGGCTGGTGGTCTGTACGTCGCGGGTCATGATTTCGTTGATTTTCATCGGTGTCTCCCGAGGTGGAGCGGGTCGCGGAACCCGCGCAAGTAGAAGAAAGCGGGGCTCGCTACGACCCCGCTCGTCCGGCGATCAACCACGACCGCCCGCGCCGCCGCGGCTGCTCTGCTTGCCGGCGCCGGATGTCTTGTGCCGGCCGCCGGTGCTGTGGCCGCCAGAGGCCTGTCCGCCTTTCCTGCCTGCTTCGGCGGCTTTTTCCCGATCATTGGCAAAGTTTCCAGGATTGGGGTGTCCGGTATTGGCCATGGTTGAATACCTCTTGTTAATGGAAAGATATGCCCATAATTGCACCGGGCATTTATTGGGAGGACGCTGAGTTTTAAAAAGTCGAACTGATTGAATGAGCGGCGACGAATGGTTCGAAACTTGGAAATGGCAACTTTGCGCAAGGGGTTGATCCGGTATGCCGTATATATGCAAGCGGCGCGTAAATAAGTTATCCGTCTAACGCGCGATTAGGGCCTGGATGTTTTGAACATCAGCAAGGGTAAGTTTTCAAACTTACGAAGAGCTTTCATCGAGTAGCGCACCGCAGGAGGACACAAATGCAAGATCGAGCCGTATCATCCCCGTCATCGCCATCGAATACCCCGGCCCAAGGCCTGGTGGAGCAGGACCCGGGCCCGGGCTTGACCGACGACCAGCGGGTCCGTCGCGAGGATCAGGCCCGGGCGCGACCGGGACCACGAGTGGAGCCCGGGCCGGCGGATCAGGAGCGCCTCAGGCCCTGATCGGACCTGGCTGGAGTTCCAGTACCAGCAGCAATTGAGCATTAGCCAGCCGCCGGCCATGGCGCACCACGCCGTGGCAGGGGTGGCCATCGCGGTCGAATGTCAGTCCATGGGCGTGTTGCAGTTGCTCGGGCCAGGGCGCGTCGACCAGGAGCTGTAGGCTACCGGCACCGAGTTCGCCGGGTTCGGTCACCTGGACCAGGCATTCGCAGGCTAGTGCGTTGACCCCGAACAGGGTGTCCTGCTGGTAGTTGATAGTGGTGAGGCGTGGCGGCGTCGTCATGGGCATGGTGCAAGCGCTCCTGGCAGGTTCATGACATGCGCGAAGACCGCCGGGAAACCACCATCTCTTCGAGGATTTCGCGCACCAGTCGATTGATGCCCGATTCCCCGTGGTAGTGGCTGCGGTCGATGCTGGCAATGGTGAACTGGTTCGATCCTGGCGCCAGGATGTCCAGCGAGAGGCTGCCGTCGGCATTGATCACGCAGTTCACGCGACAGTTTGGCAAGCGCTGGGCAAGGGCCGTCTCGATTTCGAACTTGCTTAGGGTGTCCATGGGCTTTTCGGCTTGAGGTCATGAGCAAATCAAGACTAGCTCAGTAGCCCAGGCTGTAAATGCTGTCAGGCTGATAGCAAAGTCGTCGGTATTGAACTGCGCAGCTCATCAGGAGCAACTTTGAACTTGCCTGCAAGTTGCCGCTTGTTGGTCGCATGACAACGAGAATTACCCATGGCGGCTCGCAGGAAGTTGCTCCGTTTTGCCTCTACTGCGCTACCAGCGGGCATCTAGCGCCGGAGGACCGGGATGGGAGGGGAAATGTGGCAGTACCTCCTCGGCCAGTTCCTGGATGACTTCGGCCACCGGGCGCTGGGAGAACTGGATGCCCAGCGCGGCGTGGTTGACGCCGGCCTCTTGCCATTGCTCCAGCAACTGCAAAAGGCCCTTGCGTCCGGTGCGCAAGACGAAGCCGCCGTTGAGTGGTGTACGCGGATGGTCGGGATCGTCCACCAGGTCCAGCCATTCGTTGGTCATGTGGGGGCGCAAGCCGCCGTCGGGAATCAGCTGGCGCCAGGCACGGATCTTCTCGGCCAGTTGTCGTGGCCCGCTGGCGGTGTGGGTGGCGAAGGGGTAGGTCAGCCAGCCATCGGCGTGCCGGGCGATCCACTCCGGCGATTGTCCCGAGGAGCTGGTGACGATCAGCGGAATCGCGCCAGTGCTGGGCTTGGGCAGCAGTTCGGCGCCGGCGAAACGGCCCAGGGGCGAATCGATGGCCTGCGGGCCGTCGGCCATGACTTGGCGAAAGTACTCCACCGCCTGGGCGAAGCGCTGGCCTCGCTCGGCATGTTCCAGGCCGTAGGCCGGGAACTCTACGGGCCGATCTCCCGAGGCGATGCCCAGCACCAGCCGGCCACCGGACAAACGATCAAGGCTGGCGGCCGACTTGGCCAAATCCAATGGGTGGCGCAGGGTGAAGATCGCGCTGCCGGTGGCCAGGGCAATTCGCTGGGTCCGGGCGGCGAGGAACGAGAGGTAGGCGAAGGGCTCGAACAGTTGCCCGGCATCGCCGAAGGTCGGATCGAACAGCGGTACGTCGCGTACCCAGACGGCGGCAAAACCCTGACGGTCGATGGTCTCGACCCAGTCGGCTTGCCCGGCCAAGACCTGCATGTCGCCCTGGTAGAAGCGCAGCGGCAGGAACAGGCCGAGGGTCAAGCGCTCGGGAGCGAACATGCGCCGGTAGCCGGGGTGCCCATGAAAATTCGCCGTCGCTGGGGCGCCGTTGTTCAGGGTGCTCTGCATTGTTTGTCTCCTGTTGCTCATGCGCCGCTGGCGGGCGCGGGAATGGTTACGCCCAGGCGTACGGCGGGACGTTGCGCCACTCGGTCGTGCCAGGCGCTTAGGTGGCGGTGCTGGCTGAAGTCGAAATCGATGATCCGGGCGATATGGGTCCAGCCGAAATGGGCGATGTCGGCGATCGAATACTGGTCCGCGGCCAGGTAGGGGTGTTCGGCCAGGCGAGCGTCGAGCACCGCGAACAGCTCCTCGCTCAGTCGTCGGTAGCGGGCGATGGCCGCGGGCAGTCGCTGCTGGGCGAACAGCTCGAAGTGCACTCGTTGGCCGAGGATCGGCCCAACGCTGGAGGCATGGAATTGCAGCCACTTGATGGTTTCCCAGCGCCCGACCGGGTCCTGGGGCAGAAGACTGCCGCCGCGTTCGGCAAGGTAGAGCAGGATGGCCGCCGATTCGAACAGGGTGATGCCGGTCTCGTGGTCATGGATCACCGGGATCCGGCCATGGGGGTTGAGGGCGAGGAACTGCGGACGGTGTTGCTCACCGGTGTCCAGGTTCACCGGGTGCAGGCGGTAGGGCAACTGCAGCTCGTGCAGGGCAATGGTCACCTTGAAACCATTGGGTGAGCTGTCGGTGTACAGATCGAGCATCGCCTGGCTATCTCCATCGGGTTAAGTAGAGCTAAAGTTATGTGTGCCGCTTCCCGAGGATCTTCCTTTTGCATCAGGTGGATAGGAAACGATTTAAACTACTTGCCTTGTTTAGAAGAGCTAAACCATGAATCCAGTCCTGCCATTGCTGGCATTGCGCGCCTTTGCCGAAGTCGGTCGCCACGCCAGCATCAAGCATGCCGCCCAGGCCCTGGGGGTGACCTCGGGTGCGGTCAGCCAGCAGATCCGCCAACTGGAGGAGCGGGTCGGCATGCCGCTGTTCATTCGCCGGCACCAGCGCATGGTACTGACCGAAGCGGGCAGCAGGGTCCACCCACAATTGCTGGCGGCTTTCGAGCAGATCCAGGCAGCCTTGTGGACCCTGGAAGCGGACCGCATCCGGAGCACCGTGACCATCAGCACCGTGCCGTCCTTTGCTGCATCCTGGCTGGTACCACGACTGGGGCGCTTCACTTCCCAGCATCCAGAGATCGAGGTGCGGGTCGAGGCGTCGGCGGCATTGGTGGATCTACAGCGTGACCGGGTCGATATCGCCATTCGCCATGGCCTGGGCCACTACCCGGGGCTGGTAACGGAACCCCTGCTGGCGCCGGTGTTGCTGCCGGTCGCGGCGTCCGCGCTGCTGGCTGCTGGCGAGCCCATTCGCGAGCCAGCCGATTGCCTGGCCTGGCCGCTGCTGCAAGATACCGATCGCGCGGATTGGGCCCTATGGCTGGCGGCCCATGGGGTCGCCGCGGACCTGCGCGCCGAGCGCGGCACGGCGTTCGAGGATGACTACCTGCTGATCCGCGCGGCGGCGGCCGGCCAGGGGCTGGCGTTGGTGCCCCAGGAATATGCTCGCGAGGAGATTGCCGCCGGGCGCCTGGTGCAGGCCCTGGACAGGCCCTGGCCAGCGCGTTTTGCCTATTACCTGGTGACCCAGGCGCAAGCTTGGCGACGGCCCGAAGTGGAGGCGTTCATGGCCTGGATCAGGCAAGAGGCGAAGGCCTCGGCTTGAAGCGCTAGCCGCAGGGGCGAAGAAAGTCCGGGGCTTGCCCGTCGTGTTCCGGGTCGCAGGCTATGCTCAAGCGACTGTGGCTGCCGGTAATTTCAGCAGGGGTTCAGGAGCGCTCGGGTATGTTCCGAGCAACCTGTACGGCCGGCATGAGATGTCAACTCCATGGCGCGCAAGGCTAAGCTTTTTGTTATCGGGCGAAGGCAGACTGCAAGGACCTGACAACAAAAAAGCTGCGTCCGGTTTCCCTCCGGACGGCGGAGGTTTCCATGCGTCGACTCATGCTTTCGCTAATGGCTGCGCTGGTACTGGGAGCCGGTATCCACACCCTTGGATCCAGGCCGAACGAAGGGACTGATAATGCCCATGTGCCGCGCGCCAGCCATACGCATCCACCGGCCACCGGGATCGGGGAAGTGCTCAAGCATCTCTGATGACACCCTGGGGAAAGGCTCAGTCGGGTGTGCCCCGTTCGTCCTCGTCCAGCGCCTCCCAGACCTGGTGCGGCGACATGCTCATTTCCAGCCAGACCTGGGTCAGCAACAGGGCGAAGCAACGGCGCTGCCATTGATGGCGGTGCACGGCCAACTCGAAGCCGCAACGCGGGCAGCAGCTCTTTTCACCGGGTTCCAGTGGTTCACGGCACATCAGCAGGTCGCATTCATGGCTAGCGACCAGGGTTTGGAGTGGCAGGTTCGGCAAGTCGCGGGGGTTGGTCTGGGGCATCGGGCAAGTCCTGGAGGCGCGTGGCCTAGGTATCTGTTCTGGCCTGGGGGCAGGCGCCGTGGAGGAACATCTGCTCCAGGGTCTGGGCGGTATTCGAGCTCGCCGCGCGTCCGCGGCGTTCGGCATCCACCATGCCGTAGACCAGGGTGATGAACAGTTCGGTGAACACCGACGCGCTGATGTCGATGCGGAATGCTCCCTGGTGCTGGCCGCCCAGGAAAAAGGCGTCCAGCGCGTTGATGTAGGACTGCCACCGGGCGCCATCGGCGTGTGGGTCGAGGAAATCCGGGCGGTATTGAAATACCAGGAAGGTCAGCAGCTCTCGATGGGCGAGATGCTCCCTGATCAAATTGTGCAGTGCTTCCAATGGATCTGCATCCAGCAGGCGGGAGGCTTCGATGATCTGGTGCAACACCTCCTTGCCATGCCATTCGAGCATCTCCAGCAGATGGTCACGCGTGCCACAAAAACGGTGCAGCGTGGCCCGGCTGGTGCCGGCGGCTTCAGCCAGTTCCTTCAGTGTCCCGCGTGGGTGGTCGACGATGGCCACGGCCAGCGCCTTGATGAATCGTTCGTCATGGGGCGTCAGGGTCATTCGCAAGTCCTGGTTGAGTCCTCGAATGCGCGCATGGTGCAAAAAAGCTCGCAGCGCTCCGCAATAGATGAGACAAAAAAGTTCATATGAGTCTTTGTTGACTCATTTTGGGTTTGAAAGTAGCATTCTGGACATTCTCAATCAATAGTCAGGTGTGCCATGGTCGATTTGCGTGCAATAGGAAGGGTCAGTGCTTTGGCGGTTGTCATCGCACTGGCAGGGTGTGGTCCCTCGGGCGAGCAGCAGAGCGCCGCGGAGATGGTGCTTCCTGTGGATGTGTTCGCGGTGAAGCCGGAAACCCTGGCACTGACGTCGGAGCTGCCAGGCCGGATCGAACCGGTACGCGTGGCCGAGGTGCGGGCACGGGTGGCGGGGATCGTGCTGAAGAAGCGCTTCGAGGAAGGTGCCGACGTCAAGGCCGGCGATCTGTTGTTCCAGATCGATCCCGCGCCGCTCAAGGCAGCGGTGTCCCGTGCCGAGGGCGACCTGGCCCGGGCCCAGGCCGGGATGAAGGAAGCCCAGGCGCGGGTCAAGCGCTATGAGCCGCTGGTGAAGATCGAAGCGGTCAGCCAGCAGGACTACGACAAGGCCAGTGCCGACTTGCACAGCGCCCAGGCAGCGACCCGTTCGGCCCAGGCAGACCTGGAAACCGCGCGCCTGAACCTGGGTTATGCCTCGGTCGCCGCGCCGATTTCCGGCCGGGTAGGGCGTGCGCTGGTAACCGAAGGCGCCCTGGTTGGCCAGGGCGAAGCGACCCTGATGGCGCGCATCCAGCAACTGGATCCGATCTACGCCGACTTCACCCAGACCGCCGCCGATGCCCTGCGCCTGCGCGAGGCGCTGAAGACTGGCAGCCTGGCCGCAGGCGACAGCAAGGCCCTGACCCTGCGGGTCGAGGGCACGCCCTATGAGCGCCAGGGCTCGCTGCAATTCACCGACGTGGCGGTCGATCCGGGCACCGGCCAGATCACCCTGCGCGGCAAGTTCCCCAACCCCGATGGCGTGTTGCTGCCGGGCATGTACGTGCGGGTCAAGACCCCGCAAGGCACTGACAACCAAGCCATCCTCGTCCCGCAGCGTGCGGTCAAGCGTGGCAACGACGGCAGCTCCCACGTGATGGTGGTCGGCGCCGACGAGCGTGCCGAGGCCCGGGCGGTCACCACCGGCACCATGCAGGGTTCGCGCTGGCAGATCATCGAAGGCCTCAAGGCCGGTGACCAGGTCATCGTCGGTGGCCTGGCCGCCGTGCAGCCGGGCGTCAAGGTCACTCCCAAGCAGGCTCAGGAAACCGAGCAGAAACGATAAGCCCGGTTACGACACGAGGATTTTTTGATGTCCGATTTTTTCATCAAGCGCCCGAACTTCGCCTGGGTGGTGGCTCTGTTCATCTCCCTGGCCGGCCTGCTGATCATCTCCAAGTTGCCGGTGGCGCAGTACCCCAGCGTTGCGCCACCGCAAATCACCGTGACCGCGACCTACCCAGGCGCTTCGGCCAAGGTATTGGTGGACTCGGTCACCAGCGTGCTCGAAGAGTCGCTCAACGGCGCGAAGAACCTGCTGTACTTCGAGTCGACCAACAACTCCAACGGTACTGCCGAGATCGTCGTGACCTTCCAGCCGGGCACCGATCCGGACCTGGCCCAGGTCGACGTGCAGAACCGCTTGAAGAAGGCCGAGGCGCGCATGCCCCAGGCCGTGCTCACCCAGGGCTTGCAGGTCGAGCAGACCAGCGCTGGCTTCCTGTTGATCTACGCCCTTAACTACAAGGAAGGGGTCGAGCGCAACGACACCACCGCCTTGGGCGACTACGCCGCGCGCAACATCAACAACGAACTGCGTCGCTTGCCCGGCGTCGGCAAGTTGCAGTTCTTCTCTTCCGAAGCGGCGATGCGGGTCTGGATCGATCCGCAGAAGCTGGTGGGTTACGGCCTGTCCATCGAAGACGTGAGCAGCGCCATCCGTGGACAGAACGTGCAGGTTCCGGCCGGCGCCTTCGGCAGCGCGCCCGGTACCAGTGAGCAGGAGCTGACCGCGACCCTGGCGGTCAAGGGCACCCTGGACAATCCCCAGGAGTTCGGCCAGATCGTCCTGCGCTCCAACCCCGATGGTTCCACCGTCAAGCTGGCCGATGTCGCCCGCCTGGAAGTGGGCCAGGAAAGCTACAACATCTCCTCGCGCCTGAACGGCACGCCCGGCGTGGGTGGCGCGATCCAGTTGTCTCCGGGCGCCAACGCCATCGAGACCGCGACGCTGGTCAAGGCGCGCCTGGCCGAACTGTCGCAGTTCTTCCCCAGCGACATGCAGTACTCCGTACCCTACGACACCTCGCGTTTCGTCGACGTGGCCATCGAGAAGGTGATCCATACCCTGCTCGAAGCCATGGTCCTGGTGTTCCTGGTGATGTTCCTGTTCCTGCAGAACGTGCGCTACACCCTGATTCCATCCATCGTGGTGCCCGTATGCCTGCTCGGTACCCTGGCGGTGATGTACCTGCTGGGCTTCTCGGTGAACATGATGACCATGTTCGGCATGGTGCTGGCCATCGGCATCCTGGTGGATGATGCCATCGTGGTGGTGGAGAACGTCGAGCGGATCATGGCCGAGGAGGGCCTGTCCCCGACCGAAGCGACGATCAAGGCGATGAAGCAGGTGTCCGGTGCCATCGTCGGTATCACCCTGGTGCTGTCCGCGGTATTCATGCCGCTGGCATTCATGAGCGGTTCGGTAGGCGTCATCTACCAGCAGTTCTCGGTATCCCTGGCGATCTCGATCCTGTTCTCCGGCTTCCTGGCCCTGACCTTCACCCCGGCCCTGTGCGCCACACTGCTCAAGCCAATCCCTGAAGGCCATCACGAGAAGCGCGGTTTCTTCGGTGCCTTCAACCGTGGCTTCGCCCGCGTCACCGAGCGCTATTCGGTGCTCAGTTCCGGGCTGGTCAAGCGTGCCGGACGCTTCATGCTGGTGTACGCCGGTATCGTCGCTCTGCTGGGCTACACCTACTTGCGCCTGCCGGAAGCCTTCGTGCCGAGCGAAGACCTGGGCTACATGATCGTCGACGTGCAACTGCCACCCGGCGCCAGCCGCATGCGTACCGATACCACCGGCAAGGAGCTGGAGCAGTACCTGATGTCGCGCAAGGCGGTGGATGCGGTATTTCTCGTCTCCGGCTTCAGCTTCTCCGGCCAGGGCGACAACGCAGCGCTCGCATTCCCGGTTTTCAAGGATTGGTCGGTACGCGATAAGGAAGAGTCTGCTGCTGCCGAAGTGGCGGCGCTGAACGAGCATTTCGCACTGCCGAGTGACGGCACCATCATGGCGGTCTCGCCGCCACCCATCGATGGCCTGGGCAACTCCGGCGGCTTCGCTTTGCGATTGATGGATCGTGGCGGCCTGGGCCGCGAGGCCCTGCTGCAAGCACGGGACACGCTGCTGGGCCAGGTCAACGGTAATCCGAAGTTCCTCTACGGCATGATGGAAGGCCTGGCCGAGGCGCCGCAGTTGCGCCTGGTGATCGACCGTGAAAAAGCCCGAGCCCAAGGCGTCAACTTCGAGACCATCAGTTCCACCCTGTCCTCGGCTTTCGGTTCCGACGTGGTCAACGACTTCACCAACGCCGGTCGCCAGCAACGGGTGGTGATCCAGGCCGAGCAGGGCGCGCGGATGACTCCGGAAAGCGTGCTCCAGCTGTACGTGCCCAACAACAAGGGCGACCAGGTGCCGCTCAGCGCCTTCGTCAGCAGCAAGTGGGAAGAGGGGCCGGTGCAACTGGTGCGCTACAACGGCTATCCGTCGATCCGCATCGTCGGTGACGCAGGTCCAGGCTACAGCACCGGCCAGGCCATGGCCGAGCTGGAGCAACTGGCCTCGCAACTGCCCAAGGGCATCGGCTACGAGTGGACCGGCCTGTCCTACCAGGAGAAGGTCTCTGCCGGCCAGGCATCGGGCTTGTTCGCCCTGGCGATCCTGGTGGTGTTCCTGCTGCTGGTGGCCCTCTACGAGAGCTGGTCGATCCCGCTGTCGGTGATGCTGATCGTACCGATCGGCGCCGTGGGTGCGGTGCTGGCGGTGATCTTCGTGGGCATGCCCAACGACGTGTACTTCAAGGTCGGCCTGATCACCATCATCGGCCTGTCGGCGAAGAACGCGATCCTCATCGTCGAGTTCGCCAAGGAACTGTGGGAGAAGGGCTACAGCCTGCGTGACGCCGCCATCGAGGCCGCTCGCCTGCGCTTTCGCCCGATCATCATGACGTCCATGGCCTTCATCCTCGGCGTGGTGCCCCTGGCCATCGCCACCGGTGCCGGTGCGGCCAGCCAGCGCGCCATCGGGACCGGGGTGATCGGCGGGATGCTCAGCGCCACCTTGCTGGGCGTGCTGTTCGTGCCGATCTGCTTCGTCTGGCTGCTGTCGGTGCTGCGCACCAAGCGGCCAGCCACCGAACAACCAGCCCTGACCCAGGAGTGATCAGCATGCGTACCCCAGCTTTTACCGTATCGGCGCTGCTGATCGCCCTGGCCCTGGGTGGCTGCTCCATGGCCCCGACCTACGAGCGTCCGACGGCGCCCGTAGCCGACAGCTGGAGCGACTCACCCGCCCAGCAGGGACGCCAGGCCAGCGAACTGGATTGGCAGAGCTTCATTGTCGATCCGCAGCTGCGCCGCCTGGTCGGCACCGCCCTGGACAACAACCGTTCGTTGCGCCAGACCTTGCTGGACATCGAACAAGCCCGGGCGCAATACCGCATCCAGCGGGCGGACCGGATCCCCGGGTTGAACGCCGGGGCCTCGGGTAACCGCCAGCGCCTGCCCTCGGACCTCTCCAGCAATGGCCGGGCCGGCGTGGCCAGTACCTATCAGGTCGGCCTGTCGTTGCCGGAATACGAAGTCGACCTGTTCGGTCGGGTCAAGAGCCTCAGCGATGCCGCATTGCAGCAGTACCTGGCCACCGAAGAGGCGGGGCGCTCGGCACGCATTGCGCTGATCGCCGAGGTCACCCAGGCCTACCTGGCCCATGACGGTGCCCAGCGCCGCCTGGCCCTGACCCAGCAGACCCTGGTCAGCCGCGAATACTCCTTCGCCCTGATCAGCCGGCACCGTGCGGTAGGTAACGCCACCGCGCTGGACTACCAGGAAGCCCTGGGCCTGGTGGAACAGTCCCGGGCCGACGAGGAGGCCGCCTTGCGCCAGAAGCAACAGGCGTTCAATGCCCTGGTGCTGTTGCTGGGCACCGCCGATGCGGCCAAGTCGATTCCCGAGAAGCCGTCGGAGCAGCCGCTACTGGTGCAAGACATCGCCGCGGGCTCGCCGTCGTCGCTGATCGAGCGCCGTCCGGACATCCTCGCCGCGGAACACCGCCTGCAAGCGCGCAATGCCGACATCGGCGCTGCGCGGGCAGCGTTCTTCCCGCGGATCACCTTGACCGGCAGCTTCGGCACCTCCAGTGCGCAGATGTCTGGCCTGTTCGATGGCGGCTCGCGCTCCTGGAGCTTCATCCCGACCCTGTCGCTGCCGATCTTCGATGGCGGGCGCAACCGCGCCGGGCTGAACCTGGCCGAGGCCCGCAAGGACTCGGCGGTGGCGGCGTACGAGGGCACGATCCAGACCGCGTTCCGCGAAGTGGCGGACGCCCTGGCGGCCACCGATACCCTGCGCCGCGAGGAGCAGGCACGCCGGGCCCTGGCCAACACCAGCAACGAATCGCTGAAGCTGGCCAAGGCTCGTTATGAAGGCGGTATCGATAGCCACCTGCGTTACCTGGACGCCCAGCGCAACAACTTCGCCAACGAGACGGCGTTCATCGAAGTCAGCACTCAACGGCAGATCGCCCTGGTGGACCTGTTCCGCTCCCTGGGTGGTGGGTGGAAGGACAACCAGGACCAGCGACTGGCGCAACGCCAGGACCGCCCCTGAATGAGTGACCGCCACCCGCCGGAGCAAGCCCGGCGGGCGGCGCTCGAGGAGGGTAACGATGCGTGCAATCGTTGCCGGGCGCTCTTGCATGTGCGCCGCCCGGACAGCATCAGGCGGACCTGGTAAGGGGGCGAAAAAGGCCGGCTGGAGCGATCCAGCCGGCCTTTTTCATGGGCGCCTGCCCGACTTGGCCTCCTGGGCGACGCTGCCATGCAGGAACATCTGCTCCAGGGAATAGACGGAATTGGCACTGGCCGCACGGCCGCGGCGTTCAGCATCGACCATGCCGTAGATCAGGTTGATGAACAGCTCGGTGAAGGCCGCGGCGCTGATATCGATACGAAACACCCCCTGGTGCTGGCCGCGCAGGAAGAACGCATCCAGATCCTCGATATAGGACGCCTCCTGCTCCAGCATCGGCCCCTTGGGACGATGTTCGAACATCAGCAGGGCCAGCAGGTCGCGGTGGGTGAGGTGCTCCCGGATCAGGTGGCGCAGGGCCTCCAGCGGTTCGGCGGCGTGCAGCCCGGCGTTGCTGGTGATGCCGACGAGCACGTTCTTGGCATGCAGTTCGAGTTGCTGTTCCAGGCCGGCACGGGTCCCGTAGTGGCGGTTGAGCGTGGCCTTGCTCACTCCGGCCAGTTCCGCCAGTTCCTTCATGGTGGCACGTGGGTGATTGACTAGCGCAGTGGTCAGCTGTTTGAGAAGGCGGGCGTCATGCAGTGTCATGGGGTGTTCGGGGCTTCAGGCAAGTGAGGAGATTCCTGGCAAGAAGCACTCCTTGCCGGCACCCGCACATTGTAATCACTTGCCTGAGTCTTTGTGGCTTCATTTGTGACATTAGTATCATTAAAGATTCTTTTGGGTGTCAGGTGGAGATCTGTGGAACCCTGCCCTTACCGCTTCGGGTGGGGGCGGACAGGGTTGCTCAACGCCCGAGCATCAGGCTCATCAAGCGCTCGAAGAGCTTGCCGCAGGGCGGGTAGAGCATGGGAAAGGCCGGCCAGGCGAACTGCTTGAAGACCGGCCTCATCTTGGAGAACTCCAAGAAGCCTTCATGGCCGTGATAGTGGCCCATGCCGCTGGCGCCGATACCGCCAAAGGGCAAGTCGTGCTGGGCCACGTGCAATCCGCAGTCGTTGATCGCCACGCCGCCTGACTGGGTCTGGGCGATGATCTGCCGCTGCACCTCTGGCTGGCGGGTGAACAAGTAGAGCGCCAGCGGTTGGTCGCGGTCCTTGATGTACTCCACGACCTCCTCCAGTGCCCGGCAGATCTTCGGCAAGTCGCTGGTGGGTTGAGCCCCGCAGGCAGGTGCTGCGCCCCAGGCGCGGCACCTGCACCCAGGCCAAGGGCAAGCGCCAGGCTTCCCCGGATGGGCGTCAGGGCAGCGGGGCGCTGTGATTTCAAGCTGTCATTTTCGCGAGCCATTGCAGGTGGCTATATATGCGCGGGTTAAATTATATGCATATGAAATTATAATTATTCCGCAGAGTTATCAGGGCTGTTAGCCTGCAACTCGAAAGTCGTCATTGTTCCTGCTGGCCAACAGAGCGGGTCATGTTTCATTGGATGAAACTTAAATCCGGACTGCAAAGGATTGAAGCCTTCTCGGCATTCGCTACCTGGCCACTGAGGAAACGCTCTTTCCGTTGTTAGTCCATTCATTGGATCGATAAACGGTACCTGACATGACGGCCACGCTAAATCACTTGCTGGTAGATGCTGTTCCTGCTGTTCCTTCGTCCCTGGATATCTTCGAACTCAAGGAATCCAACGTTCGCTCTTATTGCCGGGACTTCACCGCAACCTTCCAGACCGCCGAAGGCTCGACGCTGACCAGCGATACGGGGGAGGTCTTCATCGACTTCTTCAGTGGCGCCGGGGCCTTGAACTATGGGCACAACAATCCGCTGCTCAAGGCGGCGTTGCTCGACTACATCGCCCGCGACGGCATCACCCACGGCCTGGATTTCAAGACCACGGCCAAGAAAGCCTTCCTCACCACCTTCCAGGAGCGGATCCTGGCGCCACGCAACCTGCAGTACAAAGTCCAGTTCCCCGGGCCCACGGGAACCAATGCCGTCGAGGCGGCGATCAAGCTGGCGCGCAAGTACACCGGGCGCCAGAACGTGGTGGCCTTCACCAATGCCTTCCATGGCATGTCGCTGGGCTCCCTGGCCCTGACCGCCAACCCGCGCAAGCGCGCCGGTGCCGGGGTCAACCTGAACAACGTGACCTTCATGCCCTACGACGGCTTCTTCGGCGATGGCCTGGACACCTCGCAATACCTGGCGCAGATGCTGCGTGCCGGCAGCGGGGTGGACAAACCCGCGGCGATCGTCCTGGAAACCGTGCAGGGCGAAGGCGGTGTCGGCAGCGCCAGCGCCGCCTGGCTGCAGGCGGTACGGGACATAGCCCGGGAGCATGGCAGCCTGCTGATCATCGATGATATTCAGGCCGGTTGTGGCCGCACCGGCGACTTCTTCAGCTTCGAGGGCACCGGGGTCACACCGGATATCGTCACCTTGTCCAAGTCCATCAGCGGCTACGGCTTGCCGATGTCGCTGACGTTGATCGCCCCGCACCTGGACATCTGGCAGCCGGGAGAGCACAACGGCACGTTCCGTGGCAACAACCTGGCCTTCGTCACTGGCAAGGCGGTGATCGACCACTATTGGAGCCGGTCGGGGTTCACCGAGGAGCTCAAGGCCAAGGCGGCGTTCCTCCACGAGGGGCTGCTGGAGCTGTCTGCCGGTTTCGCCGCCCAGGCGCCCAATCGGCTCAAGGGCCGGGGATTCTTCAGGGGCATCGAGTTCCAGGACCGGGGGCTGGCACCGAAGATCGCCGCCCGGGCCTATGCCCTGGGGCTGATCATCGAGACCTCGGGGGTGGACGACCAGGTGCTCAAGTTCCTGCCCGCCCTGACCATCAGCCTGGGGCAGATCACCCAGGGCCTGAAGCTTCTCGAGCAGGCCTTCGCCGACGTCGCGAGGGGTGAGCCATGAGCCAGGTCCTGACTCGCTATGCCTCGATCGACGACGCCCAGGCCATTGCGCCGCTGTTGGACAAGTACCGCCAGTTCTATGGCCAGGCCAGCGACTTGTCGCGCTCGCTGGCTTTCATCCTGGAACGTTTCTTTCTTGGGGAGTCGATCATCATCGTCGCCGAACTCGACCAGCGGGTCGTCGGCTTCAGCCAACTTTTCCCAAGTTTCTCCAGTGTCACCCTGGAGCGCTTATGGATATTGAACGACTTGTATGTCGATGAAGAGCAAAGGGGAGCAGGGGCCGGATTGGCACTATTGAATGCCGCCCGGAAGTTGGGGGTCGATACCCAGGCCAAGCAACTTTTCATCGAAGGCGCCGAAGATAATCCGAAGGCGCGGAATATATATACGCAGTTCGGTTTCATCGAGAACAGTGACTATCACTATTACCACCTTCCACTCAAACATGCCCAAGGATAGGAGCTTTCCCATGTCAGGTACTGTTTACGATATTGTCGGTATTGGTTTCGGCCCCTCCAACCTGGCCCTGGCCATCGCCCTGGAGGAAGCGCAATCGCCGCTGAGCTATCGTTTTCTCGACGCCAAGCGCCAGCCGGACTGGCAGGACGGGATGCTGCTCAGTGGCTCGGATATCCAGAACAACCCGCTGCGTGACCTGGTCACCCCGCGCAATCCGCGCAGCCACTACGGGTTCGTCAATTACCTGAAGGAAACCGGGCGCCTGTTCGACTACCTGAACCTGCCGCTGGCCTATCCCTTGCGCCGCGAATATGCCGAATACATCAAGTGGGTGGCCGGGCATTTCCTCGATAGCGTCGAATCCTCGGCCCGGGTGAGCAAGGTCGAACCGGTGCAGCTCAAGGGCCAGCGCCTGTGGAAGGTGACCTACAACGATCACCAGGTGATCCATGGCCGTACCCTGGTGCTGGGCACCGGACGCACGGCGAACGTTCCCGCGGTGTTCGAAGGCCTGACCGGCCCGCGCATATTCCACCTCAACCATTACCTGGAGAACATCCACGACCTGCCGCCCGAGGTGCAGCGTATCGGCGTGCTGGGCTCCAGCCAGAGCGCGGTGGAGATCGTCCTCGACCTGAGTGCCCGGTTCGCCGACAAGGACATCTACGCCTTGCACCGCAGCTTCAGCTTTCGCCTCAAGGACACCAGCCCATTCAGCGACAAGGTGTATTTCCCCGAGTTCATCGACTACTACTTCGCGCTCTCCAGCGAGGCCAAGGCCCGAATCGACCGCCAATTGCGCGGTACCAACTACAGCTCGGCCGATGCCGATGTGATCAACGCGCTGTACGTGCGCATCCATGAAGAGAAGCTGCAGGGCAAGCAGCGTATCCACATCCTCAACAATACCGCCGTGGAGCGCGCCAGCCTGAACGCGGCAGGGCAGGTCGAGCTGGCACTGACCGAGGTCAACCAGTTGCAGTCCTCGCACCTCACCCTGGACGCACTGGTGCTGGCCACCGGGTTCAAGGACATCGCCGACAAAGAGAACGGCGAGCTCTATCCGCCGCTGCTGGAGCCCTATCACCAGGACTTTCGCCGCGACGGCCAGGGCGCCCTGGTGGTCAACCGCGACTACAGCCTGACGGCCCTGGACGGCTTGCCGGCGGTGTTCCTCAACGGCTTGTGCGAGAGCTCCCACGGGCTTGGCGATGCCGGCTCGTTCAGCCTGATCTCGCTGCGGGTGGAGCGCATCCTGTCCGCCTTGCAGGAGCGGCTGGCCCCGGGCCAGGAACTGCGTTCACCCGAGCCGGCGCTGGCCTGAAGCCCGCACCCTGGCGGCAGCCCGGCCGGGCTGCCGCGCCATGACAAGGAGTTGCCATGTTCACCGCAGCATTGATCTATATCCTGGCGGTCATCAGCCCGGGCCCCAACTTCATCATCGTCAGTCGCTTCGCTTCCCTGGGCTCGGTGTCCACGGGGATCGGCGCGACCCTGGGCATCTGCACCGTAGGGGTGTTCTTTTCGACCATCTCGCTGTTGGGCCTGGCGGTACTGCTGGACCAGTATCCGGCATTCTCCAAGGCGGCCACCCTGGCAGGTTCTTTGTACCTGCTGTACATCGCCTACAGCATCATCCGCAGCGTGCTGGCCAGGACTGCCAGCGCGCCGACCGCCAGCGCGCCCGGAGCCACCAGTTTCACCAAGGCCTACCGCGTGGGGGTGATCACCAACATCAGCAACATGAAGACCATCGCCTTCATGATCAGCATCTATGCCGGGTTTCTTTCCTCGCCACGCTCGGATCTCGAGAAGGTACTGGTGGTGGTGCTGTGCTCGACCCTGGAGGTCACCTGGTACTCCCTGGTGGCGCTGCTGTTCGGCCAGGGGCCGGTCAAGGCGCTGTTCCTCAAGTACACGCGGCAGATCGACGTGGGGCTGGCCGTGTTCCTGGTGGCGTTCTCCCTGAACAATGCGATCCCGGTGCTGGTTGCCGCCCGTTGAGGACCTGCCATGCAATGGAACGATCTGCTCAAGGAGGTGGGGGCGCGCTTCAAGCATCGCAGCTGGCTGCTGATCGATCAGCCACACGATTCTGCCCAAGGCGCTGGCGCTGCGCCGGCCCAGGCCTACCCCGGCGTGACCCTGGTCCTGGACTGCGACCTGGACGGTGTCTTCCAGTTGCTCGAGCGCCTGGAGCCCGGGGTCGGCTATGCCGCGTCGTTGAAATCCGCTGACCTGGCCCGCGCCCCCGGCCCATATCAGGTCCAGCCCCCGGCCCGGTCTCGTCCGGCACCGCAGGCCGAGGAGCCGGCAACGAGCCTGCGCTACCACCCCGGCGTCCGGTTGGCCGCCGACGGCCAGCGCAACCTGGCGCAGTTGATCCGGGCCCTGTCGATGATTGCCCATTGACTGCCTGAAGGCCGGGGCCGGGACCGCCAACCCAGGCTCCGCCCGACCGGCAACCGGCGGGCGGATTTTTACCCCAGGCACCTAAAGTTCGGACGTGCCCGGCAGAAAACCCCTAGGCAACGCCAGGTGCTGGTCCAGCCATGATCGCGCCCCTGCCTTGACCCCGTGCATCGAGAAGCTCCGGCCGCCCTGGTATCCCAGGCGTTACTGGCGGCTGTCCGCCATCACGGCAGTCGGCCCCTTCGATTTCCGGACTCCCCAACGCCATGAATGCCTTGCTGTTCTCCCCGCTATTGCTGGGTACCAACATCCTGATCGCCAGCGCGATCATCTGCCTGGCGCTGTGGTACTACTCGCGCCCCTATCCGGGACCGGGCCTGTGGACCCTCGGCATACTGCTGGTGGGGCTGGGCCAGTTGCTGCTGCTGTTCGGTGGCCACTCGGCGGGGCTGGCGTACAACGTGTTGAGCTACAGCCTGCTGACCTCGGGGGAGGCGGTGCTGGTCATCGGCGTGTTCCGCTTCCTCGAGCGTCCCGCGCCCTGGTGGCTGGTGCCGGCGGTTTGCCTGACCGCCGTGCCCTGGCTGTTGTGGCACTGGCTGGGCGAGCCGCTGGAAGCCGAGCTGGTGGTGGCCTTGTACACCTTCGTCAGTGCCTTCGTCCGGGCATTGGCCTGTCGTGCGTTGTTGTGCCTGCCGGGCGATCGCCGGCTGCGCAGCGTACGGATCTTCGCCGCGCTGATGTTCGGTTTGCTGGCCTTGAGCGCAGCCGCCAGCGGTGCCCTCGATCTGCTCCAGGCGCTGCGGCCGCGCAAAGGCCTGGAGGCGGCCGCCGAACTGCTGGCTTTCAACATTGGCTATCCGTTGTGGATCCTCTGCCTGTTCGGCCTGACCCTGCTCAGCCTGCGCCGTTTCCTGCTGGCGGCCGAGCGCAGCGCGGTGCGCTTCGAGCGCCTGATGAACATCACCAGCGCCGCCGTGGTGATCGTCCGCGACGGGCGGATCGTCGATGCCAACCCGGTGCTCAAGCGCCTGTTCGATTGCGAGCGCGAGCATTACCACGAGCGTCCCCTGGAGCACTTGTTCGAAACCGATGCCGACCTGCAGCAACAACTGCGGCGGTTCGATGGGGTGCCGCTGGATCGAGTGGCGGTACGCCGCGACGGCAGCCAGTTCGCCGCCGAACTGACCGTCGCGGCCCTCGACGATGGCACCCAGGTGGCGGAGATCCGCGATGTCAGCGGGCGCAAGTCCCTGGAGCAGGAGCTGCGCCAGACTGCCGCCAGGGACGCCTTGACCGGTGTCCTCAATCGACGGGCCTTCATCGAGCGGGCCAAGCTCGAGCTGGCCCAGGACCGTCGACAGGGGCGTTCGTTGTGCCTGGCGATGCTGGATATCGACCACTTCAAGCGGATCAACGACAACCACGGCCACTTGGTGGGTGACCAGGCGCTGAAGGCCTTCAGTGCGGTTTGCGAAAGCCAGGTCCGGCGCACGGACCTGTTCGCTCGCTATGGCGGCGAGGAGTTCGTATTGCTGCTGCCACAGACCAATCGCGAGCAGGCCCTGGCCTTGCTCGAGCGCCTGCGCGAATGCTGGAGCGCGCACCGCTTGGCGCTGCCTGTGGGGGAGTTGGCGTCCACCGTCAGCATCGGCATGGTCCAGGTCGACCAGGAGGCCTCCCTGGAACACTGGGTCAGCCTGGCCGACCAGGCGCTGTACCGGGCCAAGCACGAGGGCCGCAATCGGACCCGGGTGCATGCCGTCGATTGACCCGCAAAGCTGCGCCAGCGTCTAGCGGCAGGCCGGCAACACCGACGCGCCAAAGGTGCTGCGGCAACCAGGCATCCAGTTGCCCGGGGCGATGCGGGGAGGTGCTGGCGAAAAAGATACTCAGGATCGGCATGACTGATCGTTCGAATGACCAGGACGCCACCTGCATCAGGGCAGGTGGCGCACAGGGACAATCCTATGGATCAGGCCCGCCCTGGCTTCACCGCGCTGCCCGGCGCCAGGAGCCTCAGAGGCGCTCGAAGACCACGGCAATGCCCTGGCCGCCGCCGATGCACATGGTGACCAGGCCGTAGCGACCCTGGATGCGCTGCAACTCGTAGATGCACTTGATGGCCAGGATGGTGCCGCTTGCGCCCAGCGGATGCCCCAGGGCAATCGCACCGCCATTGGGGTTGGTGCGCGCCGGGTCCAGGCCCAGGCCCCGGCAGACTCCCAGCGCCTGGGCGGCAAAGGCTTCGTTGGACTCGATCACGTCGAAGGCCTCCAGGGCCAGGCCGGTGCGTTCCAGCACCCGGCGCACCGCCGGGATCGGCCCGGTACCCATCACCGCCGGATCGACCCCGGACACCGCATAACCGAGCATCCGCGCCAGCGGCTTGATGCCTTGGCGCTGGGCCGCGGCGGCGGACATCAGCACACAGGCGGCAGCGCCATCGTTGATTCCCGAGGAGTTGCCGGCGGTCACCGAACCGTCCTTGCGAAACGCCGGCCGCAGCCCGGCCAGCGCTTGCAGGTTGGCGTCGGCCTTGGGGTATTCGTCGGTATCGAAGGTCAGCGTGCCTTTGCGCGTGGTGATCTGGACCGGCACGATCTGCGTCCGGAAGTGCCCGGCGGCAATGGCCGCAGTGGCCCGGCGCTGGCTCTCCAGGGCGAAGGCGTCTTGTTCCTCGCGGGAGATTTCATACTGCCCGGCGACGTTCTCCGCGGTGATGCCCATGGCACCGGCGCCGAACGGATCATTGAGAGCGCCGGTCATCATGTCGATCAACTGGCTGTCGCCCATGCGTGCGCCCCAGCGGGCGGCGGGCACGGCAAACAGCGAGCGGCTCATGCTCTCGACCCCGCCGCCGATGGCGATCTCGCAATCACCCAGGCTGATGGCGTTGGCCGCGCTCACCAGCGCCTGCAAGCCCGAACCGCACAAGCGGTTCACGGTCAGGGCCGTGGACGCCTGGTCCATGCCGGCCTGCAAGCCCGCCACGCGTGATACGTACATGTCCCGGGGTTCGGTATGCAGCACATTGCCCAGTACGATCTGGCCCACCTGGGCCGGGGATAGTTGGGCGCGGGCAATGGCTTCCTTCACCACCAGGGTGGCCAGGTCGCAGGGTGGCTGGTCGCGCAGCGCGCCGCCAAAGCTGCCGATGGCGGTGCGAGCCGCACCGGCCACCACGATTTCAGGAAATGCTTGAGTCATAGCGCTATCCGATCCTTGAGGGAAACTGCGGTGGCGACACTCTAGGCAGCGGCCCTGGCGCTGTATATTGTCTATAAAGACAATTTCTATGCGAGATCGGACAGCATGCCTTGCGCCGCCATCCTCACTTTCGACGGCTGCTACGCTTCCAGTGCCACCGGCTTCGCCGATATCCTGCAAGTGGCCAATTCCCACCTGCGGCGCCAGGACGACGGGCTGGATAGCTATTCCTGGCACTTCGTTTCCCGCGCTGGTGGATCGATCACCACCAGCAACGGCTTGAGCCTCCAGACCCGCAAGATCAGTTCCAGGAGCCGTTACGACCTGGTGTTCATCCCCAGCATCCACTACGCCGGCGGGCGCGCCTTCGACCAGTTGCTGGAGCGCGAACAAGCGGTCAGCGCCTGGCTGGTACGCCAGTGGCGGGGCGGGGCCTGGATCGCCGCCAATTGCACCGGGACCTTTCTCCTGGCCCAGAGCCGCTTGCTCGACCGGCGTACGGCCACCACCACCTGGTGGCTGGAGCGCCAGTTCCGTGAGCGTTTTCCCTTGGTGGACCTGCAGCCGCGGCCGATCCTGACCGAGGCCGAGCGGCTGGTCTGCGCCGGTGCGCAAGCGTCCTACCTGCTGCAGGCGGTACGGATCATCGAGCGATTTTCCGGGCCACTGGTCAGTCGGCAGACCGCCAGGACCATGCTCATCGACGTCAGCCAGAACAGCCAGGCCGCCTTCCTGCCGCTGCTGGTCGCCCGCGAGCACAACGACTCGCTGGTCAGCCAGGCGCAGCAGTGGCTGCAGAACCACATGCACCGTGAGGTGCGCATGAGCGACATGGCCCAGGCCCTGTGCGTGAGCGAGAAGACCATCGTCCGGCGTTTCAAGGCGGCCCTGGAAAGCACGCCGCTGAACTACCTGCAGAACCTGCGACTGGATGCGGCAAAGGTGCTGCTGGAGCAGGGCGACCAGAACATCGACCAGGTCGCGGTCCAGGTCGGCTACCTGGATGTGAGTTCGTTCTCCCGGTTGTTTCGCGAACGCATCGGTATCAGCCCAGGCAGCTATCGCGAGCGTTTTGCCAGCGGTGCTTGAGAGGACTACCGTCGGTCAAAAAAACTCTCTAGGCCGATATAACGATTGGCAATTTGCGCAGCAGTGCAAAGATAACAAGACTAATTGTTTGTTAAGCCGGGGTGGGAAATAGAGCCGAATTAGTTGCAGATCGTTATATCTACAATTATTTTCCAGGTTTATTGGAAATAGCCTTGAGCGTGATTGGCTATATTCCGCTCAAGTAGCCGTCTTGTGCCAGAAAAAGTTTCTGCTAGTTTTGGATTTTGGCCTTGAAGCCGGCGTGCCAGCGGCTTTTTCTAATATTCAATGACATCTCAAACCATTGATATCCATGGTTTTTATATGAGCCTATGGCGGCTTTCGAGTGGACGGAATACTGACTGGGGAATGAAGTTTCGAGGTCTGCAAAACTAACGAAATGGATATATTCAGGAGTGCGTCATGGACGACGAACAGCGCCTTGCACAAGGTATTGGTCAGCATGTGGGCTTGCAGCCCATCGCGATTGTCGGAATGAGCTGTCGCTTCGCACCGCAACTTTCCAGCCTGGAGAGTTATTGGGACTTTCTGGTTCAAGGCCGCTGTGCGG